>JARKPC010000033.1 GCA_029975435.1 Propionivibrio sp. | reverse complement strand
CCCCAAAGCGCGGATTCTTGCCGTCGTGATTCTGGCCGGCTGCGTTTTCTATCCGCACACCACCATGGAATACAACCCCGCGTGCGACACGATCCAGAGACACATGAAACTCAATTCCACCCAGGTCGAAGCCTTTCTGGGGTGCAACGACAGAGCCTGCGCCGAATTGCTGGTACTCGCCGGCGTGGTTTCAGCCGCCTCGTTCGTGGTCTCCGGCAGCATTGCCGTCATCGGGGATATCGTCTATTGGCTGGAAGCCAGGGTCCAATGCCGGAAGACCGGCGAATGAACGACAAGAGCTCGCGGGGGCTGGCAACCCAGGAAGGCTCTCGCGCCTAGCGCATCATCCGCTTCAGATCGTCGAGGAACGCCCCCAGCAGGCTGCGCAGTTCGCTCATCCGAGCGGGTTCCACGTATCCTCCGGCAGAATGGAGCACACAGATTTCGGCCGCCAGCGCATGCATTCGCTGGTGTGCGTCCTCCATGTCCCCGAAGGCCAGATGTCCCTCGCGGCAAACCCAGCCTTCGGACTGTAGCCATTGTCCGAAGCGGCATTGGCGGTTATCCAGCATAGGCAAAGTGTCCCGCTCACCCTTGAGATAGCTTTCGATGTGGGCCAGCCAGGCACGATGTTCGCTGGCGGCATAAAGCAACGGCAGGTCGCTGCGATCGATCGGCGACAGATTGCTCCAGGCGGGATCAGGACGCCATGACGCCGCCCAGCCGGCGAATTCGGAAGCCGGCATGGGCCGGGCAATCCCGTACCCCTGGGCCAGTTCGCAGCCCAGCCGGAGCAAAATTCGTCCGTGCTCCACGGTCTCCACGCCCTCGGCGATGACCTGACGATCGAACGCCGTCGCCAGACCGAGAATTCCTTCCAGAATGGCCAGATCGTCGGGATCGTCGAGCATGTCGCGCACGAAGCTCTGGTCGATCTTGAGTTTCCGGACCGGCAAACGCTTGAGGTACGTCAGCGAGGAATAACCCGTGCCGAAATCGTCCAGTGAGAAACTCACGCCGATCGTCTGACACGCCTCGATGATCCGCGAGATGCGCGTCAGGTCTTCCAGGGCGCTGGTCTCCACGACCTCCATCATCAGCTTTTCCGGGCTGACGCGCGGATGCACCGCCAGGATCGCGCGCAGGCGATCGACAAAGTCAGTCTGCTGCAACTGGCGGGCGCCAATATTCACGCTCACCGACACGTCCAGACCGGCGTCCTGCCAGAGGCGAATCTGGGCCAGAGCGCCATGGATCACCCATTCCCCCACTTCGACAGCCAACGGATGATCTTCGATGATCGGCAGGAACGCCCCGGGCGGCAACAATCCCCGCTCGGGATGCTGCCAGCGGATCAGCGCCTCTGCACCGATCACCAATCCGGTGCGCATGTTGACCTTGGGCTGGTAGTGGAGCACCAGTTCCCGGTCGTACAGGGCGCGGCGAATGCGTTCCAGGCTTTCATGGTGTCCGCGAACGCTGCGATCACGGTCGGCATCGAAGACGTGGAAGCGGTTCTTGCCGGCCAGCTTGGCCTGGTACATGGCCTGGTCGGCCTGGCGCAAGAGCTGGTCGGCATCGACATCTTCCGCCTGCGGATAGAAAGTTACGCCGAGGCTGGCCGAAATCTGATGCACGAGCTCGCCGACGGATATCGGCTGAGCCACGGAAGCCAACAGGCGATCGAGCATCGGCAGGCACGTGTCGGCGTCCGGCAGATCGAGCAGGACGGCGACAAACTCGTCGCCCCCCATGCGGGCGATTGTGTCGCCTTCGCGCAAGGTCTGTTTCATGCGGTTCGCCAGCGCGACCAGCAACTGGTCGCCTGATTCGTGCCCGTACGTATCATTGACCCGTTTGAAGCCGTCGAGATCGAGGTAGGCCACGGCCAGCCGCTGGGCGCGCCGGGGCGCCTGCAGCATGGCCTGGTTCAGGCGGTCGGCCAGCAGCACGCGATTGGGCAGCGTGGTCAGGGCATCGTAATGGGCAATGTGCTCCAGTTCACGCTCATGTTCCTTTTGCAGCGTAATGTCCGAAAAAAGCGCCACGTACTGCCGGATCACGCCTGCGGCATCGCGCAGGGCCGTGATATTCAGCATTTCCGCGTACACCTCGCCGTTCTTGCGCCGGTTCCAGATGTCGCCATACCAGTGGCCCTTCTCGGCCAATGCCGTCCACAGGGCCACGTAAAACGCCTCATCGTGGCGGCCGGATTTCAGCATCCGCGGACTATGGCCCAGCACCTCAAGACGATCGTATCCGGTGATCCGGGTGAACGCGTCGTTCACTTCGATGATCGTCCCATCCGCCGCCGTAATCATGATGCCTTCGCTGGCGTGCGAGAACACACTGGCCGCAAGACGGAGTTTTTCTTCTGCCTGCATGCGCTCGGTGATGTCCTGCAAGGCTCCGTAGAGCTGATGGCGCCCCTGATTGCCCGATTCCTCCTCGACCCGGGCGACGCTGCGCAGGTACCGCACCGTTCCATGGCGATGCCGGATGCGCAGGATTGCATCGCTCGAGGTGCCGGCCGTCAGTTGCGTAATATTGGAATCAAACACGGGCAAGTCTTCCGGAACGACAAACGGCCGCCAGCAGCCTCTGGCCATGATCTCCGCTGCATCGAGGCCGAACAGCCGGTCGGTATTTCCTGCCATCCAGTCGATCAGGAACTGCCCTTTTTCGGAACGCCGGCACGAATAAAGAACATCGCTGGAAATCGAGGAAATCAGGCGGAAGCGGTTTTCACTTGCCGCGAGTGCATCCTCCGTGGCCTTCCGTTCCGTGATGTCGCGCAGAAAGACGAAGAACTCCCCTTCGCCCACTCCCCGATAGACGGCGCTCACTTCCACACGCCAGACCGAACCGTCCTTGCGGCGATGCCGCGTTTCGAATAGCTCGCTGCCGTTCTCGATCACGCGCCGGATGTGCCCCTCGATCTCTTCGGCATTCTCCTTTGCCTCCAGTTCTCGCAGACTCATGCCCAACAGGTCTTCGCGCGCATAGCCGGAGAGCCTGCAATAGGCCGGATTGACGTCGAGCAACCGCGCCGCGGCGCTGACACGCCAGAAACCGTCCTTGGTGGTTTCCATGATGCTGTTCAGCACCTCGTGGCTGTCGCGCAATTTCTCCTCGACCCGCCTCAACCGGCGATAGGCCACCCACAGCCCAAGCAGTCCCAGTGTCCCGATGACACCGTGCCCGATCAACAGATGCGAGCGCTGCTGCCAGGCGACATCGAGGTAAGGAGCGAACGGAATCGAAACGCTGATACCACCGCGAATGTCGCCGACTTTGTATCCTTGCTTCTCGTGACATTTCAGGCACGATTCCTCAGTGATCAAGGGACGCATGAAGCGCAGGAAGGGGATACCATCGATGCGCTCCGTCGAAACCACCTCGCGCGTGCCGCTTTCGAACGACTGCAACGCCCGCGTTTCCCACTCGTCGGCGGCGTTTTCGGGGCGGAGCGGATTCAGGCTGGTGATATGGCCCCGCGCGCCGTATTGCCCTGCAGCGAGTTCGTGGACCTGGCGCGTCATGTAGGCCGGATTGACGAGCGTCAGTTCTTTGCCGCCGGTGGTCGTCACATCCCGGTCGGGAAGATGCTCAAGATACGGATTGGGGGGCGTTTGCTGCGTTGGCGGCACGTAAACACCACCATGCCCGGACGCCCAGCGGCGATAAACCAGATCCTTCTCGAAGTTCGAGCGCGCCTCGGCGCGCGCCAATTCGCCGACCGAGTTGCCCACCTGTCGCCAGTTCCAGGCGAGCGAGGCGCAAACGAGAAGCACCCAAGCGCATATGGCCACCCAAGCGGATCTCCTGGTCATGCGGAGTCTCCACCACGAATCTTCTTGCTGGTTTTCCTGCGGCAGTAAGCCAAGGCCGCTCCCCCACCTTTTCGTCTTCAGGCCACTCTACCAAAGCGCACAATGGAGAGGTGGAAATATGTCTCATCGAGAGGCACGTTTCCGGCGCCGACTCGAGCGAAAGCCACAACCCTCCGTTCGCGCTCCGATCGATGCCTCTGCACGGGGAACCGTGCAGGGGCCTTCAGGGTAGCGGATCATTCTCCAGACGTTCGGCTACCCGCCCGATGACCCGGTAGCACGGGTTGTACTCCTTGCCCGGCAGTTTCATGCGGCTTTGCTGCACGAAAGAGGCCAGCAGGTCGTCCATTGGCCCCATGATCCCGGCGTCGCCATGGATCTCGAACGGCCCGTGCCGTTCGATTTCGCGGATGCCGTTGGCCTTGACATTCCCGGCGACGATACCCGAGAAGGCGCGGCGCAGATTGGCGGCCAGCGCGTGGTTCGGCTGGTTCTTGTGCAGGTCGAGCGTGCGCATGGCCTCGTGCGTCGGCCGAAAGCGGCGCTGGAAGGCGCTGTCCACGTGCAGCAGCCAGTTGAAGTTGTAGGCATCGCGCCGGCCCTTGCGGAAATCGCGCACCGTCTCCAGGCCGCCCTTGATCTCGCGGGCCACCCGCTCCGGGTCGTCGATGACGATCTTGTAGAGGCGTTGCGCCTCGACGCCGAGTGTTTCGCCGACGAACTCGTCGATGCGCCGGAAGTAGCTTTCCGCACTCCGGGGACCGGTGAATATCACCGGAAATGGAAGATCGGCGTTATCCGGATGCAGCAGGATGCCCAGCAGGTAGAGAATTTCCTCTGCCGTTCCGGCACCGCCAGGAAAGACGACAATGCCGTGACCCACGCGGACAAAGGCTTCGAGCCGCTTCTCGATATCGGGGAAAATGACCAGCGCATTGACGATCGGATTGGGCGATTCGGCGGCAATGATGCCCGGCTCGGAAAAACCCAGATAGCGCCCGCCAATGCGCTGCTTGGCATGGCCGATGGCCGCCCCTTTCATCGGTCCTTTCATGGCCCCCGGGCCGCAGCCGGTGCAGATGTCGAGACCGCGCAGCCCAAGCTGGTAGCCGACCAGCTTGGTGTAGTCGTATTCCTCGCGGGCGATCGAGTGGCCGCCCCAGCAGACCACGACGTTGGTATCGTTGACCGGCTGCAGGATGCCGGCATTACGCAGGATGTGGAAAACCGTGTCGGTAACGCCCTCCGACGTGCTCTGGTCGAATTTCGGGTTGTTGCGAATCTCGTCACCCAGATAGACGACGTCGCGCAGGACGGAGAACAGATGTTCGCGGATACCGGTAATCATCTTCCCGTCGACAAACGCACTGGCCGGCGCACCGTGAATGTCGAGCTTGATGCCGCGCTCGCGGCTGATCAGCCGGATGCCGAAGGACTCGTAGCGTTCAAGCAATTCCTTGCCGTCATCGAGTTCGTTGCCGCAATTCAGAACGGCCAGTGCGCAGTTGCGGAACAGCTCGTGCAGTCCGCCATGGCTGCGGTCGAGCAGGCTGGCGACTTCGGCGCGGGAGAGGACCTCCAGCTTGCCGGTGGGGGACACCTGGGTATCGACGACTTCGTGGGACATATCATTGCTTACCGCTTGAATGGGGAGCAAACGATAGCAGAAGGGAGGCCAGGCGGGAATCGGTAGCGAGTGATGAAGCCTCTAAATCAACCGCCTCCGGAAGAAGGTCACCACCACCTCGCCGATAACCACCACGGCGAAGATGGTCAGCAGGATGACCGCCACGCGGTTCCACTGGAAGGTATCGATGGCCGCGTTCATGACCATCCCGAGCCCGCCGGCGCCGACCAGCCCAAGGACCGAGGACTCCCGGATATTGATATCCCAGCGCAGCAGCATGATCGACCAGAAGGCCGGCTTCACCGCCGGCCAGTAGCCATAAAGGATCTGACTGGTCTGCGTGGCTCCGGCAGCCTTCAGTGCCTCGATGGCGCCGAAGTGAACCTCTTCCAGCGCCTCGCCGAGCAACTTTCCGACGAACCCGATGGAACGGAAGGCAATCGCCACGGCGCCTGCCAGCGGACCGGGGCCGAACACGGCTACGAACAGCAGCGCCCAGACCAGCGAATTCACCGAACGGCTGGACACCAGCATGGTCTTGGCAAAAAGGTTCAAGCCCTTGTGCGGGGTGATGTTGTGGGCGGCCAGGATCGACAGTGGCAACGCAAACACCATCGAAAACAGTGTCCCGAGGGTGGCGATGTGGAACGTTTCCATGAGCGCCGCATGCACGGTCTTCGGATAGTAGGCCATATCAGGCGGCCACATGCGTCGCCCCATGTCCATCATCTGTTCGGGAGCATCCCAGAGGAACTCCCAGATGACATTGATGCTGCGGAGCGAAAGCATCACGGCAATGGCGATTACCAGCCACAGCGCCGTGCGCGCCATTTTCTGGCGCAGGGTATGGCGCTGCCAGACTTTGGACATCGGCGCCAAGGCAACGGACTCAGACATGGAAGATACGTTTGACATAGTTCGAGGCAAATTCGCCGAGCAGCACGACGGCAATGATGGTAATCAGGATGGCCAGCACAAAGTCGTACTCGAAACGCTGGAACGCGGCGAAGAGCGCCCCGCCGATGCCTCCCGCCCCGACGATTCCGACCATCGTCGAATTGCGCAGGTTGGCATCGAGCTGGTAGGTGCAGAAGCCGACCAGGCGCCCGATAACCTGCGGCAGCACGCCGTAGGTCACTACGCTGAGAAACGGGGCACCGGTGGCGCGAACGGCCTCGATCTGCTTCATGGAGATTTCCTCGATGGCCTCCATGAACAGCTTCCCGACGAATCCGATGGAAGCAACCACGAGCGCCAGGACGCCGGCCAGTGCGCCAAATCCGACTGCCTTGATGAAGACGATGGCCACGATGACCGGATTGAACGCCCGGCACAGCGTGACGATCAGCCGCGCCGGCCAGGTCGCCCAGGCCGGCATGAGGTTGCGCGCACCGAGGATGGCGATCGGCAGCGACAGCAGCACACCGAAGAAGGTGGCCAGGACGGCAATCTCCATGCTCTCGATAAAGCCCGTCAGCAACTGATCCCAGTTCTTGTAGCTCGGGGGGAACATGCGGGAAAGGAACCGGGCTCCGTTATCGAGCCCCCGGATGAACCGATCGTAGGAAAAATCGAGCTGGCCCAGCGCATAGACGGCATACGCCGCGACCAGGAGGGCGAGCAGCTTGACCTGCCAGGACGAATGGAAAGGCTGCCTCCGTCCGGCAGGAATCCGCGGGAAAGCCTGGGCGCCGGGCTGCGTCATTGCAGCCACCCTTCGCCGCCGTAGATGAGCTTCAGGTGATCGTCGGAGAGTTGATCCGGCGGGCCGTCGAACACCACGCGTCCGCCCGTCATGCCGACGATGCGGTCGGCAAAACGCCTGGCCAGTTCAACGTCGTGAATATTCACCACTACCGGAATCCCGTTATTGACGCCCTGGGACTTGAGCAGCTCCATGATTTCCACCGACGTTTTCGGGTCCAGCGACGACGTCGGTTCGTCGGCCAGAAGGATTTCCGGCCGTTGCATCAGCGCCCGGGCAATCCCCACCCGCTGACGCTGCCCACCGGACAGGCTGTCAGCCCGCTGGTGTGCAAAATCCGCCAGTCCGATCACATCGAGCAATTCCAGCGCGTGCGCCACGTCCTCGGGAGGAAACTTGCGCCGCCAGGCATTCATCGGGCTGACGTAACCCAGCCGCCCGGTCAACAGGTTCTCCATGACCGACAACCGCTCGACCAGGTTGTACTCCTGGAAAACCATGCCGATTCGCCGCCGGGCCTCGCGCAGATGACGCCCCTCGATGGACGACAGTTCCAGGCCCTTGAACAGGATGGACCCATCGCTCGGATCGATGAGCCGGTTGATGATGCGGATCAGCGTCGACTTTCCGGTACCGGAAGAACCGATGATCGCCGTCAGGCCCCGCTCCTCGAAATCGAGGTCGATGCCTTTCAGGACCGGAACTCCCGGCTTGTACGACTTGGTCAATCCCTTGATGCTCAGAACAACGGCCATGCTGTACAACCTTTCTCAAGAAAACGCCCGTCTGTGACGCAACGACAAACCTATTTCTTGGCCTTGTTCTGCTCGGCTTCATAGCCGCTGCGGCCAAGGTTCTGGCCGGCGGCGAGGGATACCTTGCGCACGATTTCCCAGTCCTTCTTGTAGTTGGCCGGCAGGAATCGGTCACCGCCCAGGCCCTTGGCCATTTCCGGCGGGATCTTGTAGTCGAAGAAGCAAGTCTTGATCTTCTCGACCAGTTTCGGCTCCAGATCATGCGCGTAAGCATAGGAATCGGTCGGGAATTTTTCGCTGACGTAGAGCGTGTTGAAATCGTCCGCCTTGACCACGCCGCGCTCGATCATGTGCTGCAACACGTCGCTGGCCACCGGCGCCGCATCGTAGTCGCCGGACTTGACGCCGAGAACCGACTGGTCATGCTTGCCTGAAAAGACGACCTGGTAATCCTTCTCGGGAGTCAGCCCAAGCGCCGGGAACAGCGCGCGCGGCGCCAGGTTGCCCGAATTTGAGGACGGCGAGGTATGCGCCACCTTCTTGCCCTTGAGGTCGGTGATCTTCTTGAACGGACTGTCCTTGCGCACGATCAGCTGGATCGAAACGCCCTCCGGCCCATTCGCCGTGCCGCGGATGGCGAAGGGAACGGCACCGGCGATATTCACCGCGAAGTTGGTCGGACCGGTCGAGAACGCGGCCAGATGCAGGCGGCCCGAACGCATGGCCTCGATTTCGGCAGAGTTGGACTGAACGGCGAAGAAGACCGTCTTCTTGCCCACGCACTGCGAAAGATGGGCCATGAACGGCTGGAACAGCTTCTCGTAGATCGATGGATCTTCCACCGGAGTGAAGGCAAATACCAGCGTATTGGGATCGCGGAACTTCTTCGGGTCGGTCGGCGGATCGGCGACCAGATCGTTGTTGGCGTCGCAGTACATGACGTCGAGTTCCCCACGGTTCGGACAACTGTCCTGCGCATGGACGAGAGAACCGCCGGCAGCACCGAGCAGGGCGAGACCGAACAGGCAGTTTTTCACGGCAAGGCTTGATTTCATGTTCATTTTCAACTCCTGGTATCAACCGAGAAATGCATCACTGGATGGGTTTGGCGACGGCGCACCGATCGCCTGATCATTGTTTCTTGGCGCGGGCGGCTTCTTCCTTGGCCCGCTCCTTCTCAAAGCCCGCACGGCCATAGCTTTCACCCGCCGTTTCGCCGACCTGGCGCACGATCGCCCAGTCCTTCTGGTAAGTGATCGGCGTGAAATGCGTTGCGCCTTCCATGCCTTTCGACAGTTCGCTGTCGAATTTGTAGTCATAGACGCACTTGACCACCTTGTCGCGCAGGCCGGGCTCGAGGTCGTGCGCATAGGCCAGCGAATTCACCGGGAACTTGGCGCTGGTGAAGACGATGCGGAAATCGTCCTCCTTGATCACGCCGCGTTTGGCCATCTGATGGAAAATGTCCGAAGCCACCGGCGCCGCATCGTAGTCGCCGGACAGCACCCCCATGATCGACTGGTCGTGCTTGCCCGAATAAAGCACCTGGTAATCCTTCTCCGGCGTCACCCCCATTCCGGGAAACAATGCGCGCGGTGCGGAGTTCCCCGAGGTCGAGGAAGGCGAGGTATGCGCCACCTTCTTGCCCTTCAGGTCGGCAATTTTCTGGATCGGGCTATCCTTGCGCGTAATGACGATCAGGTTGAAGCCGTGCGGCCCCTTGTCGTCGGCCCGGATCGCAAAAGGCACGGCGCCCGCGACGTTGACCGCGAAGTTCGTCGTCCCGGTCGAGAAGAAGGCCAGGTGCAGGCGCCCCGAGCGCATCGCCTCGATCTGTGCCGAATTCGACTGTACCGAGAAGAAGACCGTCTTCTTTCCGGAACATTGTGAAAGGTACTTGATGAAGGGATCGAACACCTTCTCATAGACCGACGGGTCTTCAAGCGGCGTAAAAGAAAAAACCAGCGTGCCTGGATTGCGGAATTTCTTCGGATCGGTCGGCGGATCGGCCACCAGATCCTTGTTGGCATCGCAATACGCCATATCCAGCTCACCTCTGTTGGGGCAGGCGTCGTCAGCCATTGCGGCCGAGCCGGCCATCAACGCCGTGGCGAAACATACACAACCGAGGATTTTCCTTTTCTTTGTTTCCGGAAAGCTCTGCATGCTTGACCTCATTTTCTTGTTTGTCAAAACGGCACATCAATGAACACGGTCGCAGCGCCCTCTTGCCAATGACGTTGGCGACCTGTCGAGAAATCATTGTAATCGCCGAAAAAAAACGAAGACGGCGCTCCCCTTGGCGAGACTTGCGATTGCCTTTCCCTTGGCTTTCAAGTGGCTGTCAAGCAAAGCGCAAGCCCAGCTGTTCCATACCTTCCCGCGCCTTTCCATAAGCCGCCGCCTGCTATAAGCTGACCGGAATTTCCACCTTGAACACGCTGGCCGAGCGATGAAAATTCTCGTTGTCGAAGACGACCCTGACCTGTCCCGGGCGCTGGTGCGCGCGCTCGAAAGGCGGGGATTCACCGCCACCCCCTGCTTTGACGGCCTGAAAGCCTTCCAGGCCATACGCCAGAACGTCCACGACATCATCATTCTCGACCTGAACATCCCCGGCGAGGACGGCCTGCACCTGCTGCAGCGCATGCGCAACGCGGGCATCGACACGCCGGTGCTGATCCTCACCGCCCGTTCTTCAGTCGGCGACCGGATTGCCGGGCTCAATGCCGGCGGCGATGACTACCTGTCCAAGCCGTTCGACCTCGACGAACTCGAAGCACGGATCCGCGCTCTGTCGAGACGCATCCACGGCCACGAGGAAAAGACCATCCGCTGCGGCGACCTGCGCTTCGAACGCGAGTCCGGCGCGTTCTACATCGAAGACGATCCGCTGGAACTGACCCCGCGCGAACAGGCCATGCTGCAGGCGCTGATTGCCAAGCCCGGCCACGCCGTGACCAAGGAACGCCTGTTCCGGGTCGTATTCTCCGACGAAGAGAATGTGCACTTCGAGGCCATCGAGGTCGTTGCGCACCGCCTGCGCAAGAAACTGGCCGGAACCAGAACCGTGCTGATGACCCTGCGCGGCCTGGGCTACCTCTTGCGCGAAGAGACCGCACCGGTGGAAACGCCGAAAGAGTCCTAGCCATGCTCCTCCCGTGGAAGCGGTTTTCCGCGCGCAGTTACGTGCTGGCGTGGATCACCGTGCCGCTGTTCGTCATCCTGGTCATCGACACCTATTTTTTATACCGGAGCGCTCTGCACTCGGTGAATATCGCGTACGACCGTACCCTGCTGGCAACCACGCATGCGGTCGGCGACTCGGTGCGCTATGAGAACGGCCGCTACCAATTGTCGCTGCCGCTCGCCCTGTTCGAGATCTACGAGACGGACCAGTCAGGCCGCTATTTCTACCGCGTGAGCAGCGTCGGCGGCGAACTCGTTTCCGGCGACGAGGATTTCCCCGTGTATGACGGAGCACTGCCGAAAAACACCGCGTACCCGGCAGTGGTGCAGTTTTACGAGGACATATTCCGCGGCGAAGCCGTCCGCGTCGCCGTTCTGTTCCAGCCAGTCTTTTCCAACGACGAGTCGGGGACCGTCGTCATCCAGGTGGCCGAACCGATGAAAATTCGCCAGGAGGCCGCCCGCGACATCCTGAGCAATACGCTGTTCCGGCAAGGCATCCTGATTATCGCCGCCTGCCTGGCGGTTTACATCGCTGTTTCCAAGGCGCTCAAACCCCTGGATCAGTTGCGCGCCGAACTGGACTGCCGGTCGGCCGACGACCTTTCACAACTCAAGCTACAGCCACACCTGGTGGAACTGGATACCGTAACCCAGGCGCTGAACAAGTTGATGGAGCGCCTGTCCCTGCTCATCAATCACCAGAAACGCTTCATCGCCAATGCTTCGCACCAGTTGCGCACGCCGCTGGCCGTGCTGAAGACGCAGTTGCAATCGGGCTTGCGCGGCGACGCGCCGAGCGACATGGTACTGCGGGAAATGTCTAGCACGGTGGAACGCACAATCACGCTCGCCAACCAGATGCTGCTCATGGCCAAGATCGAGCAACGGCGCAGCCAAGGCTTGCTGGAACGCTGCCACGTCGACAAACTGGCCCGCGAGGCAGCAATCGAACTTTCGCCCCTGATCGCCGACAAGAATCTCGATTTTGAAATCGAAACCACGGATGGACAGATACAGGGAGATGCCTGGCTGGTTGGCGAACTCATACGCAACCTGCTCAACAACGCCATCCGGCACACCCCTCCCGGCCAGAAACTCGGCATTCGGGTCCGTCGGGAGCAAGACAGGATGACCCTTCTGGTATGGGATACCGGAGGCGGATTGCCCGCCGAGCAACTCGGCCAGGTTTTTGAACCTTTCTCGACCAGTTTCTCGACTCCCGGAAGCGGACTCGGCCTGGCCATCTCTCGGGAAATCGTGACTTCGCTCAACGGCCAAATCGCTCTGAACAACACAATTCACGAAGGAAAAACAGGTGGCCTGGACGTGCTGGTCACGTTTTCAGCGGCGGCCGAGTAGCCTTCCTCCTTGTCCGTTCAAAGCATTGCCTTTGGCAATTGCACGCAAACGCTCCTGAATTTCAAGACAACTTCGAGCCCATGGCCCGCATTGCATCCTGAAACCCCTGCGCCATTCATGCCGGCGGTTTTGAAATGAGATGTTCTGCCGACACTTCTTCGTCGTCCCACCAATCGGCCTGCTCTGCCTGCTCTTCTTCTTGGTCAATCTTGCGAATGCATAAGCGCATGAGCAGGAAAAACACCACAAACGTGACGACCGCTCCGATAATGGGCAAATGGGACATGACAAAAGACGTATTGAAAGACATTGCGGATTCCTTCGGCAAACCGCAGTCCGCGAAAGCCAACGCGACACGGCGTTTACACTTGCAAATCATAGTTCCCATTAAAGAGGTCGTCTGTAAGGGATCGCACTCATGCCCGTCAGCCATCAAGGGGCATGGAAAGACTCGGCGCGGCAGGGAAAGGCAAGCAGCCAACGGCGGTAGCCCCGCTGCAGGAGATGCACTAGTCTGATAGGGGGCAAACGTTTCCCCGATAACGAAAAACACAGACTCTCTTCTCCAGGTATCCCTCCATGAACTCAAACTTCAAGCTCAATTCCGAACTCGAACAGCGGGCGGCGTCCTGCCTGATGGACGTACTCATTCGCGCCGGCCTGGTTCTCGGCCTGGTTTTGCTGTGCTATCAGATCCTGTCGCCATTCGTCAGCCTGATGGTATGGGCGCTGATCATGGCGGTCACCATGTACCCGTTGCATCAATACCTCGCGAAGCGATTGGGCGACAGGCAGGGCCTGGCCGCGACTGTACTGGTACTGATTGCCATGGCGCTGATAGTGACACCGGTCGCCGTGTTGATGAATTCACTGGGTGAATCGGTACAGGCTCTGGTGCAAAAGGTACAGGCCGGCCAGATCGCCGTACCGCCACCCTATCCCGGGGTCGAAGACTGGCCGATCATCGGCAAGAGAATTCACGCATTCTGGCAGAACGCGTATGCCGACCTGCCCTCGGCGATAGCCGGCATGCGCCCCCAGATCGCCGATCTGCTCAAATCGACCTTGAACGCCGTCGCCGGCATTGGAGGCGGCCTGCTGATGTTCATCGCAGCCTTCGGCGTGGCCGGAATTATCATGTCCTACGGTCGCGGGGGTGATCGTGCCAGCCGTGCGATCTTCGACCGGATCGTCGGCCGCGCGCGGGGGGCCGAGTTTGTCGTCCTGACTACAGCGACCATCCGCGCCGTAGCGCAGGGGGTTATCGGCGTGGCCTTCATCCAGGCCATCGCCATCGGCCTGGCGCTGCTTGTGGCCGGCGTGCCATGGGCCAGCGCACTGGCCGCAGTGATGCTTGTGCTTGGCATCGCCCAGGTGCCCGCGGCCATCATTACGCTGCCTGCGATCATCTGGATCTGGGGCTGGAGCGGCCAGGGCACCGGAGCGGCCATTGCCTACACACTGCTGCTGATCGTCGCGGGCATGGTGGATAACGTTCTGAAACCGTTGATGCTGGGACGAGGCGTAGACGCCCCCATGCCGGTCATCTTGCTGGGTGCGCTCGGCGGCATGGGGACGGGAGGCATCCTCGGCATGTTCGTCGGCGCAGTGGTTCTGGCACTGGGGTATCAGATCTTCATGCACTGGGTGGAGAACAATCCGGACAACACACCCGTAAACCCCGATCACGAGCCGGAAACAACCGGTTGAACATGCAGACCGCTTGACGCTGCTGACCGGGAAGCGACAGGTCGGGAAGCCAACGGCGCAGCCCGCGCAATCGCCTTGCCGTTGATGGGCCATGAGAGCGTCGGGCCGGATCGCCTGATCCTCATCGCCCCCCTCCACCGATCGGCGGTCACTGCGCGCGCGTGACGGCAATCTCGGACTTTTTCAAAGTGCGACGGCGGTCGACCGCCCCTCCGAGAAAGGCAAGACCTCGTCCGAAACCTTTCGCACCATGGCGCGAAAGGGCGAACGACGCTACCGCTGCTCTGTATATGGGCGTAGTATCAGCCGGTATGCCTCCGGCGAGCTTAATGCAGGCTGCCGGTCTGCACGAGAGACTTTTTCCTCCAGGAAGGATCGAATCATGACATTGAAGCATTCCAAGCATGTTGTTGCCGTCGCCCTGATGGCGACGTTTGCTGCCCCCGCTGCCAACGCACAATTCTTTGAGCCTCCTATCGAGGACATGAACGTCAATCTGGTTGGCCTCGCGATCGGTGCAGCGCCCGACTACAGCGGCTCCAACGACACCACCGGCGCAGCCGGGCCGGTCGTGCGCTACCAGTTTCAGAACTCGGAGCGCTATTTCCTGTGGCTCGGACCGACGGCAACGCTGAACCTGGTCAACGATTCGGCCTGGCGTGCCGGACCGATGCTCAACTATCGAGGCAAGCGCGACAGCGACGTCGAGGACAAGATCGTCAAACAGATGGACGAAATCGACGCCAAGGTCGAAGCCGGGGCGTTTGTGCAATACCGGCTCAAGTTGAGCAACACGCCAATGCATCAGATGACCTTCACGGGCGACGTCGCGGGCAGCAGCAACGGAACGGTTGCCCACTTGCGCATGATGTACTTTCAACCATTGAGTGAAAAGCTCATCGCCAATATCGGATTGGGGTCCACGTTTGGCAACGACAAGTTCGCCAGAACCTACTATGGCGTGACCAGTGCGCATGACATCGCTCTGTTCCCATCACTCGCCGGACAGAAATATGACGCGTCCGGCGGCTTGATCGGGGTCAACATTCCGTTCGGCATCTCCTGGATGATGAACAAGCAATGGCTCCTGTCCGCCGGCGGACGCTACGAAAAGCTTCAGGGTGATGCCAAGGACAGTCCCATCGTTTCGGAACGCGGAAAATCGGATCAGTGGATTGCCGGCGGCGCCATTTCCTATATGTTCTAGTCTGCGGCGGTCCCCCTGCCGCTCCTGACGCACAGGGGGACCTGATCAACGCGAAGGCGGCCTGAAACATCTGCAGAATTTCAACGCTCATATTTTTACAAACAGAAGGAAACGATCATGAAGAAAAGCGTCACCGTCCTGCTGGCGAGCTCCGTCCTGGCTTTCTCGCTTCCCGCCTTTGCGCAAAACCAGCCACAAGGCGTCGTGGTTGCCGAAAAAGCGCCGGGCGCGGGGGCGATAAGCGAAGCCGTGCAGTTGCAGGGCAAAGTCAAGTCGATCGACAAGAAGGCGAGGCGAGTCGTCGTCGTCGGCGCGAACGGGTACGAGGTGGTGTTCACGCTCGGCGAAGAGGCCCGAAATTTCAACCAGATCAAGGTCGGTGACCTCGTCACCCTGACCTACACGCAAGCCCTGGCTCTGGAACTGCGCAAGACCGCGCCGGACGGCGTCAAACGGGTCGACAGCGAGAACGCCGCGCGGACGAAGGCGGGCGAGAAACCGGGCGTGGCCGTCGAAAAAACGGTCCACGTCATGGCCAGCGTGGTTGCGGTCAACCCGAAGGCTCAGACGATTACTCTGCGCGGACCGAAACGCACGGTCGAACTGTACATCAATGACCCGGCGCAGCTACAGAACGTCAAGGTCGGGGATTTCGTCGAAGCGACTTACGTGGAAGCCGTCGCCCTGACCGTCACGGCTGACAAGAAGAAGTAATCAGCGGCACACGAACCCAACCCCGGTCGGATCAATGGGTTCAGACCGGGGAATCTTGGGTGACAAGTTTTGCGCGGCATGGCGCTTGAGCATGTTCGTCGCGTACCGCTGACTTACAGAATTCGAGGCGGCAGCAGGTAGAGCGTCAAGGCGAAAATCGCATATACCCAAATCAGCAAAATCCCGACGAACCAGGCCGACCGTCCGCTGTTCGTGACGAGCGAAGCGGTAAGGGTGGCAAACAGCATCATCACCACCGCTCCCGGCCAAAGTCGCAGATCCATCGGCGACGGACCGATCGCGTAGCTGAGCAGTACCAGCACCGGCGCCACGAACAAGGCGATCTGGGACGCGCTCCCCAGCGCAATCCCCACGCTCAGGTCGAGCCGATTCTTGCGCGCACCGGATATCGCCGCCCCCATTTCCGCGGCACCGCCGACCAGTGCCACAACGATGAAGCCCACGAACGCTGGCGTCATCCCGAACGCCTCCGCCGCCTTCTGCACTGACTCGACAAAGATCTCGCTCACCAGCGCCACCAGAAGCGTGACACCGGCCAGTGTGGGCAGGGCCAGTCCTAGCGGCCAGGGCACCTCGTCGTCGACATGTTCCTCACTGGCGAATAGTTCCCGGTGCGTCCTGAGCGAGAACAGCATGCCCAGTCCGTAAGCAACGATAAGCAGAACGGCCAGCCCGACGCTCAGTTTTTGGGTAAACGCGGCCATTGCCGCCGATTCCTCCTGGGCGACGGCCGATGGGATCAACAAGGCGACCGTGGCCAGGAAAAGCAGCCCGGCCTGAAGCCGGGCGCTGACCCGGTTGTACTCCTGCACATGGTGCTTGAGTCCGCCGAGGAAGAACGAGATCCCCAGCACAAACAAGGTGTTGGTAACGATCGCCCCGGCGATGGACGCCTTGACCAAGGTATATTCCCCGGCCCGCAGCGCGGCAAGAGCGATGACCAGTTCCGTGAGGTTTCCCAGCGTGGCATTGAGCAACCCGCCCGCCGCATCGCCAGTCTTGGCCGCAACGGATTCGGTGGCATGGCTCAACAGCCCCGCCAGCGGCACAATGGCCAGGACGGATAACACGAAAAGCAGCGTATGCGCTCCGGGCCTGAAGTTCTGCGCGACAAATACCGCAGGCACGAACACCAGCAGCCAGAGGAGCGGCTGGCGGCGAATCTCCTCGAAGAGCGTTTTCATGGCCCATCCCCGGTTCTGTTCTGTCTGAAGCGCGACGCGTAGATTCTGTCGACCACCGCGAAGAAGAGTCCAGCGGACAATCCACACATGAGAATACCGGCCAGACCCTCAACCGGCCCAAGCATCCGCCACGGCGCGGGCAACACCAGATCGCCGTAGCCAATGGTGGCGTAGGTCACTCCGGAAAAATAGAAGGCCGTCTCGGCATCGGTAAAGCAACCCTGCCAGAAATAAAACAAGGCCCAGACCGCAATTTCCAGAAGGTGCATCACGATCAGCGACCAGGCAATCCGGATCAGCAACCATGCAATCGGCCAGGCACGTGCCGGCGGCGCCGCGTTCGACCTCAGCAACACGCGGAGCATCACGGCAAGACCCACGGCATGAACGGCCACCGTTATCGCCACAAGAGCAGATGCGATGAGGATTGTCGAGAGCATGGTCAGCACCAGCCTGTCGTTCTGCACCAGTTTCCAACAACAACGGGAACAACATGACCGCAACATGAAGGATAGGTCGGGACGATCGGTAAAGTTGCTTTCACCCCAGCCTTGCGATTGCTCATGCCGAAATCTCCCGCACTCCGGGCGAATCGCCTCCATGCCTCGCAGCAGATCGTTCGCCTCGACTCATTCTAGCCTTGGTTTGCGGCTTTTTCCTTGACCGGGAAACACGCGTGATCGTGTCCCGAGCGCCGACCGGAGCCATCCATCCCGAGGGAAAAGGACCTCCGCGACTAGAACCCGAAGCGCTGCCCGGCGCCGACCAGCGTCGCCACCCCAAGAATCGCGAAGATGACGGCAACAACGGCATGCACCAGACGCACCGGGATGCGATGGGCGATACGGTTCCCCAACAGGACCGCTGGAACGTTGGCGATCATCATGCCAATGGTCGTTCCTGCGACGACCGGGTAAAACGCCTTGTACTGGGCGGACAGGGCGATCGTCGCAATCTGGGTCTTGTCGCCCATTTCGGCGAGAAAGAACGCGATGAGCGTCGTGCCCAGCACTCCGAAGCGCGCCAGTTTGGCGTCGCCCTCCTCGAACTTGTCCGGAACCAGCGTCCACAGCGCCATGCCGATGAACGAGACGCCCAGTACCCAGCGCATCGTTTCCGGCGCCACCATGGACGTCAGCCACGCGCCCATCGCGCCGGCCAATCCATGGTTGATGATCGTGGCAAGCAGGATGCCTATGTTGATTGGCGTGGGCTTGCGGAATTTCGCGGCGAGGATGAAGGCAAGCAGTTGGGTCTTGTCACCAATTTCGGCCAAGGCAACGATGCCGGTCGAAATGAGGAAGGCTTCCATTGTATTTGTGTTCCCTGGCCGGATCCGACGATCGACCACGCCACTTCTCCGGCCCGCGGAAGTGGGTGGCCAAAGGTCTTGCCAGGTTCTGGACTGCTTGCACCACGCCTGTTGCAGGCAAGTATGTTGACGCAAGCCCCTTCCGAAGAAGGGCGGCTACTCCCCAATGACGGCGCGCATTATAAGCGACGCCAGTCGTTCAGGCCAGCAAAAAAACACTGTCGCCTTCATGGACAAACCGGATCCGTCAGGGCTCGATCGTCACGTATTCCACGCTGATCACCTCGACCTCACGCCATCCCGCCGGACTCTGGAAGCGCACCTGGTCGCCCTCGCGTGCACGGATCAGGGCACGCGCCAGCGGCGAAACCCAACTGATCCGCCCACGCGCAAAGTCAGTCTCATCGATGCCGACGATCTGGTAAACCTGTTCCTCGCCGTGCTCGTCGCACAAGACCACCGTCGCGCCGAAAAAGACCTGGTCGCAATTTTCCTGGCGCGTGGCCGGGTCGACGACTTCGGCAAGATCCAGCCGCTTGGTCAGGAACCGGATGCGCCGATCAATCTCGCGCAGCCGCCTCTTGCCATAGATGTAGTCGCCGTTCTCCGAACGGTCGCCATTCGACGCCGCCCAGTGGACGACTTCGACGATATGCGGCCGCTCCACGCGCAGCAGCTGGTCGAGTTCGTCCTTGATGCGCGCATAGCCCCCCGGAGTGATGTAATTGCGGGTTCCCTGCGGCAGACTGAGCGACGGTTCGGCGCCGTCGTCGTCATCATCGTCTGTCTCTCGTGTGAAGGCTTTGTTCATGCGAATCAATGCGGCACTGGAATTCCTGAGACACACAGTTTAACCACAACGCGCGCAACGAAAAACACTGGAAATCATTCCCGGCCGCCGCCGTTGTTTTTTCCTCGCCGAGCGCCTACCATTGTCCTCGCCCCTCCACAGCTGCCGACCGCCGTCTCTGCGATTCCGGTCATCAGGGAAACGAGGGGCGTGTTGTGGACTGCAATCCTGGGGGATGCCTGCTTGGGGAGATTGCAGCCGCTATTGAGTTAGCCGATTACCACCAAATGGATAATGAACGATGCTGACCGAAAAGGAAATTGCCGATGCCCGTGCCACACTGAACGAACTTCAGGTGGAGCACCGGGACCTCAACCTGATTGTCGAACACCTCGCTGCCACCCCGTTGCCGGATCAGGACCAGTTGCTGATCCAACGACTGAAGAAGCGGAAATTGATGCTGAAGGACAAGATCTACCAGCTCGAAAAGATGCTGGTGCCGGACATACCGGCCTGATGCGGTAATTTTTTCAGGGTTCGCTTCAACCGGAGCAGCGCAACCTGCTCCGGAAATGGTTCCGTATCGGAATCAGAGGAAGAACTTGCCGATGTACCAGAACAGCGCGGCAATGAGCGCGCTGCAGGGGATCGTCAGCACCCAGGCCCAGACAATCGTCCCGGCAATACCCCAGCGTACGGCCGACAAGCGCTTGGTGGCGCCAACGCCGACAATGGCGCCGGTGATGGTGTGCGTCGTCGAAACAGGAATACCCAGCGCAGTCGCAAAGAACAGCGTCGCCGCCCCGCCGGTCTGAGCGCAAAAACCGCCAACCGGTTTCAGTTTGGTGATCTTCTGCCCCATCAGCTTGATGATCCGCCATCCTCCGAAAATGGTTCCCAGACCGATGGCCGTGTAGCAGGAAACAACGACCCAGTAGGGAACATGATCGCCGCTCTGCATCATGCCGCCGGACAGGAGCAGCATCCAGATGATCCCGATCGTCTTCTGCGCATCGTTGCCACCATGCCCGAGGGCATAAGCCGACGCGGACAGCAACTGCAGACGGCGCGACCAGCTATCGACGCGCCTCGGCGTAAAACCGCGGAACAACCAGGACACCAGAATCATCATCACGGAACCCAGCACCATGCCCAGCAACGGCGAAATCACGATGAAGGCCACGACCTTTATGATGCCCGAGGCAATAAGCGCACTCGGTCCGGCGTGCACCAACGCAGCACCGATCAGCCCGCCGATCAATGCATGCGAAGAAGAGGATGGAATGCCGTAGTACCACGTAATGACATTCCAGGCGATGGCTCCAACCAAGGCACCAAACACGACGTAGTAGTCAATGGCCGAAGGTTCGATGGTTCCTTTGCCAACTGTCGCCACCACCTTCAGCTCAAAGACAAAAATGGCCGCCACGTTGCAAATAGCGGCCATCGCGACGGCAGTATGCGGTTTCATGACGCGCGTCGAGACAACCGTGGCGATCGCGTTGGCGGCATCGTGGAAACCATTCATGAAATCGAACGCCAAAGCCATGCCGACGAGCAGGATGAGCACGCCCGTACTGATGTTTACAGTATCCATGGACGGTACCGATCAGGAGTTTTCGAGGACGATGCCTTCAATGATGTTCGCCACGTCCTCGCAGCGATCGGTCACTGTTTCGAGCAATTCGTAAATGGCCTTGTACTTGATCAATTCGCGAACATCCGGCTCTTCCCGGAAGAGACGCGACATGGCACCGCGCATTTCGCGGTCGGCAGCCGATTCGAGTTCGTCGATTTCGTTGCAGATTTTGAGGATCTGTGGCCCGTTGTCCATGGAGGAGAGCAACCCCACCGCCAAACGCACCCTTTCGGAGCACTGCAGGCCGATCTCGGCCAGTTTGATGGCTTCGGGGGTAATGTGCCGGATGTTGTACAGCGTGACCGTATGCGAGACATCCTGGGTTAGGTCGAGGATGTCGTCGAGGCTGGTGATCAACTGATGTATTTCTTCGCGATCGAGCGGCGTGATGAACGACTTGTGCAACTGGCGCATCGTTTCGTGCGTGATCCTGTCGGCCGTCTTTTCTGCCACGTCGACCATATCGCACTGTTTTTCCGCTTCTTCGTCGGAACCGTTGAATACCGTCAGCAGGTCGAGCAGCGCTTTGCTGCCCAGAACCACCTGTTCGGCATGAGCGTTGAACAGGTCAAAGAACTTCCCTTCACGGGGCATGAATCGCGAGAGCATCTTGATTTTTCTATGGTTGGGAACGGCGCGCATTATACCTCCGGCCCAAAGTATTAAGGAATTGTTACAGAAAGGTTTCTTCCCCGTTTTCCCCGGAAACTGGTTGTCGGAACGGGCCAAAAACCGCCATTTTCAAGGCCGCAGGCTGCCCGGAAAACATGCCTGATCCGAACGGTAACTCACCTGAAATACACGCGTAACACGGCCTGCCTAAATTCCTGTTCGTAGCACTTTTCAGGAAAGGACAGGCCATGACCAGTACCAACATCCAGCCGCTCCGGACGACCCGCGCCCCGAAGCGCAAACTCTCTGTCGGACTCGCCCGCTCCGGGTGGGAGATTCTCGAGGCGCAGCGCCTGCGCTATCGGGTCTTCGCCGGCGAACTGGGCGCCAATCTGCCCACCACCGTTCCCGGCGTCGACCAGGACATCTACGACCCCTTCTGCGAACACCTGATCGTGCGCGATGACAACGACGGAACCGTGGTCGGCACCTACCGCATCCTGTCGCCGGAGAACGCGCGCCGCGTCGGGAACTACTACTCGGAGAACGAGTTCGACCTGACCCGCCTGCAACTGCTGCGCCCGCGCCTCGTGGAAATCGGCCGCTCGTGCGTGCATCCCGACTACCGCAACGGGGCGACCATCGCCCTCCTGTGGAGCGGCCTGGCGCGCTACATGCTGGAGAATCATTACGGTTACCTGATCGGCTGCGCCAGCATCAGCATGGCCGACGGGGGACACGCCGCCGCCAGCCTGTTCAGCCGTCTCGGCGAGCACATGAGCCCACTGGAGTACCGCGTGTTCCCGCGCTGCCCGTTGCCGCTGGATGCCCTGCGCCACGATCTCGATGCCGAACTGCCGCCCCTCATCAAGGGCTATCTGCGCGCCGGGGCCTACATCTGCGGCGAGCCGGCCTGGGATCCCGACTTCAACACCGCCGACCTGCCCATCCTGATGCCGGTCTCCCGCATCGATGACCGCTACGCGAAACACTTCATGGGGAAACAGGACTGAAAACCGGATTCCAAACACGCACGCCGCGGCCGTTGCAGGCCGTGCGCTACGCGCGCCTCGGGCTGCACCTGCTGTGGGGCGCGCTGACCATCGCCTGCACCTACCGTTTCCTCAACGACGCCTGCCGGCTCTGGCTCAAGCAGCGCTGGTCGCGGCAATTGCTGGAGATTCTCGCGATTCGCCTCGACACGGGGTTCAGTGGTGCGTCGCGCGGAAGCCTGATCGTCGCCAACCACATCTCGTGGCTCGACATCTTTGTGCTCAACGCCGCTCGCCCGATGGCCTTCGTATCGAAAGCGGAGGTCCGCCACTGGCCGCTGGCCGGCTGGCTGGCAGCAAACACCGACACGCTGTTCCTGCGGCGCGGCCGAGGCAGCCATGCTCTGGAAATCAACCTGAAAATCGCTGCCATGCTGTCGTCCGGCAAGGACGTGGCCGTCTTTCCCGAAGGAACCACCTCTGACGGTACGCGCGTCCTGCCCTTTCACGGCGCGTTGTTGCAGCCGGCTATCGACTGCGGCCGACCGGTGCAGCCGGTCGCCCTCGCCTACTTCGACGCGCGTGGCCAGCGCACCTCGGTGCCGGCCTACGCCGGCGAAACGTCAATGGCCGAATGCATGGCGGCAATCGTTGCCAGCCGATCGCTGACCGTGCGCCTGCGCCAGACCCCGGCGATCACGCCCGACGAATCCTCGCGTCGACAGATCGCTGCGATGGCCCGAGGCGCAATCGCTTTTGGCCTGGGCCTGCCGACCGATGACTCCCCTGAAACAACCGAGACGAAAGAGCGTCCGGGATTCGCCGACACTGAAGCGCTGCCGCCCTCCTGCCAGGGCGCAGCCAGCCACTCCTGAGCCTGAATTCGGAAGGAACGCATGAAGATTCTGATCATCACCGACGCCTGGGAACCGCAGGTCAATGGCGTCGTGCGCACGCTCAAGATGACGCGCCGGGAGCTCCAACGTCAAGGACATTCCGTCGAAATCATTTCGCCACTCGGCTTTCGCTCCATTCCCTGCCCGACCTACCCGGAGATCAGCCTGGCCATCACGCGGGAGGGAGAGCTGGCCCGGCATATTGATCGCTTCGCTCCGGACTGTCTGCATATCGCCACGGAAGGCCCGCTCGGCTGGCTGGCACGGCGGATCGCCGTGCGCCGGCGATGGCCATTCACCACGGCCTATCACAGCCGCTTTCCCGAATACGTCGAAGCGCGCTTCCGCCTGCCGGTGCGCTGGACCTATGCCCTGCTGCGCCGCTTCCACAACGCGGCGCGGGCGACCCTGGCGCCGACGCCTGCCATCGTCAATGATCTCAAGGCGCGTGGATTCCACGGCGCCCGTCTGTGGTCGCGCGGCGTCGATCTCGAGACCTTCAGCGATCATGGCGACCGCATGGAACGACCGGCCGACCGGCCGGTATTCCTGTATGTCGGACGAATCGCCGTGGAGAAGCAGGTCGACGCTTTCCTCCGCCTGGACTTGCCGGGAGAAAAATGGATTGCCGGGGAAGGGCCTGCACGGCAGCGCTTGCAGTCACGATATCCGGCGGCGCGCTGGCTTGGCGTGCTCGGCGGCGAAGCGCTGGCCCGTCTCTACCGCTCGGCTGACGTCATGGTATTCCCCAGCGTGACGGACACCTTCGGGCTGGTCATGGTCGAATCGATGGCCTGCGGCACACCGGTCGCCGCTTTCCCCGTCGCCGGCCCGATCGACGTCATCGGGCAGTCCGGAGGGGGAGTCATGCACGAAGATCTGCGCGAAGCCTGCCTGCAAGCCTTGAAGCTCCCAAGAAAACAGGCGCGGCGACGGGCCGAGGAATTCTCGTGGGCCACGGCCACCGGCCAGATGCTCGACGCGCTGCAACGCATTCCGCGTACGTGAACCCGAAGAAGCAGATAATGTTTCCTACAGATCGTCAGGCAGCCAAGGGATGGTCCATTCGCCGAAAAAATACTTGGCGAAGAGTCGCTCGAGCACATCTTCCACTTCGTCCAGGATCTGCTTGGGGGTCATATCGGCCGCTCCGGGAAATTGAACCGCTTGGAACAGACCTTACCGGGCGAATGTTAAGCGGTCATTTCAGACATCAATCCGCGACTTCGCTGTAAACTTCCGCGTCTTGGAAATCAGGACTGACACCCCATGCCGATTCGCCTTGGACTCGATCGTCTGCTGGCCGAACCCGCCCTGCGCAAACCGCTGGCCGGCAAGCGCCTGGCCCTTCTCGCCCACCCGGCCTCGGTCACCGCCGATCTGACGCACGCCATCGACGCGCTCGCCGCGCTGCCCGATCTGCACCTCGCCGCCGCCTTCGGTCCGCAACACGGACTGCGCGGCGACAAGCAGGACAACATGGTCGAATCGCTCGACTTCCTCGATCCGCAGCACGGCATTCCTGTATTCAGCCTGTACGGCGAAGTACGGCGTCCGACTCCGGCCATGCTGGACACCTTCGACGTACTGCTGATCGACCTGCAGGATCTCGGCTGCCGCATCTACACCTTCATCACTACCCTGCGCTACATGCTCGAAGCCGCGGCGCAACACGGCAAGGCGGTTTGGGTGCTGGATCGCCCCAACCCGGCGGGCCGGCCGGTCGAGGGGTTGACGCTGCGCTCCGGCTGGGAAAGCTTTGTCGGTGCCGGCCCGCTGCCCATGCGCCACGGACTGACGATGGGCGAACTGGCACGCTGGTTCATTGCCGAACTCGGGCTCGATGTCGAGTGCGAGGTGATTACCATGGATGGCTGGCAGCCCGAGGCCGCACCGGGTTTCGGCTGGCCGCTCGGCGAACGCACCTGGATCAATCCCAGCCCGAATGCGCCCAACCTGTGGATGGCGCGCTGTTACGCCGGAACGGTGATGCTGGAAGGCACCACCCTGTCGGAAGGCCGTGGCACGACGCGCCCGCTCGAACTGTTCGGCGCACCGGATATCGATGCCCGCGCCGTGATCGCCGAGATGCACAGCCTCGCGCCGGATTGGCTGGACGGCTGCCGGCTGCGCGAGTGCTGGTTCGAGCCGACCTTCCACAAACACGCCGGCAAGCTGTGCCACGGCGTGCAGATGCATGTCGAGGACAGCAGCTACCGGCATCAAATTTTCCGCCCATGGCGGCTGCAGACGCTGGCGTTCAAGGCTATCCGCCGGCAATATCCGGATTATCCGCTATGGCGGGATTTCGCCTACGAATACGAGCACGACCGCCTGGCGATCGACCTGATCAACGGCAGCCCGATACTGCGCGAGTGGGTTGACGATCCGGCAGCCGCCCCCGGCGATCTCGACGCCCTGGCACGCACCGACGAAGCCGCCTGGACGGCGGCACGTCCGGAGTTCCTGTTGTACTGAGTTACAGGACGACCTGCGCGCCCAGTTCGACGACGCGGTTGGTCGGGATCTTGTAGAAGCTCATGGCGGTGCTGGCGTTGCGGTACATCATGACGAAAAGCTTTTCGCGCCAATACATCATTTCCGATCCCACCTTCGGAATCAGCGTGGCACGCCCGAGGAAGAACGACGTCTCCATCATGTCGAACTCAATGCCTTTCTCGGAACACAGAGCCAGCGCGGCCGGGATATCGGGTTCGTCCTTGAACCCGTACTGCACGGTCACCCTGTAGAAGCCGCCCTTCAATTCCTTGATTTCAACCCGGTCGATTTCGGGAACGTACGGCACGTCGAACACTTCCACCGACAGCACCAGCACGCGCTCATGCAGCACCTTGTTGTGCATCAGGTTGTGCAACATGGCGTTGGGCACACGGTTGTTGTTGGACGTCATGAACACCGCCGTGCCAGCCACGCGCACCGGTTCGGAAATCAACAACGCATCGATGAACATGTCCAGTTCGATGGCCTCGCCGCTGGTACGTTCCGTCAGCAACTGGCCGCCACGCTTCCAGGTACTCATGATCAGGAAGACGAGCGATCCGGCTGCCAGCGGGAACCAGCCGCCGTCGGGAATCTTCAGCACATTGGCGGAAAGGAAAGTGACTTCGACAACCAGAAAGACCGCAAACAGGGCCGCCGCGCGCGTCCATCCCCATTTCCAGGACTTGGCGGCCACGAAGGCAGCCAGGCAGGAGGTGATCACCATGTCGCCGGTCACGGCGATGCCGTAGGCCGCGGCAATGTTCGAGCTGGAGCGGAAGCCGAGCACGAGGATGGCCACAGCGCAGAACAATCCCCAGTTGACGCCGGGCAGATACACCTGACCCTGTTCCTTTTCCGAGGTGTGCTTGACCTCGAAGCGCGGCAGGAAGCCCAGCTGCATGGCTTGCCGGGACACCGAGAACGCCCCGGAGATAACCGCCTGCGAAGCGATCACTGTGGCCACGGTCGCCAGCCCCACCAGCGGATAAAGCATCCACGCCGGCGCCTGATGGTAGAACGGATTCTCGACTGCCTCCGGCCGGGCCAGGATCAACGCTCCCTGACCGAAATAATTGAGCATCAACGACGGCAGCACGAAGAAGAACCACGCCTGGCGAATCGGCTTGGCACCGAAATGTCCCATATCGGCGTAAAGCGCTTCCGCCCCGGTCACCGAGAGGACCACCGCGCCCATGGCGACCAGCGCCAACCCGCGGTTTTCGTACAGGAAACCCAGGCCATGCAATGGATTCACCGCGCCGAGGACGGCCGGATTGGTCACGATGTTGGAAACACCCAGAACCGCCAGGGTCGAGAACCACAGGATCATGATCGGCCCGAACATGGCGCCGACCGAACCGGTTCCCCGTTTCTGGAAGAAGAACAGGAAGAACAGCACGGCCAGTGTCGCCGGCAGGACGTAAGGCTTGAGCAGCGGCGTGGCCACTTCCAGCCCTTCGAGCGCGGAGAGCACGGAGATCGCCGGGGTGATCATGCCGTCGCCATAGAACATCCCGGCGCCGACCAGGCCGGCCAGCATGATGGCCTTTTCGCGTTTGCGGTCGCCGCGCGCAGTATGCAGGGCCAGCGCGATCATGGCCATGATGCCGCCTTCGCCGCGGTTGTCGGCGCGCATGATGAACACCACGTACTTGACCGAAACGACGATGATCAGCGACCAAAGAATCAGGGAAAGAATGCCCAGAACGTTGGCTGGGTTGAGCGGTATGGGATGCACGCCGGCAAAAACTTCCTTGATCGTATACAGCGGACTGGTGCCGATGTCGCCATAGACCACCCCCAGCGCCGCCAGCGCCAGCGCCGCCTGCTGCGAGCGGGTTCGTGTCGTTCCATGTTGCATTTGATGAGCCTCGCCTTCTTTTTTCAGCCGCCACCGGTCCATGACCACTGGAACACAGACGGCACGACCCCAAAGATACGTTGGGGAGACGCGGAGCATACCCCTCCGTGTCTCCCCAAGGCAAACCGCTTTCGCGATTACGGGCTGATGCAAAACGATGGCGCGGTGCTCGTTCCGGGCCCATCACCCCCCGCCACTGTTACCCCTCAAGCCTGCATTTTCGGGCCTGTGCAGGCATCTTCTTTCGTCACGAGGCCACCCCCCGGTCGTTTTTACGCAGTCAGCCGCGTCAGAAAGCTGTATCAATTTAGCAACGTATCGGGAGCGGTGAATGGATAGCCGAGATCCTGCGCTACCGCTGCGTACGTCACTTTGCCGAGCGCCACGTTGAGGCCGTTGCGCAGATGCGCGTCATCCTTCATCGCCTTTTTCCAGCCCTTGTCGGCCAGAGCAATGGCATGGCCGATGGTGGCGTTGTTCAGGGCGAAGGTGGAGGTCCGTGCAACCGCGCCGGGCATGTTCGCCACGCAGTAATGCACCACCCCGTCGACCACGTAAGTCGGTTCGGCGTGCGTGGTGGCGTGTGAGGTTTCAAAGCAACCGCCCTGGTCGATGGCCACGTCGACGACCACCGCGCCCGGCTTCATGCGCGAAACCATGCTCGCGGTCACCAGCTTGGGCGCCGCCGCGCCGGGAATCAGCACGCCGCCGATCACCAGGTCGGCATCGAGCACCGCTTCCTCTATGGTATGAGCCGTCGAGAACAGCGTGGTGATGCGGTTGCCGAAAATCAGGTCGAGATGGCGCAGGCGATCCACGTTCTTGTCGATCACGGTAACCCGTGTTCCAAGGCCGACGGCCATCTGCAGGGCGTTGGTGCCGACCATGCCGGCGCCGATCACCACCACATGCGCCGGCGGAACGCCAGGCACCCCTCCGAGCAGGACGCCCATGCCTCCCTTGGATTTTTCCAGGTGCGCGGCGCCGGCCTGGACCGCCATGCGCCCGGCGACCTCGCTCATCGGAGCCAGTAACGGCAACCCACCACCCGGGCCGGTAATGGTCTCGTAGGCAATGCACACCGCTCCGGACTTGACCAGCGCCGCCGTCTGGTCAGGATCGGGCGCCAGATGCAAATAGGTGTACAGGATCTGGCCCTGGCGCAGCATTGCGCATTCCTGCGGCTGCGGTTCCTTGACCTTGACGATCATGTCCGAGGCGGCAAATACCGTAGCCGCATCGGGCGCCAGCTGCGCCCCGGCGGCCACATATTGCTCGTCGGTCAGACCAATGGCCGACCCGGCCCCATTCTGAACGAGAACACCGTGTCCGCGCGCGGTCAACTCACGCACGCTGGCCGGGGTCAATCCAACTCGGTATTCATGGTTCTTTATTTCCTTTGGCACGCCGATTTTCATGGAAGCTCTCCAGGGACCTGTTGAATGGAAACGACGCCGCCATTTTTCTCCAAGCACTGCAACAAATACAGAGACATTAAATTATTTCATTTTTTATAAGATTTTCTAATAATATGGGCCTTACCCCGGGCATAAAAAAACCCTCCGCGATCGGCGGAGGGTTGGCAACGTCCCGGACCTTAAGGGCCGGATCAATCAGGCGTTTTCTGTTTTTTCCTCAAGCTCCCCCAGTTGCGCGGGTTCGCAATCTTCGGTCTTCGCCTTTAGAGCGGCGAGTTGCTGCGGGTAACGATTGGCTGCGATGCCTTCCCAGATATCGGCATCCTTGATGCCGCAGCGCGAAGGAACGAAGACCGGGTCCAGCCCCATCCGCTTTTGCTCCTCATAATCCCTCAGGGTCGCAATTCCCGGCTTGGCGAGCAGCAGAATGACCACGATGTTGAACCAGGCCATGGCACCGACGGCCGCAGAACCGAAATTCCACACCACATCGACCGAACTGATCGCACCGATGAAGGACGAGGCGACCACCACCAGACGGAAGAAATGAATCGCACCGTTGAAACCGGCGCCCTGGGCGTTGTTCTTGAACAGGTAGCTGATGCTCGAATCGGTATAGAACGCGTAGGCCAGCACCGTGGTGAAGGTGAAGAAGAACAGCGCCACGGCCACGAACGCACCACCGGCGTTCGGAACCAGCGAATTGACCGCCACCTGGGTGAAGTTGGACGCCTGCACACCCTGGATCTGCTGCAGGATGAACCCGCCCTGGTTGACCGGATCGGCCACGTTGAAGGAGTTGGTGGCCAGAATCATGACCGCCGTCGCCGTGCATACCAGCAGCGTGTCGACATAGACCGAGAACGCCTGGACCAGCCCCTGCTTCGCCGGATGCGACACTTCGGCGGCCCCGGAGGCCTGGGCTCCCGTGCCCTGTCCCGCCTCGTTCGAGAAGATGCCGCGCTTCACGCCCCACTGCACGGCCTTGCCGAACACCGCGCCGTACACCGCATTCATGTTGAAGGCGCAACTGAAGATCAGATCGAACACGCCGAAGATGCGATCGTAATGCACTACCAGGATCACCGCCGCCATCAGGATGTAGGCAATCGCCATGAACGGAACGATGCGTTCGGCCGACTTGGCGATGCGTCGTCCGCCGCCGAAGACCACGTACGCCACCAGCCCCGTGTACAACAGTCCGGACATCCACGACTCCATGCCCAGCGACAGTTTCGCCGCCTGCGCGAAGGCATTGGTCTGGATACCCGGCAAGGCCAGTCCACAACCGAAGATGGTGAGGACCGCGAAGGCAATGCCGAGCGGGCGGCTCTTCAACCCTTTTTCGATGTAGTACGCCGGGCCGCCGCGGTATTCACCGTGGACTTCCTCCTTCCACACCTGCGACAGCGCCGACTCGATGTAGGCCGAACCGGCACCGAGGAAGGCGATGGCCCACATCCAGAACACCGCGCCCGGGCCGCCGAAGAAAATCGCCGAAGCTACGCCGGTGATGTTGCCGGTACCCACCCGCCCGCCGAGCGCCATGGCGAACCCCTGGAACGAAGACACCCCGCTGGACGACGCCTTGCCGCCGAACAACTGGGCGACCATGTCCTTGATCAGGCGCAGCTGCGGAAAACGCATGAGAACGGAGAAAAAGATTCCGGCGCCCAGACAACCGTAAATCATGATCTGGCTCCAGAAGAAATCATCGACAGCAACCGACAGGTTCAGCAGATTCATTGTTATTTGCCCCTAACGAGTATGTTTGAACTGCGACGGAGACTCCCCTAGTCTGGCATTTCTGATGGTTTTGCTTTACGGTGCGCCAGACAGTCGAAAAGTATAGCCACACAGCCCGACCCGATAGCAAGCGAATTATCAGTATTCCGAATGAATCATAAGCAACGCTAATACAACAAACGCATCGGACGCCCCGCATTTTCCAGCCATGACACCCTTCACCCCCGACCTGCTCGAATGCCTGGCCGCCATCGTCGAAGAAGGCGGTTTCGAACGCGCGGCCAAGCGCCTGTCGATCACCCAGTCGGCCGTGTCGCAACGGCTGCATTCGCTGGAAACGCAGGCCGGCACCGTGCTCATCGTGCGCGGCCGGCCGCTGCGGGCGACGCCCGCCGGCCGAATCCTGCTGCGCCACGCCATGCAGATGCGCCTCCTGCACACCGACCTGGAAGTCGATCTGCGCAAGCTGAGTCCGGGCACGGGCAGCAGTGCACGCAACCAGGAACGCATCTCGATTGCCGTCAACGCCGACAGCATTGCCACCTGGGCGCTACCCGCCTTCGACGAACTGGTGCGCGACGGCCTGCCGCTGGAAATCATTGCCGACGACCAGGATTTCACCCAGGACTGGCTGCGCGAAGGACAGGTGCTGGGATGCGTGACCACCCTGGCGCAGGCGCTGCGCGGCTGCAAGGTTGTCCCCCTGGGAGCAATGGAATACGTCGCGGTCGCCACCCCGCAGACACTGCAGAAATACTGCCCGGCGGGCGTCTCCCCACAGAGCGTGCGCCAGATTCCCTTCATCGCTTTCAATCGCAAGGACGACCTGCAGACCGAATTCGTCCGCCGTGCATTCCGCGTCAAGCAGATCAACCTGCGGCAGTGCTTCGTCCCCAGTTCCGAGGGCCAGGTGCGGGCGGTCCTTGCCGGCTGGGGCGCCAGCGTAGTTCCCGAGTTGCTGGTCCGCCCGTTGCTGGAAACAGGCCAGCTGGTCAATCTGGCTCCGGCGTCCGCGCTGCCGGTCAACCTGTACTGGCACTGCTGGAACCTCGATTCGCCTCTGCTCGACGAGCTGACGCGGGCGATCACGGCAGCCGCCGGCTCTGCTCTCGCGACCGCGGCCGATCCTCATCCGAAAACGGATTGACCCCGACCGGATGCGCGGAGATACTTGGACTGCGCTTGTTTGATTGCATCCGGAACAAAATCGCCGCGCTCCTGTCTGCCACCACACAACTTCGAACAAGAGTCCATCATGCCAAAACCATCTCTCAGATACCTGCAACTGCTGTCCGAGAAGTACCCGACCATCCAGGCGGCATCGACAGCGGTTATCAATTTCTCTTCGCAGCTGCAGCTGCCCAAGGGAACCGAGCATTTCCTGTCCGACGTGCACGGCGAGCATGAAGCCTTCAACCACGTCATCCGCAACGGCGCCGGGGCGATCTGGCGCCAGATCGAGGAAATGTTCGGCAACACGCTGTCCAAGTCGGAACGGCGCAACCTGGCCACGCTGATCTACTACCCGGAACTCAAGATTCCGCTGATGCTGCAGACAGTCGATGACAAGGAGGAATGGTTCCGCCTGAAGATCGTTCGCCTGGTCAAGTTCTGCCGCAGCCTGGCGGCCAAGTACCGGCGCTCGACGGTGCGCAGTTTCCTCCCGGGTGATCTGGCGGAAACGATAGAAGAATTGCTCTACGACCAGGACGGCTCGGAATTCAAGGCCGTGTACTACCAGAACCAGATCGATACCATCGTCTCAACCGGCAGCGCCCCGACGTTCATCACCACCATCGCCGCATTGATCCGCCGGCTCGCCGTCGAACGGCTGCATGTCATCGGCGACATCTACGATCGCGGCCCCGGCGCGCACATCATCATGGACCTGCTGATGGACTACCACGACGTGGATATCCAGTGGGGTAACCACGACATCCTGTGGATGGGCGCAGCATCCGGCAGCGAAGCCTGCATCGCCAACGTCATCCGCACCAGCCTGCGCTACGGCAACCTGGAAACGATGGAAAACGGTTACGGCATCAGTCTGATCCCGCTCGCCTCGTTCGCGCTGGAAGCCTACAAGAACGACCCGTGCAAGCGCTTTATTCCCAAGGTGTCACCGGAAGACAATTTCACCGAACAGGAAGTCCGGCTGATGGCGCAGATGCAGAAGGCCATGGCCGTCATCCAGTTCAAGCTGGAAAGCCAGATCATCAAGCGCCGCCCGCACTACCACATGGAAGACAGGCTGCTGCTCGACAAGGTCGACTACGAACGCGGGGTCGTCGACATCGGTGGCACCGAGTACCCGTTGCTCGACACGATGTTCCCGACGATCGACCCGAAGAATCCGGATGTGCTGACCGAGGAAGAACAGGCGGTCATGGAAAAGCTCAAGCTCTCCTTCGTCAACAGCCAGCGGCTCCAGCAGCATGCGCGCTTCCTGTTCTCCAACGGCAGCATCTACCTGATCCACGACGGCAACCTGCTCTATCACGGCTGCATCGCCATGGACGACGACGGCGAGTTCCGCGCCTTCAACGTCGACGGCAAGGCGTTCGCCGGCAAGGCGTTCCTGGACCGCGTCGACCGCCTGGCGCGCCAGGGCTATTTCGCCACGGACAATCCGGCGATCAAGCAATACGGCATGGATGCCATGTGGTTCCTGTGGTGCGCCCCCCAATCGCCGCTGTTCGGCAAGGAGAAGATGGCCACTTTCGAACGCTACTTCCTTGCCGACAAAGCGACCCACGTGGAGAAGCGCAACCCCTACTACACCCTGCGCGACACCGAGGAGAACGCGCGCAAGATCCTCACCGAGTTCGGGCTCGACCCGGAAAAGGGCTGCATCATCAACGGCCACGTCCCGGTCAAGGTGGCCAAGGGCGAACGGCCGATCAAGGCCAACGGCAAGCTCATTGTCATCGACGGCGGGTTCTCCCGCGCTTACCAGAAGGAAACGGGCATCGCCGGCTATACGCTGATCTCCAACTCGCGCGGACTGCTGCTCGCGGCACACCAGCCGTTCGAGTCGACACAGAAGGCGGTATCCGAGGAGATCGACATCGACAGCGAGACCGAGATCATCCACACGCACCCGCACCGTCTGCGCGTCAAGGACACCGACCGCGGCAAGGAAATCCAGAACCAGATCGGTGACCTCGAAGCATTGCTGCACGCCTACCGCGAGGGGGCGATCAAGGAACACAACGTTTAGGATTGCCAATGGACCTTCAACTCGACGGCAAACACGTCCTGATCAGCGGCGGCAGCAAGGGCATCGGCCTGGCCTGCGCCAAGGGTTTTCTCGCGGAGGGCGCGCGGGTTTCGCTGGTTTCGCGCGACCTCGGCCACCTCGAATCGGCCCGGTCGTCGCTGCTCGGCGACTTTCCGGGCGCGGAAGCGCGAATTGCGCTGTTCCCGGCCAATCTGCGCGACGCCGAGAAGGCCGCCATGGTCGTCGACCACGCGGAGCACGTCGCGCCGATCGACATCCTGGTCAACTGCGCCGGCGCCGCCAAGCGGACGCCGCCCGACGAACTGACGCCGCAGCACTGGCGCGAGGCGATGGACGCCAAATATTTCACCTACATCCACCTGATCGATCCGGTGATCAAGCGCATGGCGGCTCGCGGTTCGGGCGTGATCCTCAACGTTGTCGGCAGCGGCGGCAAGATCGCAAAGCCCGTCCATCTGCCCGGCGGGGCAGCGAACGCCGCCCTGATGCTGATCAGCGCCGGGCTGGCGGCGGGCTATGGTCCGCGCGGAATCCGCGTCAACGCCATCAACCCCGGCACGACGCGAACGGAACGGATGCAGGCCGGGCTGGAAGTCGAGGCACGCACGCAGCGCATCAGCTTCGAGGACGCCTTGGCCAAGACCAGTTCCGGCCTGCCGCTCGGCCGTGTCGCCGAGCCCGAGGAGATCGCCAACGCAGTCGTGTTCCTCTGCTCACCGAAAGCCAGCTACATCTCCGGCGCCATCGTGTCGATGGACGGAGCGGTCACGCCGATGGTGGTCTAGACGCGGTCTGTCGCTGCCGGCCGGATCGCCGGCAGCCTGACGCTGTCCGGGAAAGCGATCCTCAAGAGACGCGATCTCCCGCCGCTCGAGGAATTCGCCCCGCAGATCGGCCCGTTTACGGAACGGCCAAAACGCCCATGAAAACCTCATTCTCCCCAAGGCATCTGATCGTCGCGACCGCGCTCGCCATCGCGCTCTGGCTGGCGCTGGGGCCGCTCGCCGCGGCCAACCCGCTCGCGGCGCGCAGCGCGGCCGTCGTCCTGGTCACGCTGGCGCTCTGGAGCACCGGCGCGTTGCCGCCGTACCTGACCAGCCTGATTTTCTTCGGGCTGATCCTGATCTTCGGTCTCGCCCGACCCGATCTCGTTTTCTCCGGCTTCGGCTCCGCCGCCGTGTGGCTGATCGTCTCCGGATTCATCATCGGCGCGGCGATCACGACATCGGGCCTCGGACAACGCATGGCCTCTGTGCTCGCCCCGCTGCTCGCCGGAAGCTACGCGCGGATGATCGGGGGCCTGACGCTGGCCTCGGCGGCCCTGGGTTTCGTCATGCCTTCGTCCGTCGGCCGTGCCGTAGTGTTGGTCCCGGTCGGCATGGCACTGGCCGACCGTGTGGGTTTCGGCAAAGGCTCGAACGGACGGATCGGCATCGCCGCCACGCTGGCCATGGCCTGCAACATGCCGAGCTTCGCCATCCTGCCGGCGAACATTCCGAACATGATTCTGGCCGGCGCCAGCGAAACGCTGCACCGCACGAGTTTCGGCTACACGGATTACCTGCTGCTGCACTTCCCGGTCCTCGGCATCCTCAAATCGGCGCTGATGATCGGCCTGGTGTTGGTGATGTTCCCGGCGAGGATTGATCCGCGGAATGCACAGGTTGGATCCGCCACCGCGGCGGCGACCGGAGAAAAACCGGCCGACTCCGGCGCCCAGGGCCGTGTTGCCATGATCCTGCTGGCCACCCTGGCGCTGTGGATGACGGACAGCCTGCACGGCATCAACCCGGCCTGGATCGGGATCGCCACGGCGGTCATTCTCCTGCTGCCCCGCTTCGGGGTCGTCGCGCCGAAATCCTTCAACGCCGCGGTCGATTTCGGAATGGTGCTTTTCGTCGCCGCGGCGCTCGGACTCGGCGCCGTGGTCAACGCCTCGGGGCTGGGGAGGCTGGTCGGGCACACCCTCGAACAGATCCTGCCCCTGTCGCCCGGCCGGGAGGCGCTGAACTTTTTCTCCCTCTCGGCGATGTCCACGCTGACCGGCATCGTGACCACGATTCCCGGCGTGCCGACCGTATTGACGCCGATGGCGCCGGATCTGGCCAAAGCGTCGGGCTTCACTCTGCCGGCCGTGTTGATGACGCAGGTCATCGGGTTCTCGACGGTGCTGTTTCCCTATCAGGTCGGCCCGCTGATCGTCGCGATGCAACTTTCCGGCGAAAAGCTGGGCCACCTGCTGAAAATCACGCTGCCGCTGGCACTGATCACCTTCGTCGTGCTGCTCCCGCTCGACTACCTGTGGTGGAAGCTGCTGGGCTGGCTTTGAATCAGCGCCTTTCCAGTTCGCCCGGCGTGCGCCCGAAGAGGGCGCGAAACGCCGCGATGTACGCCGAAGGCGAATCGTAGCCGTAGTCGAGCGCGACACGCGTCACCGGGTGTCCGGCTTCGAGCCCGCCGAGCGACAGCATCAGACGCAAGCGCTGGCGCCAGACGCGAAACGGCATGCCCGTTTCCCGCCGGAACAGCCGCGCCAGGGTACGCTCGGAGGCCGCCGCCTGCCCGGCCCATTGCGCCAGTGTCCGCCGGTCGCCCGGCGATTCCAGCAGGGCGCCGTAAATGGCCTGCAGGCGCTTGTCGCGCGGCAATGCCAGTGAGAAGGCTGCCTCCGGCTGGGCGTCAAGCTGGTCCGCCAGCACCTGCACCAGCCGGGCCTCAGGCCCGTCGAGCGGGTAATCGGGTGGCAGTGCGCTCGCCGCCTTGATCAGTTCGCGCACCAGCAGGGACACGTGCAGCACCCGGCAGCGATCGCCGCCCAAGGGGAAAAGCACCGGATCGAGATAGAAACTGCGCATCTCGACCTGCCCGAGATTGATCACCTGATGCTCCAGGCCGGCCGGAATCCACACGGCGCACTGCGGCAAGGCCACGTAGTTGCCGGCCGGCGTACGGATGTCGAGCACCCCTTCGATGGCGTAGGAGAGTTGCCCCCACACGTGCCGATGCACAGCGCTGAACGTACCGGCCGAAAGCGACTCGACGCGGGCGAACAGCGGCCGCGGCAACGCGTCGAGCGCCGGCAGCGAACGCTCGGAGCGCAATGGGGACGGCCGGGGTCTGGTCATGGCTGGTTGGCGATATTGAACGGCGGATTAACGGCAGTCGGCAATTCCTTTGCCGTTTATAGTGCAATACCCGCACCTCGGCAAGAGTGCCATACGTTTCCGGCTTTACGTTTCCACGGAGTTGCCCATGCTTTCGCTGCTATCCGGCGCGTTCCGCCGCCTGTCCCGTGACTGGTTCCTGCTCGGCATGCTGACCGCCGTGCTGCTCGCGTCGTTCTTTCCCGAAGCCGGCAAGAGCGGTGGCTGGCTGCACATGGAAAAGGCCGTGGATATCGGCGTGGCCATCGTATTCTTCCTGCATGGCCTCACGATTTCACTGGAAAGCTTCAAGGCCGGGCTGCTGCGCTGGCCGGTGCATGTCATCGTGCAGGCGCTGACCTTCGCCGTTTTTCCCCTGCTCTTCTATCCCTTCCGCGCGCTCTTCGGGAGCTTCATCCCGCCGGCGTTGATGATGGGTTTCCTTTACCTGTGCGTCCTGCCCTCCACGATCACGTCGTCGGTGGCGATGACCGGCATGGCGCGCGGCAACGTGCCGGCCGCCATTTTCAACGCCACGCTGTCGAGCCTGATCGGCATTCTGATGACCCCGCTGCTCGTCAATCTGATGGCCGACGCCCACGGGGCGACGGACTTGCCGCTGCTCGACACGATCCTCGGCATCGCGCGCATGCTCCTGTTGCCGCTCGTCGTCGGGCAGTTGCTGCGGCCGCTGCTGTTCGGCTGGTTCAACCGCTACAAGGCGGTGACCGGCAAGCTCGACAAGCTGGTGATCCTGATGCTGGTGTTCGCCGCCTTCTGCGACTCGGTGGCGGCGGGCCTGTGGCGCAACCACGGCATCGAGATCATCGTCGCCACGCTGATCGGCGCGGCGGTACTGCTCGCGGTCGTCCTGGGGCTTTCTACGGCACTGGCGCGGCGGCTCGGGTTCAATGTCGAGGACGAGATCACCATCGTCTTCTGCGGTTCCAAGAAAACGCTCGCCTCCGGCGTGCCGATGGCCGCGCTGCTGTTCGGGGCAAACCCCTCGCTCGGCCTGATCGTCCTGCCGATCATGTTCTACCACCAGTTGCAGCTCTTCGTCTGCTCGCTGCTCGCCGCGCGCTATGCGCGGCGAGAGCCCGCCGTCACCGCGTCATCCACTTAAGCGGCAGGAGGACGATATCGGGGAAGACGATGAGCAGGGCCATGACGCCGGTTTCGGCGAGGAGGAAGGGCCAGACGCCCCAGACGACCTTGTTCATGGGCATCTTGCCGACGGTGCTGATGACG
>JARKPC010000023.1 GCA_029975435.1 Propionivibrio sp. | reverse complement strand
GAAGTGCAGGTCTGGGACCTGCCGTTCATGTTCGCCAACACCAAGGAAGTGTATGCCCTGCTCGACGGCGAATCCTCCAAGAAGATCTACCAGAAGCTCGACGGCACCGGCCTGCACGGCCTGATGTGGACCGGCAGGGGCTTCCGCAACCTCTCCAACAGCAAGCGGCCGGTGACCAATCTTGACGACATCAGCGGTCTCAAGGTCCGCGTCATGGCCAACCCCCTGGCGCTCGACACCTGGAAGACCCTTGGCGCCAACGCCGTGCCGATGGCCTTCGCCGAAGTGTTCACCGCGCTCGAGATCAAGGCCATCGACGGCCAGGAAAACCCCCTGGTGCACATGTGGTCGAACAAGATGCAGGAAGTGCAGAAATTCATCTCGCTGACCAACCACGTCTACACCCCGGTGGCGCTCGTCGTCTCCACGAAATTCTGGGACAAGCTCAGCGACGCCGACAAGGCCGGCATCCAGAAGGCGGCTGACGAAGCCAAGCTCCTGCAACGCCAACTGCTCGATGAAGGCGACAAGGAAGTGATCGGCAAGTTCGAACAAGCCGGCGTCAAGGTCAACGAAATTGCCCCGGCCGACCTTGCCAAGATCCAGGAAAAGGTCAAGCCGGTCGTTGCCAAGTTTGCCCCGCAGATCGGTGAAGAGTTCATCAAGGGCTTCTACGCCGAGATCGACAAGGTGCGCGCCGCCAAGTAAGCCCCTGTAAGACGCCCCTCTCCCGCCCAGGCGCCCTGGCCCCTGGGGAGGAGAGGCGGCGATTTCTCTTTCCCCATCTCTGACATCCCGTACGCGCCTTTGCGGGCCTGCGCACGGCCACAGGACACACCACAATGGGACGACTCCTTGACCAGTTCTCCGCCGGCTTCATCCGGCTGCTCGAAGTCATCATGGTGCTCATGATGATCGGCATGCTCCTCCTCGTCGGCGTAAACGTCTTCCTGCGCATCGCGGCCAACAGCGGCATCGACTACGCCGAAGAAATTCCCCGCTTCATGTTCATCTGGCTCACCTTCTGCGGCGCCGTCGTGGCCATGAAGGCCAACACCCACATCAACGTCAACATGTTCGTGCACATGGTCAAGCGGCCGGTGCAGAAACTCTTCTACGGCATCACCCAGACCCTCGTCCTCGTCTGCGGCGTGTACCTCACCTACGGGACGATCCTGCTGCACGACATCATCTACGAGAACGCCTCGCCGGTGCTGCAGATCAGCACCCTCTGGGTCTATGGCGTCACCTACATCGCAGGCCCGGCGCTGGCGCTCATTGCGCTGGCCAACCTGATCCGCCTCGCCCTCGGCCGGGTCACCGACAAGGAACTCGCCGAAACCCACGACGAAGACCCCGAAGAACTCGCTGCGCGCGAACTGGAAAAGGTCGGCCGCGAACTCGCCGCCGAAGAAGAAATGGCCCGCGCCCACGCCGGAGACAAGAAATGACCCTCATCATCTACATTGCCGCCCTGCTCTTCTTCGTCTTCATCGGCACCCCCATCTCCTTCGCCCTGCTCGGCTGCGCGCTCGCCCTGATGGTCCATCTGGGCATGACCGACCCGCAGATCGTCGTGCAGAACATGTGGGACGGCGCCAACAGCTTCCCGCTGCTCGCCGTGCCCTTCTTCATGCTCGCCGGCGAACTGATGAACGCCGGCGGCATGACCCGGCGCATCATCAAGCTCGCCATGGCCTGGGTCGGGCACATCAAGGGCGGATTGGGCTACGTCGCCGTCATCGCCTCGGTGATCATGGCCTCGCTCTCCGGCTCGGCGGTGGCCGACACCGCCGCGCTGGCCGCGATCCTCCTGCCGATGATGAAAAGCGCGGGCTACAACCTGCCGCGCTCCGGCGGCCTGATCGCCTCGGGCGGCGTCATCGCCCCGGTCATTCCCCCCTCGATCGGCATGATCCTCCTCGGCGTCTCCGGCCAGGTCTCCATCGCCAAGCTCTTCCTCGCCGGCATCGTTCCCGGCATCCTGAT
>JARKPC010000074.1 GCA_029975435.1 Propionivibrio sp. | reverse complement strand
GCGGCAGGCGCTCGAAAACGCGGGAATCGCCCACCGTCGAAAACACCAGGTTCTTGTGTCCGACTCCACCTTCCTGACCAAGGAGATCAATGGCTTCAAGAACGTTGTCGAGATTGTGCGCGGGCTCGCCCATCCCCATGAACACAACCTTTTTCACTGACCGCAATGCACGCGCCAGCACCACCTGGGCGACGATCTCGGCGCTGCCCAACTGGCGCAGCAGTCCGCTCTGCCCGGTCATGCAGAACAGACACCCGACGGCACAACCGACCTGCGTCGACACGCAGACGCCGTCGCGCGGCAGCAATACGCTCTCCACCGTCTGTCCATCCATCAGTTCGACGAGCAGGCGCGCCGCCCCGTCCCGGCCGGGATGCTCGGAACGCAGACGCGCGAGGCCGTTCAGTTCCTCCGACAGCAGCGGCAGCGCCTCGCGCAGCGCCTGAGGGAGGTGATCTGCTGCCCGCAGGCGCCGAGTTCCGCTGTCCAGTGCGCGTGCCTGCAGCCACGCGCGCATGATCCGCTGTTCATGACACGGCTTGGCCCCCAGGTGTTGCAGCCTTTGGCGTAATTGGATGATTTTCATGGAGGACGAATGGTAGCAGCCCCGGCGCTTGTGCAACCAGTTCGGGCCCAAACGCAGTTCGCGTTTTTCATGTTGCATATGGACGCCCCCCGGCCCGTTTCATATACTGGGTCCGTACGCAGCGGAATTTGACGGCCCGGTTTTCACTGAAGAACCTTTGCGGGAGAAGAAAAGGTGCCCGGAATGCCAGTGCAGAACACCATACGCAGGGCTCAATCTCTCGCCGCTGAGGCTCGCCAGGCGGCCCGGGAGTTCCATGCCGGCGTGGTACAAGCGGAAATGGCGCTGGTCGTCTTTTTCTGTTCCAGCGACTATGATCTCGACGCCCTCGCCGACGAAATGCGCCACCTGTTCGCCGGGATCGAGGTGGTCGGATGTACCACGGCGGGCGAAATCGGCCCCGCCGGATATTGCGAGCACAGTCTCTCCGGTGTCAGTTTCGGCTCGAGCCAGTTCAGGGCCGTCAGCGGCCTGATCAGCCATCTCCAGCAGTTCAGGATCGGTGCCGGCCAGTCCTTCACCCTGCAGTTGATGCAGAGGCTGGCGCACAAGGTGCCGCACTCGATGATGGACAGCAGCTTCGCCCTGCTGCTGATCGACGGGCTGTCGATCCGCGAAGAGCCGGTCACCCGCGCCATGCAGAGCACGCTGGGAAAGATACCGCTGATCGGAGGGTCCGCCGGCGACGGGGCGAATTTCAGGCGCACCTGTGTTTTCTCGGAAGGCCGTTTTCATGCCGACAGCGCCGTCCTGACCCTTATAACCACGACACTGCCCTTCCGCCTGCTGAAAACACACAACTTCGAGCCGACGGAGGAGCGTCTGGTCGTCACCGACGCCGACCCGAGCCGCCGCCAGGTCAAGGAAATCAACGGCCGGCCGGCCGCCGGCGAGTACGCGCGGGCCATCGGCGTCAATGTGCATACGCTCAACCTGTCGCATTTCGCGTGCTGGTCGATGGTCGTGCTGATCAACGGCACTACCCACGTCCGCTCGATACAGCAGGCGAATTCCGATGGCAGCCTGACCTTCTTCTGCGCCATCGAGAACGGTCTGGTGCTGCGCGTCGCCAAGGGCATTGACCTGCTGGGCAATCTCGACCAGGCTTTTGCTCAGGTCCGCCACCAGATCGGAGTTCCTCAACTCGTGCTCGGCGGCGACTGCGTGCACCGCAAGCTCGAGGCCGAATGGAACAACGAGAAGGAGCAGGTCGCCGAAATCCTGAAGGCCAACAACACCACCGGATTCGCCACCTACGGCGAACAGTTCCGCGGCATCCATGTTAACCAGACGTTCGTCGCCGTCGCCATCGGAAAAGGAGAGGCAGGAGGTCCGCATGGTCAAGCCGGGTAGTCAGGATCAAACGGAAGCACCGGAACTCAGGGCGGAGATCGAGCGCCTGAACAAGATCATCACGGCGCTGATGGATCGCGCGGAGCAAGGCTCGGCATTCCAGGATTCCGACTTCAGCCTGTTCCAGACGGCCATCATGCTCGAGGATCAGGTGAAATTGCGCACCGCGGAACTCGAGCGGGCGCTGCGCGAGAACGAATCCGTCAATCGCGCGCTGCGCGAATCCGAGGAGCGGTTCCGCACCCTGGTCAACCAGTCGATGATCGGGATCGCCATCGTCGAGAACGGCCAGTTCGGCTACACCAACGCCCGGTTCAACGCCATCTTCGGGCATGACGGGCTGGAAATCAGGGCCCGCGAGTTTGCCGACCTGCTGATCCCGGAGCAACGTCCGTCGCTCGCCGAATCGATGCGCAAGCTGCGACAGGGAAGCAGCCAGGCCGAGAATGCGGTGCTGCACGGCCTGCGCCGGGACGGCACCATCATCGACATCGAAGTCCACAGCCGCCTCATGATCATCGGCGGCAAGCCAGCCATCATCTGCCTGGTCAACGATGTCACCGAACGCGCTCGGAACGCCCGGAAGATCGACCAGCTGGTCCGCGAGCAAACCGCCATTCTCAACAGCCGGGTCGTCGGTTTCGTAAAAATCCGGGACCGCAAGTTCGTCTGGACCAACGCGGCCTTTGCCGAAACGTTGGGTTATGCCATGGATGAGCTGATCGGCCAGTCCACTCGCGTCCTCTATATGGACGAGCAGAGCTATGTCGATTTTGCCAAGAAGGCGTATCCGGTAATGCAGAGCGGAGCCATCTATCGGACGGAGATGCAGTTCCGGCGCAAGGATGGATCGGCGGGCTGGTTCAGGATCGATGGCGAAGCGCTCTATCCCGGCAGTGACGAATCGATCTGGTCATTCAGCGATATTTCCGAAGGCAAGCAGACGCAGGAAGAATTGGAGCACCACCGCAAGCATCTCGCGGAACTGGTCCAGTCGCGCACGGCAGAACTGGCTGAAGCCCGCGACGCCGCCGAATCGGCGAATCTCGCCAAGAGCGCCTTCCTGGCGCACATGAGCCACGAGCTGCGTACGCCGTTGAACGGCATCATGGGCATGACTGCCCTGGCCCTGCGCGGAGCCACCGACTCAAAGCAGATCGATCAGCTGAGCAAGAGCGCACAGGCCGCCCGGCACCTGCTCGCCATTATCAACGACATTCTCGACCTCTCGCGTATCGAGTCGGGCAAGCTGGTACTGGAGCCCCGCCTGTTCCCGTTCCGCCAGGCGATCGGCGAAGCGTTCCGCATGCACGAGGAGATGGCCGGCGCCAAGGGGTTGCTTCTGGCGTTGGATATCGCCCCCGAGATCCCGGACCTGCTTTACGGTGACGATCTGCGTCTGAAGCAGATGGCAATCAACCTCCTCGACAATGCCATCAAGTTCTCCGAGCGGGGCACGATCAGCCTCAGCGCGACGATCGCCGAAGAGGATGGCCACAACCTGCTGGTCCGCATCGAGGTTTGCGACGAGGGCATCGGCCTGACGCAAGAACAGCAGGCCCGCCTGTTCCAGCCGTTTACGCAGGCAGACAATTCAAACACTCGCCGGCATGGCGGAACCGGCCTCGGCCTGAGTATTACCAAGCGCCTGGCACATCTAATGGACGGCGACATCGGAGTCCGGAGCCAACCTGGACAGGGAAGCACGTTCTGGCTGACAGCCCGCTTCAACCGCGCCGCCCCCACCGACTGCGCCCCTTCCACCGCCCCCATGGCGTCCCCTGCTCAAGCGATTGCACGAAAGCATCGCGGCGCCAGAATCCTCGTCGTGGAGGACGACCCGCTGAACCGGGAAGTTGCCTGCCTGTTGCTGCGCGAGGCGGAGCTGGCCCCGGCGATTGCCGTCAACGGCCTCGAAGCCGTGGAGCGCGTTCAGGCCGAGCACTATGCCCTGATCCTGATGGACATGCAGATGCCGTTAATGGACGGTCTGGCGGCGACCCGCGCCATGCGCGCGAAACCAGGCATGAGAAGCGTCCCGATCCTGGCCATGACCGCCAACGCCTTCGACGAGGACCGCGAACGCTGCCTCGCCGCCGGCATGAACGACCACCTCGGGAAGCCCCTTGATCCGGAGGATTTTCTGGAAAAGGTTCTTTACTGGCTGGACGAGTCCGGGAAACCCAAGGGATAGGGTCGCGGGCAAGTCCTAGCACAGGCGCTACAATCCCTGTTCCCCAACCAAAACTTCGACAGGAAGCACCATGAGAATTCTTCACACCATGATCCGCGTCGGCAACCTCGACCGTTCCCTGGCCTTCTATACCGAAATCCTCGGCATGCGCCTGCTGCGCCAGCAGGACTATCCGGAAGGCCGCTTCACCCTGGCCTTCGTCGGCTACAGCGAGGAAAGCGAAGGCGCCGTGATCGAACTGACGCACAACTGGGACACTTCGTCCTACGAGCTCGGCAACGGTTTCGGCCACATTGCGCTCGCCGTCGAAGACGCCTATGCCGCCTGCGCGCTGATCAAGGAAAAAGGCGGCAAGGTCACGCGCGAGGCCGGGCCGATGAAGCATGGCACCACGGTCATCGCGTTCGTCGAGGATCCGGACGGCTATAAGATCGAGCTGATCCAGCGATAGCGACGCGCCAAGTCCCTGGAGATTTATTGCGCCAGACGCTTTGTCCGGACAAGGTCGCCACCACCGGATACTCTCTGAAAGGAATGGTGCCATGCTAAATCCGTATATATCGGCACCGTTTCTCGTATTACATTTGTTGACCGCATCAACGACCCGGGCACCCCGGATCGAGGGAAAGACTCTCGCAGCGCGTCACTGCCTGCACACTAGAAGTCGACTCATCCGGAGTCATCGGGAAGCACCGGTAACCAGCCGTAGCAAAGCCGCAAAACCGTTGCGTGTAAATCATCCTTTCGTGCGTCGTGTTTATGGAGCAACACCATGGGCTTGATACTTTCAATCGATGTCGGAACAACGAACATCAAGGCAGCGCTCGTCGAAGAAGACGGGCATTTGCGCGGAGAGGCGCAGAACATCAGCACCAAGATCGAAGGCGATGCCACCGGCCGCGCCGAGCATGACCCGCAAAAGCTGCATGCCGCGCTGCTGAATGTCTGCAAGCTCGCCGTCGGCGACAGGGGTGCGGACATTGAATTGCTGTCCCTGACTTCCTACCAGTTCGGCCTGATTCTCCTGGACAAGGACGGCGTCCCGCTGACCAAGATTTCGACTTTCGTCGACACCACCGCGCAATCGCACCATCCCCGTTTCCTGGAGGCCGTCGGCGATGTCGACCGGATGTATTTGCGCACCGGTTGCCCGCCCATCTTCCAATACCCGGTCAATCGTCTGCACCATATCGCCGCAACACAGCCGGACATCGCCAGCCGAGTCGCGCATGTCCTCGATTCAAAAGCCTTCCTCATGCATCTGCTGACCGGCGAGTATTTCACCGACTACAGCACGGCCAACTCGCTTGGCTGCCTCGACATCGACGGCCAGTGGGACGAGGCGATCATCCGGGCAACCGGGTTCACGGTCGGACACTTCCCGCGCGTGCTCAACGGATTCAAGGACAAGGTCCCGCTGCTGCCGTCCGTGTGTCGTGAAATCGGTGTCAGGGAAGGCACGGCCATCTCCGCCGGCCTCTACGACGGCGCCGCGCTGGCGGCATCGATGACGGGATTCGAGAGCGGCATCGGAGTCGGGAATTTCGGCACCTCCGGCATGTTCCGCGTTCCGACGCCAGAGCCCGTCGAAGATCTCGAAGGCGGACTGATCCAGAGTTGCCTGTTGCGTCCCGGCCGTTTCTTCACCGGATCCGGGATCAACAACTGCACCATCGCCACGAACATGCTGCTGAACATTCTCGGCCTGGATCTCGACTACCTCCGGGGCAAGGAACTCTCCGATCCGGGATCGCACGGCATCATGACCTTCCCCTACTTCACCGGGGAAAGGGACAAGATCATCGGCAACATCGGCACCGGCATGGTCTTCGGCCTGGGGGTGGCCAGCACACGCGACGACCTGGCGCGCTCCTTCCTGGAGGGCGTCGCGTTTTCATACCTGCTGGTCAAGAACCGGCTAGACCCCGACAACCAGATCAAGGAATTCCGCCTTGGCGGGGGCGGCACGGCAAACCTGCCATGGATGCAGATCATGGCCGACACGCTGAACCTGCCGATCTGCCTGACGCAGAATCCGGAAATGGGGATCATCGGCGCAGCGTGCCTGGCGCGACACGGGGAAGGCGACGACCTGCTGGCGTGTTCGCAAAGGATCATGAAAGAGGCTCACGTGATCGAACCCATCGAAAAGAACGTGCATATCTACGAGGAGATCGCCGACCGCTACTTCAGCGTTCGCGACTCCTTGCGCGAGCCACTGCTGGCGCGTCGCGGACTCGGGCCGACCCGGCGGTTGAAGGCGAAGCCGGTGGTCAAGCCGTTGCCGCTGGTTCGCGAAGGCTGGTAGGCAGACGCGCAAAATACCCCACCAAGACCCATCAACCCCCTGATCATTAGAGGCACCATCATGGCAAACACGAAACCGCTCATCGCAATCGTCAACTCAAGTTCGTTCGGAATTTCCTACCCCGAGCATCTGCGCAAGCTCGAAGAATTTGCCGACCTGATCCGCGTGGACATTCCCAACAACGCCCCGGCATCGGTGTTCCACGACAAGCTCCGCGAGGCCGACGGCATCATCGCCAGCGTCACACCGGTGTATACCCGCGAGGTTCTGCTCGGATTGCCGAAGCTTCAACTGCTGGCCCGTCATGGCGTCGGCTGCGACAACGTCGACCTGGACACCTGCACGGAACTGGGTATCGCCGTCTCCAAGGTCGGGCCGGAAGTCGAGCGGGAGTCCGTGGCGCAGATGGCCATCGGACTCATGAACGCCTCGGCACGGCGTATCGTCGAAGGCGCCTCCATCGTGAAGGCGGGAGAGTGGAGCAAACGCGCAAAGATTGCGCTGGGTGTCGATTTCAAGGGTGCCACCATCGGATTGGTGGGTATCGGCGCCATCGGCAAGACGGTGGCCAGGATCCTGACGCTGGGCTTTCAGGCCAACGTGATCGCCTACGACCCGTATGTCAGCGCCGAGGAGATCGCGGCCCGAAACGCCACCAAGGTCGCTTTCGACGAATTGCTGGAGAAGAGCGCGATCATCTCCCTGCACTGCCCGCTGACCAGCGAGACCTCGCGCATGTTCTGTGCCAAGGAACTGGCAGCCATGAACGATGGAACCATCCTGGTTAACACCTGCCGCGGCGAGATCTTCAACCAGGGCGATCTCATTGCCGCGCTCGAATCCGGGAAGATCGGCGGCTACGCCACCGATGTCGTCGAAGGCGAGCCGATCGGCGCCGATCACGTCCTGCTCGGCACCCCCAATGTAATCGTCACCCCGCATCTGGGCGGCTATTCGGTGGTATCGTTGAGAGGTATGGGTCAGACAATGGTAGACGACATGGTCCGTGCGTTTGTCGAAAAAGGTTTTCCCGGGGTTATAGCCAACGACAAGATCAATCTGGCAAAATGCCGGCTCGCAAGATTCGGGGCTTAGCTACTCAGCAGGCCAAAAAACACCAGAGAGCGGGTTAATGGAATGATACGTATAAGGCGAGGGATGGATTTGCCGGTCGCGGGTGCGCCGGCCCAGTCCATTGAAACTGCGCGTCCGGTCCGGACTGTGGCCGTGTTGGGACCCGACTACCATGGAATGAAGCCGACCATGGCGGTCCAGGTGGGTGACAGCGTCAAGCTGGGACAGATTCTTTTTTCCGACAAGAAGAGTCCCGGAGTGCACTTCACCTCGCCGGCGGCGGGTACGGTCGCGGCGATCAATCGTGGAGCACAACGCGTACTGCAATCGGTAGTCATCCAGGTGGAAGGCGACGAAGAAGAAACCTTCGCCGCTTATGCCGATAATCAGCTGGAAACGCTTGATCCTTCGGCGATCCGCGAGAACCTGCTGCGTTCAGGTTTATGGACGGCGCTGCGAACCCGTCCTTTCAGCAAGGTTCCGCATGCAGATGCGGTTCCGGCCTCCATTTTCGTAACGGCCATGGATACGCACCCGCTGGCCGGCGACCCGGCCCTGGTCATCAAGGCTCATGACGACGACTTTCGTCGTGGCCTGCGGATTCTGTCCCGCATTGCTCCGGTCGTCGTCTGCGCGGCCGAAGGTTCGGCGGTTTCGGCGGACGGCATCTCCGGAGCCCGGATCGAGCATTTTGCCGGACCGCATCCCGCCGGGCTTCCGGGAACGCATATCCATTTCATCGATCCTGTCTGCGCCACGCATACCGTCTGGCAGATATACAGTCAGGACGTCATCGCCATCGGCAAGCTCTTTTCGACCGGACGTCTCTGGGTCGAACGCGTGGTCGCGCTCGGCGGGCCCGTGGTCAAGAAACCTCGCCTCCTTCGGACGCGCCTGGGCGCCTGTCTCGAAGAACTTGCTGCCGGAGAACTCGAGGACGGCAACAATCGTGTGGTGTCCGGTTCGCTTCTGGGAGGCCGTACGGCGAGCGGCCCCTATGCCTATCTGGGGCGCTACCACTATCAGGTTTCCTGCCTGAAGGAAGGAAACGACCGGGAATTCATGCATTGGGCGCGTGCCGGCGTGAATAAGCACTCGGTTCTCAATGTGTTTGTTTCAAAACTGTTCAGCGGCCGCAAGTTCAAGTTCACCACGACGACCAACGGCAGTCCGCGCGCCATTGTTCCCGTCGGCAACTATGAACAGGTGATGCCGCTCGACATCCTGCCTACCCACCTGTTGCGCTATCTGGTGGTGGGCGATACCGACATGGCCCAGAAAATGGGTTGCCTGGAACTTGAGGAGGAGGATCTGGCGTTGTGCACCTATGTCTGTGCAGGCAAGTATGAATACGGCCCCATCCTGCGGGATGTCCTGACCCGCATCGAGAAGGAGGGCTGACATGGGATTGCGCGAACTGCTCGACAGAGTCGGCCACCTTGTGGAAAAAGGGGGCAAATACGAAAAATTCCACGCCATCTATGAGGCCATCGACACGTTCCACTACCGTCCGGCAAGCGTAACCAGAACGACGGCGCATGTGCGTGACGGGATCGACCTCAAGCGCATGATGGTCGCCGTATGGGTCTGCACTTTCCCGGTCATCTTCTTCGGCATGTGGAATATCGGCTTCCAGGCCAACAAGGCCTTTTCGGCCAACCCGGAACTGCTGGCGGCGCAGGATAACTGGCGCATGGCATTGGTGCGTATGCTGGCCAGTTTCAACCCGGCCAGCGCCTGGGACAACATCGTGCAGGGTGCGACGTGGTTCCTGCCGATCTACATCGTGACCTTTGCGGTCGGTATTGCATGGGAAATGCTGTTCGCTTCAGTGCGCAAACACGAGGTCAATGAAGGCTTCTTTGTGACGTCGGTGCTTTTCGCGCTGACCATGCCGCCTTCAATCCCGCTTTGGCAGGTGGCGCTGGGGATCAGTTTCGGCGTGGTGATCGCCAAGGAGGTTTTTGGCGGAACCGGAAAGAATTTCCTTAATCCGGCCCTCGCAGGTCGCGCCTTCCTCTATTTTGCCTACCCGGCGCAGAGTTCGGGCGATGCCGTATGGACGGTAGTCGATGGCTATACGATGGCAACTCCGCTCGGCAATGCCGCGGGTGGCGGCATCAAGGCCATCGCCGGGAGCGGTGTGAACTGGATGGACGCTTTTCTCGGAATGATTCCGGGGTCGGTCGGCGAAACCAGCACCCTGATCATCCTGATCATGGGGTGCGTCCTGATGATCTCGAAGATTGCTTCCTGGCGAATTGTCGGTGGTGTCTTCTTCGGGATGATTGTCATGAGCCTGTTGCTCAACTTGATCGGGTCGAAGACCAATCCAATGTTTGCCATGCCCTGGTACTGGCATCTGGTCCTTGGCGGATTCGCCTTCGGCATGGTGTACATGGCGACCGATCCGGTTTCCGCGTCCATGACCAATACCGGAAAGATGATTTTCGGTGCCTTGATCGGCGTCATGACGGTTCTGGTCCGGGTCGTGAATCCGGCCTTTCCGGAAGGCATGATGCTGGCAATTCTGTTCGGAAATCTCTGTGCCCCGCTGATCGATTTCTTCGTGGTTCAGGCCAACGTAAAGAGGAGGCTGCGGCGCAATGTCCACTAAACACGAATCGACCACACGCACTCTGCTGGTTGCGCTGGTCGTCAGCCTTGTCAGTTCGGTGTTCGTTGCCGGATCGGCTGTCGTACTCAAGCCGATCCAGCTGGAAAATCGCCTGATCGACAAACAACGCAACATCCTGAGCATTGCCGGCATCGGCAAACCCGACCTTTCCTCCAAGGAAGTCAAGGATCTCTTTGCCTCAAGCATCAAGGCCCGCGTCGTCGATCTGCAAACCGGAGAATATACGGATGCATTCGATCCGCTGACTTTCGACCCACTTAAAGCGTCCAAGGACCCGAAGCTCTCCGCGGCGCTACCGCTGGCCCAGGATATTGCCTTGATCAAGCGGCGCGAACGTTACGCCACCGTGTATATGGTGGAGCATGATGGCAAGCTGGATTCGCTGGTTCTGCCCGTACGGGGTTATGGCTTGTGGTCCACGCTATTCGGATTCATGGCGGTCAAGAGCGACCTGAAGACCGTCATCGGCTTTGGTTTCTATCAGCATGCGGAGACTCCGGGGCTTGGCGGCGAGGTCGACAATCCGAAGTGGAAGGCCTTGTGGCCAGGGAAAGTGCTTTTTGACGCTTCCGGCAAACCGGCCATCCGCATCGTCAAGGGCAACGTCGACCCGTCGAACCCCAACGCGGCCTACCAGGTCGATGCTCTGGCCGGCGCAACGCTGACCAGCAACGGGGTGGATCGATTGCTTCAATTCTGGCTTGGCGAGCAGGGCTTCGGCCCCTATCTTGCCAAATTGCGTGCCCAGGGAGCCTGATCATGTCTCATCCAACAATGAAGGAAGTTCTGTTTAATCCGGTCTTTGCCAATAATCCGATCGCACTCCAGATTCTTGGCATCTGCTCGGCGCTGGCCGTTACTTCAAATCTCAACACCGCACTGGTGATGTCGATTGCCCTGACGCTGGTCACGGCTTTTTCCAATCTGTTCATTTCGATGATTCGCCTGCATATCCCGAGTTCGATCCGGATGATCGTGCAGATGGTCATCATCGCGTCTCTGGTTATCCTCGTCGATCAGGTTTTGCGGGCTTATGCCTTCAATATCGCAAAACAATTGTCGGTATTCGTCGGTCTGATCATCACCAACTGCATCGTGATGGGACGTGCGGAAGGTTTTGCCATGCAGAACCCGCCGCTGCTGTCATTTCTGGATGGCATCGGTAACGGATTGGGCTATAGCGCGATGCTGCTCCTGCTCGGTGTCATACGCGAACTGTTCGGAGCCGGGAAGCTCTTCGGCATCGACATCATTCCGCTGGTCAAGGACGGCGGTTGGTACCAGCCCAACGGGCTGTTGCTCCTTCCTCCCTCGGCGTTCTTCCTGATCGGTTTGATCATCTGGGCGTTGCGCCAATGGAGAAGGAATCAGATAGAGCCGGCCGCGTTTACTCTGGCGCATCAGGTCAGCGACAAGGAAGGAATCTGAGATGGAGCATTTGATTAGTCTTTTTGTTCGCGCCATCTTCATCGAGAATATGGCCCTGTCTTTCTTCCTGGGCATGTGCTCCTTCATTGCCATCTCGAAGAAGGTGGAGACAGCCATCAGCTTGGGGATTGCCGTGGTTGTCGTGCAGACGATCACAGTCCCTGCCAACAACCTGATGTATACCTATTTGCTGCGTGACGGGGCGCTCGCCTGGGCCGGGTTGCCGGACCTGGACCTGTCGTATCTCGGCCTCCTCTCGTACATCGGAGTCATCGCCGCAATTGTCCAGATCCTGGAGATGCTGCTCGACAAATACATGCCGAGTCTGTATCACGCGCTGGGGATTTTCCTGCCGCTGATCACAGTCAATTGCGTCATCATGGCCGGGTCGCTGTTCATGGTTGAACGGGACTATAACCTCTCGGAGAGTGTCGTCTACGGTTTGGGGTCGGGAATCTCCTGGGCGCTGGCCATTGCTCTGCTGGCCGGCATCCGTGAAAAGCTCAAGTACAGCGACATTCCGGAGGGGCTGCGCGGCTTGGGCATCACCTTCATCACGATCGGTCTGATGTCTTTGGGCTTCATGTCCTATTCCGGCGTGCAGCTCTAGGAGAGAGTTCAGATGAATATTCAGGAAATCATACTGGCCATCGGGATGTTCACCGGCATCGTGCTGGCCTTGGCCATGTTCATCATCATGGCCCGGAAGAAACTGGTATCGGCGGGTGACGTGACGATCGATATCAACGAAGGCCACCATAACATCACGGCATCTGCTGGCGGAAAACTGCTGGGAACCCTGGCCGATAGCGAGATTTTCCTCTCCTCAGCCTGTGGCGGTGGCGGAACCTGTGGCCAATGCAAATGCATCGTCGAGTCGGGTGGCGGGGAGATTCTTCCGACCGAGGAATCTCACTTCTCCAAGCGAGAGGCTCGTGCCGGGTGGCGGCTGGCCTGCCAGACCCCGGTCAAGGGCGACATGAAGATCAAGGTTCCGGAAGAAGTATTCGGCGTCAAGAAATGGGAATGCACGGTCGAATCGAATCCCAACGTCGCCACGTTCATCAAGGAACTGACGCTTCGCCTCCCGGAAGGAGAGACTGTCGACTTCCGCGCCGGAGGCTATGTCCAGCTTGAATGCCCGCCCCACGTTGTCCATTACAAGGATTTCGATATCCAGCCCGAGTATCGCGGGGACTGGGACAAGTTCAACATGTGGCGCTTCGTTTCCAAGGTCGACGAGACGGTGATTCGTGCCTATTCGATGGCGAATTATCCGGAAGAGCGTGGCGTGGTGAAGTTCAACATACGCGTTGCCACGCCGCCGCCGAACCGGGATGACATTCCGCCGGGCAAGATGTCCAGCTGGGTGTTCGGACTCAAACCGGGCGACAAGGTGACGGTTTACGGCCCGTTTGGCGAGTTTTTTGCCAGGGATACGGATCACGAGATGGTCTTCATCGGCGGCGGTGCGGGTATGGCTCCGATGCGTTCGCACATCTTCGACCAGCTCAAGCGGCTTCACAGCAAGCGCAAGATCACTTTCTGGTACGGGGCGCGGTCACTGCGCGAGGCCTTCTACGTCGAGGAATTCGACAAGCTGCAGGCAGAGAATCCGAATTTCAAATGGTTCCTGGCGCTCTCCGATCCTCTTCCCGAGGACGACTGGAAGGGGTATAAAGGATTCATCCATAACGTGCTGTACGAGAACTACCTGAAGGACCATCAGGCGCCGGAAGACTGTGAGTTCTACATGTGCGGACCACCCATGATGAACGCTGCCGTGATCAAGATGCTGCTGGATCTCGGTGTTGAGCGCGAAAACATCATGCTCGACGATTTTGGAGGTTGATATGAGTATCTTCTTCGTGACTTTTCTCGTCGTTGCTTTGGTTTTCCTGGCGCTGGCTTCCGGAGTCCTTCTCGGCCGCAAACCGATCGCCGGGAGCTGCGGCGGCAAAGGGGATTCCGTTTGCAGTTGCAAGGATCCTTGCACCAAGCGCAAAGAACGCATGCAGATAGAGAACGAAGCCGGTTAGCCGCCGCTATTCCGGGAAGACCCAAACAAAAGCAAACGGGGCGCGAATCTGCGCCCCGTTTGCTTTTTCAGCCCTGATGGCGCTTACACGTTGTACGTGCTCGAAGCCGTCGTCCCGCCCTTGCCGGTCCAGTTGGTGTGGAAGAACTGGCCGCGCGGCTGATCGAGGCGCTCGTAGGTATGAGCCCCGAAGTAATCACGCTGCGCCTGCAGCAGGTTGGCCGGCAGCACGGCGCTGCGGTACTGGTCGTAGAAAGCCAGCGCGGTGCTGAACGCCGGTACAGGGATACCCTTCAACGCCGCCGTGGCGACGATGTTGCGCCAGCCGGACTGGGCCTTGTCGATCTCGCCCTTGAAATAGCCGTCGAGCAGCAGGTTGGAGAGCGCCGGATTCTGGTCGAAGGCGTCCTTGATCTTGCCCAGGAAACGCGAGCGGATGATGCAGCCGCCCCGCCACATGAGGGCGATCCCGCCGTAATTGAGGTTCCAGCCATAGTCCTTGGCGGCTGCGCGCATGAGCATGTAGCCTTGGGCATAGCTGACGATCTTCGAGGCGTAAAGGGCGCTCTTGATGTCGGCGATGAAGGCCGCCTTCTTCGCCGGATCGGCGGCGATCTCGCTCAGCGCGGGGTTCGGGCCACCCAGCGTCGCCGAGGCCAGCACGCGCTCGTCCTTGAGCGCGGAGACGCAACGCGAGTAGACGGCCTCGGCCATCAGGGTGATCGGAATGCCGAGATCCTGGGAATTGATCACGGTCCATTTGCCAGTCCCCTTCTGCCCGGCGGTATCGAGAATCTTGTCGACCAGCGGTTGGCCGTCGTCATCCTTCTTGCCCAGGATATCGCGCGAGATTTCGATGAGGTAGCTGTCGAGGTCGCCGCGGTTCCACTCTGCGAAAACCTCGTGCATCTCGTCGGCGCTCATGCCGAGACCGGTCTTCATGATGTTGTAGGCTTCGCAGATGAGCTGCATGTCGCCGTATTCAATGCCGTTATGCACCATCTTGACGTAGTGCCCGGCGCCCATTTCGCCGACCCATTCGCAGCACGGCACGTTGCCTTCGACCTTGGCGGACACCGCCTGGAAAATATCCTTTACATAGGGCCAGGCGGCCGGGGAACCGCCAGGCATGATGCTCGGGCCGTTGCGAGCGCCTTCTTCGCCGCCGCTGACGCCGGTGCCGATGTAGAGCAGTCCCTTGCTTTCGACGTATTTCTGCCGACGGTTGGTATCGTCGAACAGGGAATTGCCGCCGTCGATGATGATGTCGCCCGCCTCGAGATGCGGAATGAGCTGCTCGATGAATTCATCGACGGGTTTGCCGGCCTTGACCAGCATCATGACGCGGCGCGGCTTCTTGAGCTTGGCCACCATCTCGGCGATGGAATGCGCCCCGAGAACCTTCGTTCCCTTGGCTTCGTTGGCCAGGAACTGGTCCACCTTCTCCGTCGAGCGGTTGTAGGCCACCACCGTAAAACCGTGGTCGTCCATGTTCAAGATCAGGTTCTGGCCCATCACGGCCAGTCCGATCAGGGCGATGTCTGCTTGAGGTTGCATTGCTTGTCCTTTCGATAACGGATCGTTTCCCGCTATCCGCCGCGTGCGGAGAGAGACGCCGGCGGATAGTCGGACTAGGTTACATCAATCATCCACCCCGGGGATCGCAAAATAGTCTTTTGCGTTGTTGAAGCTGATGTCCTGGACCATCTTTCCAAAGGTATCGAAGTCCGCCGGTATCTCGCCGGATTCCATCCAGCCGCCGACGAGCGCGCACAGGATGCGCCGGAAGTACTCATGGCGCGGGAACGACAGGAAGCTGCGCGAGTCGGTAAGCATGCCGACGAAGCGCGAGAGCAGCCCGAGATTGGCCAGGCTGACCATCTGCCGGCGCATCCCTTCGATGTGGTCGTTGAACCACCAGGCCGAGCCGCACTGGATCTTGCCGGGAATCGAGCCGTCCTGGAAACAGCCCATCACCGTCCCGAGCACTTCAAGGTCGTTCGGATTGAGCGAGTAGAGAATGGTCTTGGGCAGCAGGTTGTCGACCTGCAGGGCATCAAGGAACAGCCCCAGTTTCTCGGCGATCGGCCGGTCGGCCACCGCGTCGAAGCCGGTATCCGGTCCGAGCTTCCGGAACAGCGGGGAATTCAGGTTGCGAACACAGGCCATGTGCAGTTGCATGGCCCAGCCGCGACGGGCATTCATGCGCCCGACTTCCAGCAGCAGCCCGGTCTTGAACGCTTCGGCCTCTTCCGCCGAGGGTACCGTGCCCTTGATGAATTTGTCGAAAAGCTCCCCGAGCGCCTGATCGGATACGAACACGGCGAACGGGGAGACCAGCGCGTGATCGGAAGCACGACAGCCGAGCTCATGGAAAACGTCGTGGCGTTTCTGCAGGGCGGCGACGAGCTCCTTGTAAGAGCCGATGGACACGTCGGCGGCCGCGCCGAGCCTAGCCAGGTAAGCTTTCCAGGCAACAGGATCATCCACGGCCAGAGCCTTGTCCGGACGGTAGCTGGGCACCATCACCGGCTGGCCAGGCTGGCGGGCCTGGCCGTAGGCTATGTGGTACTCGAGGCTATCGGCCGGATCGTCGGTGGTGCCGATGGCCTTGACCTTCATTTTTTCCAGCAGCGAGCGAGCGCCGAATTCGGGAGTGACGAGGCGGGCGTTGCACGCCTCCCAGATCATCGGCGCGGTCTTCTCGCTGAGCGGCACGTCGATGCCGAAATAACGTTGAAGCTCGAGGTGGGTCCAGTGGTACAGCGGATTGCCGACGAGCTTTGGCACGGTACGCGCCCAGGCCAGGAAGGTGCGGTAGTCGGCGGGATGCCCGGTGATATCCTCTTCCGTCACGCCGTTGGAGCGCATGGCGCGCCACTTGTAGTGGTCGCCGCCGAGCCAGGCATGGGCCAGATCGCGGAAACACGAATTGCCGGCAACGTCCGCCGGCGGCAGGTGACAGTGGTAGTCGATGATCGGCATCTGCGCCGCGTAATCGTGGTACAGCCTCTGCGAGCAGTCGTCCGGCAGTAGGAAATCGGCATTCATGAAGGGCTTCATCTGGGGCTCCGATTGGTCAGAAAATTAGCGCACACATGTGGAATGTAGATCAAAAACGTTTGGCTATCCCGAATGTCGCTCCGGGTGCGCAGCCAGTCTTTTTATCCTTTGGATTATGATGAGGAAAAATGCATCGATCCAATGCTATAAAGGAACGTCCCCATACGAAAACGGTATGTGCCCGAACCAATCCCAATGCTTCATCTTGAACTTCAGGGATTCTCCACCTATCGGATTCCCGAAACACCCTATGGAGCATGGCCGGGTACTGCTATATTGAGGCCGTAACGGGTTTGCCGAGGGAAGAACAAGATGGATGTCAGGCGGCTGAAATATTTCATCGTGACCGCGGAAGAGCGGAGTATCAGCCGGGCCGCGGAACGGCTGCACATCACGCAACCGCCGCTGACGCGGCATATCCAGTCGTTGGAGGAGGAACTCGGCGTCCTGCTGTTCACCCGCACCAGCTGGGGTGTCGAGCTGACTCAGGCGGGCACGGCGCTGCTCAAGCACGCGCACAACATCAGCGCGCACATCGAACTGGCCACCGAACAGATCCGCCGCGTCGCCAGTGGCCAGGCCGGGCGGATCGATATCGGCGTTTTCGGCTCCGCAATGCTGAGCATCATCCCGAAACTATTGAGTTCGTTTTCAGCCACCCATCCCGACGTGAAGGTCGTGCTGCACAACACTCCGAAGGAACGTCAGATCGGCGCGCTGCATCAGGGGCGCATCCTGGCCGCCTTCGACCGCTACCTGCCGGAATTCCCCAACATCCACGCGGAACTCGTCTGCCGCGAACGGCTCTGGGTCGCGCTCAATCACAACAACCCGCTGGCACGCCTGCCGCAGATCGGCCTGAATGACCTGCGCAACGAACCCCTGATCGACGAACAGGATCAGAGCGTGTTCATTGCCTGCCGCGAACTCTTCAAGTTCCACAGCTTCGAGCCCATCGTCGTGCAGAAGGCTGCCGACCTGATTTCGGCCACCATCATGGTTTCCGGCGGATTCGGCACGGCGCTGCTGCCCGAATCGATACTCAACCTGACGCTACCCAACGTCGTTTATCGCCCGCTGATCACCGAGGTCGACTGCATGATCGATTTGCATTGTGCCTATCGCAAGGATGAGGAATCGCCCTTGCTGGAGGAACTGCTGGCCTGTGTCCATGCATTCTCGCGTGCCCGGGGAACCGCGGACGGAGCAAGGACCTCGGGGACTCAGGCCGGCACAATACCGCCCGAAAAAATTTGAAGTATCGACGGCCATGCCCTATACCACTATAGGCATGGCGATCATGCTTAATAGCATTGGATGGAGATTGGCTTCTTCACGATAATCGCCCCGACTTGAACATTTGCTGTACGCACGTGCGCCGAAAAGCGCGCCAGCAGGGGGGACAAATGGGTCAGACGATTCGCTGGGGAGTCATGGGTTGTGCCCGCATAGCACGCATGCAGGTCGTCCCGGCCATCTTGCGCTGCCCAAATGCCCATCTGCAGGCTGTCGCCTCCCGCGACACGGCGAAACTAACCGAGTTCCGGTCCCTGTTCGGCGACTTCACTCGCCATGAGAGCTACGAAGCGCTGATTCACGACCCGGCGGTCGACGCCGTCTATATCCCGCTCCCCAATTCCCTGCACCGCGCATGGTCTATTCGCGCCATGCGCGCCGGAAAACATGTGCTGTGCGAAAAGCCGCTGGCTTTGAATGCCGCCGAAGCCGTTGAGATGATCAGGACATCGCGAGATTGTGGTGTGCTGCTCATGTAATCATTCATGTATCGCTACACCGACC
>JARKPC010000255.1 GCA_029975435.1 Propionivibrio sp. | reverse complement strand
ATGCCGATTGCCTACTTCGACCGACTCGGTGTTCCGCGACTCTCATGACCTCAACGACTCGAACCGCCCGGTGCGGACCCGCATGCCGGGTGGTGTGGGAGGGGATCGGTCAGGCACTCTGATCGCCCCTATCCCGATTTCTGGATCCGTTGCTCCCTTGTTGCTCCTTTCAGTCCAAAAAGCGAAAAACACGATTCCATACGCTGTGGCGTACGGTGAATGAGGAAATCACGTCCAGCATTCCGCCGTCGTCGATGCTCCATTAACCCCCCTCCAGCAGCATTGTTTAGGGAAGCGCTGATTGATTGCAACTTCGTGATGCCGCCGAACGCCGGGATCCGGGAAATTCAACGAACTGGCTTTCGCCAGGGTGATCGATATTTCGGTGCTTCCTCGGATTGCTGCAAGTTGGGCAAGCAACAGGTTGATGAAGGTCTGGTAACGAACTCCCCGTTCCGCCGCCTTCTGCTATAACGTCGCCAAGAGCGCTCGGTTGATGGGAATGCAGATGTTTTCGGTTATTTGGGTCTGGTTTGCATAGCGAGCGGGAAGGAGTCTTTCGATGTCAAAGAACGAGACCTTGTTATTGATCGCCGCTGTTGGAGTCGCAGCTGTTCTGCTGCGGCGCTTTTTCATCGTTCGCCGCGAAGCAGAACGAAAAACTACCGAAAGGTCCACTCGGCGTGAAGCCGAACGAATCGCGGCCGAGCAAGAAACCCGGCGTGAAGCCGAACGAATCGCGGCCGAGGAAGAAGCCCGGCGCGAAGCCGAACGAATCGCTGCCGAGGAAGAGGCCCGGCGTGAAGCCGAACGAATCGCCGCAGAAGAGGTGTTTCGCCAGGAAGCAGAGGATGCGCAGCGTCAAGTTAGTGCTGCAGTTGCTCCGGCAGTTGTGGCGCAGGCCAAACCTCCAGAACTTACTGTGGTCATGGTGGCGGACGATTCAAAGGTGGTTCGCGTCAAGACCGGCCGACTGCTTACCGCGCATAAGTATCAAGTTCTCATGGCAGAAGATGGCTTGGATGCGGCACGTCAAATCGAAAATGCCTTGCCCGATGTGTTGATTACTGACGTGGACATGCCCGGGCTGGATGGTTTCCAGTTGGTAGCGCGGCTACGTGGCAATCCGCGCACAGTTGATCTCCCGATCATCATGGTGACCTCGGATAATGATGTGTTGCGCAGCGAGGCAGCTGCGTCGGGCGTTAACGTGGTGCTTGGGAAGCCATACCCAGAAGAACAACTCATATCGCATATTCAGAGACTCGTGACGAGCCGGAGCGGTGGCTGACGGCGGCTACGGACAGGTAGACACGTTGGTCAAACGTGATCCAGACAGGCTTCGGCCAGGAAACACGCGCGATGGTGAAAATCCGGGTGTGGCGCAGGATGGTGCAGCGCCCAGTAGCTGTGGCTGCCATCCACCGTGTCAGCGGATTCGACCACGGCGGCGAGGCCGATTTTCCAGGCGTGGCCTGCGGGGTTGGGTGGCAGGTCGCCCAGTTGCACGACAGCTTCCAGTTCGAGTCGGCCCTCGGTGAGTCGGGTGGTGATTAGTGGCGCCGGCAGAGGTGGGTCTTCGGCAAGGCGCTGCCGGTAATCGCTGAAATCGTAAGCAGCCCACTGGCCGGAGGGTGAGAAATTAAATTCCCGGTAGCCGCTTCCTTCCGCTCGGGCGACGAAAGCCTCGAAGCACGTATGTTCCCAGAGCATGTCGGTGCGTGCCGGAATGTTCTGGGGTGGTACGCGCAGCCGCGCCATGTCGCCACGCAGGCAGTAGCGGAAAGCGATCCGGTCTCCGGCAAGGAGTTCGACGGATGCATCGATGCGGCTGATTATCGGCGCCGGGGTGGCCGGGTGGCAGAGAAGAGGCAGGGGGGTCGGGCTGTCGGGCATGAAGGAGATTCTATCTGCTCCATGCCCGCGACAGAAGGATCGTTGGAACGGCCGGTGCTCAATTCATGGCAGCAACGGCGGCCTGATCCGTACGTGCTTGTGGCGTTGCGTCAGGCCAGTGCCTTGATCGCTGCGTCGTAGTCCGGTTCGTTCTTGATTTCCGATACCAATTCGCTATGCACGACCCGGTTCTGGTCGTCCAGGACCACTACGGCGCGGGCAGCCACTCCGGCCAGCGGCCCCGAGGAAATTTCGACGCCGTAGTCCTTGAGGAATTCGTGGCCGCGCATGGTAGACAGGGTGATCACGTTGTTCAGGCCTTCGGCACCACAGAAGCGCTTCTGGGCAAAGGGCAGGTCGACGGAGATGCACAGCACCACCGTGTTGGGCAGTTCGCTGGCGCGCTTGTTGAAGGTGCGGACCGAAGTCGCGCAGGTCGGGGTGTCGATGCTCGGGAAGATGTTGAGGATTTTGCGCTTGCCGCTGAACTTTTTCAGGGGAACGTCGGCAAGGTCGGTGCCGACGAGCGAGAATACCGGGGCGATGTCGCCCTTCTGCAGGAACTTGCCCGAGACTTCGACCGGATTGCCGCCGAGGGTAACGCTGCTTGTCATGTTATGTCCTTTATGTGGTTGTAATGAGATGGCCCGGGAATTTGCCCTGTCCTCGGCTCAGGGTTTGCTGATGGCGGTTTGTCAGCGGACGTTTGGAAAAGTTCGGAAGGCGTCGCGCTTCCGTTATCATCATGCTTCCGAATCACCCGCAAAGCCATTGAAATGCTCATCGAAACCCCCGCTCCCGTTCGTCTCGAAGACTATACTCCGCCGTCATTTACTGTCGAGGCCGTGCGTCTCGATGTCGATATTCGTGCCGGCAAAACGATTGTCACCGCGCAGCTTCGCTGCCAACGCAATTCGTCTGCGCCTGATGGCCAGACGCTGGTGCTGGATGGCGAGGAGCTGGAAACGTTGTCCGTCAGCATCGATGGGCGGCGCCTGGCGGCCGGGGAGTATCGCCTGAGCGAGTCTCAACTGGTTCTTGAGAATCTTCCTGTTGCATTCAGCCTGGAAACACAGGTGCGCATCCGCCCGGAAGACAATACCCAGCTTTCCGGCTTCTATCGCTCGAAGGACGGTTTTTTCACCCAGTGCGAGCCGGAGGGCTTCCGGCGCATTACGTGGTTCATCGACCGGCCCGACGTGATGGCGCGCTACACGGTGACGCTGCACGCCGACAAGGCGGCGTTCCCGGTGCTGCTGGCCAACGGCAATCCGGCAGCGAGCGGCGACGAGGCGGATGGCCGCCATTTCGCCACGTGGGAAGACCCGTTCAGGAAGCCGAGCTACCTGTTCGCCATGGTCGCCGGCAAGCTCGACGTGCTGCGCGACAGCTACCGCACGGCCTCGGGGCGCGAGGTGCAGTTGGCAATCTACGTCGAACCGGGCAAGCTCGACCAGTGCGGGCACGCCATGACGGCGCTGAAGAAGGCGATGCGCTGGGATGAAGATCGCTTCGGTCTCGAATGCGATCTCGATCATTACATGATCGTCGCGGTCGGCGACTTCAACATGGGGGCGATGGAGAACAAGGGTCTCAACATCTTCAACACCAAGTACGTGCTGGCGCGCGCCGACGTGGCGACTGACGTCGATTTCGAGAACATCGACCGCGTCGTGGCACACGAGTACTTCCATAACTGGACGGGCAATCGCGTCACCTGCCGCGACTGGTTCCAGCTCTCGCTCAAGGAAGGCCTGACCGTATTCCGCGACCAGGAATTCGGCGCCGACACGCACAGCCGGGAAACCGCACGCATTCGTGAAGTGCGCGGCCTGCGCGCCATGCAATTCCCCGAGGATGCCGGTCCGATGGCGCATCCCGTACGGCCCTCGATCTACCTTGAGATCAACAACTTCTACACGGCCACGGTTTACGAGAAGGGCGCCGAGGTGGTGCGCATGATCCAGACGCTGATCGGCCGCGATGCCTTCCGCAAGGGCATGGACATTTACTTCGAGCGCCACGACGGCCAGGCGGTGACCTGCGATGATTTCGTGGCGGCGATGTCTGCCGCATCGGGATTCGATTTCACGCAATTCATGACCTGGTACCGGCAGGCCGGCACGCCGCGGGTAACGGCACGGGGAGAATACGATGCGGCAGCCAAGCGCTACACGCTGACGCTGACCCAGGCCTGCGCGCCGACGTCGGGGCAAACGGAAACACAGCCGACACTGATCCCGGTGGCCGTCGGTCTGGTCGGGCCGCAGGGAGAGGGATTCGACATCGGCGGCGCCACAACGCGCCTTCTGCACCTGTCCCGTCCGGAACAGGCGTTCGCCTTCGAGAATATTCCTGCCGAGCCGGTTCCGTCCCTGCTGCGCAATTTCTCGGCCCCGGTGATCCTCGACTATCCGTACAGCGATGCCGATCTGGCGCATCTGCTGGCGCATGACAGCGACCCGTTCAATCGCTGGGAGGCCGGGCAGCGCTTGTTCGGGCAGTTGATCCTCAGGAATGCGGCGCGTCTTGCGCGCGGCGAAGCGGCCGAATGGCCTGCCGGCGTTGTCGACGCAGCACGACAGGTCCTGCGCGGTGGCAACGATCCGGCCTTCATCGCCGAGGCGTTGACCTTGCCCGGCGAGGCAACACTGGCCGAGCAAATGGAGGTGGTCGATCCGGAGGCACTACATCTGGCGCGCGCAGGCCTGGCCAAGACCCTGGCGGCGGCGCTGGAGGACGATTTTGCCGGCTCATACGCGAGCCTGGCGACCGCCGGAGCATATCGTCCGGATACGGTCGGCGCGGGGCGGCGGCGATTGCGCAACCTGTGTCTCGATTACCTGAATAGACTCGATTCCGCTGATTATCGCTCGCTCGCGTTCCGGCAGTTTTCGTCGACGGACAACATGACCGACCAGTTTGCCGCACTGGCCGTGCTGGCCAACAATCCCGGCGCGGAAGGCAAGGCGGCTCTCGACGACTTCTACAGGCGCTGGCAGCATGAGGCGCTGGTGGTGGATAAGTGGCTGTCGGTCCAGGCGGCAAGCTGTCTTCCCGAAACGCTGTTGCGCGTGGAAACGCTGGCCCGGCATCCGGCATTCGACCTGAA
>JARKPC010000232.1 GCA_029975435.1 Propionivibrio sp. | reverse complement strand
CTCAGTGATTGTGCGAGGCCGCCGGCTTGACCGCCGTAATCACCCATTCGCCCTGGCCGCGTTCGACGAACTCAAAATCGATGGCTGAACCCGGTTTGAGGCCGCTTAGAAGTGCCTCATTGGCAAACTTGAACTCCATGGTCATGCCAGGCCATTTGAGACTTTCCACCGGTCCGTGTTCGATGCTGGCAGTGCCGGCTTTCGCATCAATATCGTCGATCCGCCCGCTGGCCTTGTGGCCGACCGTCGCGCTGGCCGATGCCTTGCTGCCTGCTCCCTCGCCACCCAGGCCGCTTAGGGCCGCCTTGAGGTTGCTTTCGGCGTCGATCAGGAAGTTGGCGGCGACGACGACCTGCTCACCGTCCTTGATGCCATCGAGGATTTCCACATGCGTCTCGCTGCGCGCACCGAGCCTGACCTCACGCGGCGCAAAACGGCCTTCGGCTTGTTGCACCAGAACTACCTGGCGCGTGCCGCTGTCGATCACAGCCGAGAGCGGCACCGTCACTACAGACCCCTTTGCCGAAACCGGCAGTTCCACCTGCGCGAACATCGCCGGCTTGAGCAACAGGCCGGGGTTGGCCAGTTCGACGCGGACCGGCACGGTGCGCGTGTCGGCATTGAGCGTCGGGTAGACATAACCGATCCGTCCGTCGAATACCTTGTCCGGATAGGCGTTGATGCGCACCTTCGCACTCGCCCCTGTCTTCACGAGACCGATATCCTGCTCGAAGACATCCGCAACGACCCATACGGACGACAGATCGGCGATCTGGTAGAGCGCCTCGCCGGGCATGAAGCGCATGCCCTGCAATGCCTTTTTCTCGGTGACGATGCCGGATACGGGCGAACGGAAGGTCAGCGTGCGCTTCGTTTCGCCCGACTGCGCCAGCGCCTTGACCTGCGCTTCGGAGATGTCCCAGTTCTTCAGGCGTGCGAGGCTCGATTCGGCCAGCTGCTTCATCCCGGCCTGCGCGGTGGTATCGGCGCTTTTCAGCGATTCGATGCCCTGGGCGGCGATGGCGTACTCGCGCTGCGCCGACACCAGTTCCGGACTGTAGACCTCGAACAGCGGTTGTCCCCTGCCGACCGGCTGACCGGTGACGTTGACGTGCAGGCGTTCGACGTAGCCCTCGAATTTCGGCGACACGGCATAGATTCGCCGCTCGTCCGGTTCCACACGGCCTGCCGCGCGGACCACGCGGTCGAGCACGCGCAATTGGGCGGCTTCGGTACGCACG
>JARKPC010000219.1 GCA_029975435.1 Propionivibrio sp. | reverse complement strand
CACCGACCTCGGCGCCCTCCAGGAGCGCATCACCTCCACCAACAAGGGCTCCATCACCTCGGTGCAGGCCGTGTACGTGCCCGCGGACGACCTTACCGACCCCGCGCCGGCCACGACCTTCTCGCACCTTGACGGAACCCTGGTGCTCTCGCGCCAGATCGCCGAGCTCGGCATCTACCCCGCGGTGGATCCGCTCGACTCCACTTCGCGCATCCTGGACCCCCTGGTCCTGGGCGTGGAGCACTACTCCGTCGCCCGTGCGGTGCAGCAGATCCTCCAGAAGTACAAGGACCTGCAGGACATCATCGCCATTCTGGGCATGGACGAGCTCTCCGACGACGACAAGCAGACCGTTGCGCGCGCTCGTAAGATCCAGCGCTTCCTGTCTCAGCCCTTCTCCGTTGCCGCGCAGTTCACCGGCAAGGAAGGCCGTTACGTCAAGCTCGAGGACACCATCCGCGGCTTCAAGGAGATCATCGACGGCAAGCACGACGATCTCCCCGAAGGCGCCTTCTACATGGTCGGCGGAATCGAGGAAGCCGTTTCCAAAGCCAAGGAGATGTAAGGCATCATGGCCAAAGAACTTCGCCTTGAAATCGTCACGCCTGACCGTTTGGTCGTGTCGTCCGACGTGGAATACGTCGCGGCTCCTGGCGTGCTCGGCGAGTTCGGCGTTCTGCCCGGCCACGTTCCCTTCCTCTCCGCTCTTGGCGTCGGAAACCTGCATTACAACTTGGGAGGCAAGACCTACTACGTCTTCGTCTCCGGCGGGTTTGCCGAGGTCAGCGGCGACAAGGTGACTGTCCTGGCCGAAGTGGCCGAGCGTGCCGAGGAGATCGATGTGGAACGCGCCCGCCGCGCCGAAGAGCGCGCACGGGCTCGCATCACCAAACAACAGGAAGCCGTCGACAACGCCAGGGCCGCGGCCGCGCTCCAGCGCGCCATTGCCCGAATGAGCTGCCGCACCGCCGCCCAGGGCGCCGGTACCTGCAGCCGGGCCTAGCTCGACGCGGTTTGAAAGCGCCACGGCGCAGTATGTGAGATTGGGCGGCAGGCCGAAAGGCCTGCCGCCTTTTTTCGTTGCGAGCCGAAGCGGGTACGGCATCCGCAAGGAACGGATTTCCCTGTCAGACTTGAATATGCACCCCTGTTGTGCCAAACCCGATCTGTTCCGCACCGCAAATCAGGAGAGACCATGGACATTTCCGTCGGAGCGCTCGTGCTCGCCGCAGGCAAAGGCACCCGGATGCATTCGGACGACCCAAAGGTGCTGCGCACTCTGCTTGGAGAACCCATGCTGCGCTACGTGCTGGACGGCCTGTACCCGCTGTTCGGCGAGCGCGTGCACGTGGTGGTCGGCTTCGGCGCGGAGAAGGTCCGCAAGGCCTTTCCGGAGTATGAAGGCCGTTTCGTGCTCCAGCCCGACCAGCTCGGCACAGGCCATGCGCTGCAATGCGCGTGGGATGCCGTGAAGGCTGCCGGGTACGAATACGTGCTGGTGATGAACGGCGACGTACCCCTTGCAGCAGGCAAGGATCTGGGGGCCTTCGTGGCCCAGGCGCGCGGCGAGGGTGCGGACCTGGCCTTCCTGACCATCCAGCTTCCAGACCCCGGAGCGTACGGGCGCATCGTGCGCGACGCGCAGGGGCTGGCGCGCATCGTGGAGGCCAAGGACCACGACGAGGCCGTGCACGGCCCAGCCACCGGCGAGATCAACGCCGGGATCTACCTCGTTCGGGTCGCGGCCGTTGACAAGGTGCTCTTCAG
>JARKPC010000217.1 GCA_029975435.1 Propionivibrio sp. | reverse complement strand
CATTCGCTGGTTCAGACAGTGATGGCTTTTCTTTGTTCCGCTGCTTGCTGAGTTTTTGCGCTAGACGTCGAACCGTTCTCCGCGCTGCGGCAGCCGGAGGTTCGTCCAGCCTAGCTGGTCCTGGATCGCCGTGGCGAATGTCGCCCGCGCTCCGGCTTCGCCGTGGATCAGGAAGGTCTTTCCCGGCGGCTTGCGGAAGCCGCGCAGCCAGTTGATCAACGCGCCTTGGTCGGCATGCGCCGACAGACCGCCTACGGTGTAGATGCGCGCCCGCACCGGAACCGGTTGCCCGAAAATCTTCACCGTGCGTGCGCCGTCGACGATCCTTCGCCCCAAGGTGCCTGCCGCCTGGAATCCGGCGATCAGGATGCTGCATTCGCTGCGTGGAAGGTTCTCGCGCAGGTGGTACTTGATGCGCCCGGCTTCGCACATGCCGCTGGCAGAGATGATGACGGCGCCCTCGCGGATTTCATTGAGTGCTTTTGATCGTTCGACATCGGCGACGAACTCGATCTTCATCTTTTCCGGATGCGCTTGCTGCCAGGCGATCAGTTCGCGCGTCTCGGCGTCGAGCAATTCCGGATGTGCCAGGGTGATGCGCGTGGCCTCGTTGGCCATCGGTGAGTCGACATAGACCTTGAGCGGCGACAGGCGCCCGCGTCGCACCAGATCGGCCAGGATGCAGAGGATTTCCTGCGTGCGGCCGACGGCAAATGACGGGATGATCAGGTTGCCATGACAGGCATGGGTGCGTCCCAGTGCGGCGACGATTTCCTCTTCCGTTTCCGGCATGGAACGGTGCAGGCGGTCGCCGTAGGTCGATTCGACGAGCAGGACGTCTGCTTCCGGAATGACCGGCTCGGGGTCGCGCAGGACCGGGCGAGGGTACATGCCGAGATCGCCGGAGAAGACCAGTTTGCGCGGGGAGCCACTGCCGCTGATGGTGACTTCCAACCAGGCCGAGCCGAGGATATGTCCCGCATCATGGAAACGGACCTGGACGTCCCCTGCCGGCGAGATGGTTTCGCCGTAGCGCGCCGGCTTGAACAGCTTGAGCACCGTTTGCGCTTCGGCCACCGTATAGAGCGGTGTCTGCACGCCGCGCTCGACCTTGCCGCCGCGCCTCCGGTGGCGCAACTGCCATTCGGCCTCCTTTTCCTGGATGTGGGCGCTGTCCGGCAAGAGAACTTCAAGCAGGTCGATGCTGGCCGGCGTGGCGTAGATCGGCCCGCGATAGCCGAGCACGGCCAGGCGGGGCAGCAGTCCTGAGTGGTCTATGTGCGCGTGGGTCAGCAGCACGAAATCGATGTCGCGCACGTCGCCATCGAAATTCAAAGCGTGCAGGTTCTTCGTGCGGGCTTCGGGGCCGCCCTGGAACATGCCGCAATCAACCAGGAATCGGGTGCGGCCGGTTTCCACCAGAGTGCACGAACCGGTCACTTCTCCCGCGGCACCGAAAAAGCCGAGCTTCATGATTCGTCCTCCTTGCGGCATTGGGCATGCCTGGCCTTGAAAAGGTTCGTTAAGTCCGGTTGCTTGCCGCCCATTGCTGCCAGCGCCATGAGTCGCGGCACATCTCTTCGAGGCCGCGCTCGGCGCGCCAGCCGAGAAGCTCCTGGGCCAGCGTTGGATCGGCGTAGCACTGCGCCACGTCGCCGGGGCGGCGCGGAGCGATCCGGTAGGAAACCGGGCGGTCGCTGGCCTTCTCGAAGGCGCGCACCACGTCGAGCACGCTGTAGCCTTGGCCGGTGCCGAGGTTGACGGTCATCACGCCGGGCTTGTCGGAAAGCGCGCCGAGCGCGGCCAGGTGGCCTCGTGCCAGATCGACGACGTGGATGTAGTCGCGTACGCCGGTGCCGTCAGGCGTTGGGTAGTCGTCGCCAAAGACGGAGAGCTGCTGCAATTTGCCGACGGCGACCTGGGTGATGTACGGCATCAGGTTGTTCGGGATGCCGTTCGGGTCTTCCCCGATGATTCCCGATTCATGCGCTCCAACGGGATTGAAGTAGCGCAGCAGGGCGATCTTCCAGCTTTCGTCGGAACGCGACAGGTCGCGCAGGATTTCTTCCAGCATCAGCTTGGAACGCCCGTAAGGGTTGGTGGCCGAAAGCGGAAAGTCCTCGCGGATCGGCACGCTTTGCGGATCGCCGTAAACGGTGGCCGAAGACGAAAACACGAGCGTTTTGACGCCCGATTCGGCCATCACTTCGAACAGGGCGATACTGCCGGAAATGTTGTTGTCGTAATAGCGCAGCGGTTGCGAGACCGATTCGCCGACGGCCTTCAGTCCGGCAAAGTGGATCACCGCGTCGATCGCGTGTTGGCGGAACACGTCGCGCAGCGCGCCGCGGTCGCGGATGTCGACTTCCATGAAGGGAATCTTGCGGCCGCTGATTTGCTCGACTCGGCCGAGCACGGCCGGTTTGCTGTTCGAGAAATTGTCGATGACCACCAGGTCGTAGCCGGCGGCCAGGAGTTCGACGCAGGTGTGCGAGCCGATGTAGCCGGCGCCGCCGGTGACGAGAATGTTCTGCATGGTTTTCCTAGCGGGTTGTGTGTTTTTCAGTCGGCTTCTTCGCTGCCGTTGATCCACCGCAGCGATTCCGTCAGGCAGTGATTCAGCATGTTCCTGTCCAGACCGGTGCCAAGGAATCCGGCCAGGATCGCGTCGCATCCGTCAGCGTCCTCGGCATCGTAGCATTCGATCAGCATCAGCATCTTGCCGAGCGCTCCCTGGTAAGACTGCAGTGCGGCGACGATTTCCTGCTCCAGCGCGATCTGTTCGAAGATCTCGTTCATCGGCATGCCCAGCGCGGTCGGCATCATCGACATGATGCCGGTGATGAACGCCTGACCGGCGAGCGTTGCGTCGCGCGGGCGTATCTGGCCGACCAGCAGTTCCAGCATGCGTCCGCGCAAGGCAGCGACCTGGAGCAGCGGCGTGCGGCTGGCGTCCGGCACCTTGCCGGCCGGGGTCATCAGCAGCAACTGCAGCCAGCGCTGCAACTGGCGCCGACCGAGCACGGTGATGGCCTGGCGCAAGGAACTGATGCGCCGGGAAAAGTTGTAGGCGACCGAATTGACGATGCTCAGGAGATTGACCGCGAGCGCCGGGTCGTGCTTGATGCCTTCCTCGATCTTGACGGTGTCGGCGTCGCGGGCGGCGAGGTTGATCAGCTGGATGATCGTGGTCTGCGACGCCGTCAGCCGACGCCCGCTGACGATTTCCGGCCGGGCGAAGTGGTAGCCCTGGAAGAGCTGGAAGCCGGCGTCGCGGCAGCGGACGAAATCCTCCCGGGTTTCAACGCCCTGCGCCAGCAGTTTGAGCGGCAACCGTGCCAGCGGACCGGCGAGTTCGAGCAGTCGCCTGGAGTCCTTGCCGCGGATGTCGATCTTGACGTAGTCGACCATGGTCAGGAGCGGCGAGCTTTGTTCGTCGAGCCCCGCATAGTCGGCGAGCGCCAGGGTATAGCGCCTTTCGCGCAAGGCGCGGCAGCGTTCCAGCATGCGTTCATCGGGAATGCGATCAAGCAGGATCTGGAGCACGACGCCTTCGGCCGGGAGTGCCTCGATGGCGTCGTCGTGCAGAAAATCCGGGTCGACGCGCAGGAATGCCTTGTGCCGTCCGAGTGCGCTGCGGATGCCCAGTTCGGCATACGCGCCACAAACCAGCATGGCGGCATTCACCGGACTGCTTCCGGCCCCGCCGGTACCGCCCGCCGGTTGCAGCAGCAATTCGTAGCCGACCAGTTCCTGTTGCAAATCCAGGACGGGCTGGCGGCTCAGGTAGGTTTCGTTGAGGGTGGTTTCAGTCATGATGGCCGCCCGTGCAGAAATGAGAACACACCCTAATCATCGGCCTTTTCCCGTCCGAGGTTGTTCGCCCAATACAAGGCTTGGCTCAGGCAGTCTTCCAGGAATTCAAGGCTGATTCCCGGCACGCGTTGCAGGGCTTCTTCAAGGATGGCCGGGTCGGTCTGCTCGGTGGCTTCCGCGAGTTGCAGCAACTGGCCATGTTGCCCCGTTCGTTCTTCCAGCGCCTGCTTGACCCGTTGCGCGACCGGCAGCTGGGCCAGGATTTCCTCCATGGCGACTCCGAGCAGGGCAGGCATCAGCGACATGATTCCGACCATGAACCCCTGATCGGCAAACTCGCGGTTTCTCGGCGCCACTCGGTCAGCCAGAAGTTCCATCAAACGGCCGCGGGTCGCGGCGAGCTGCAGCAACGGGTTCTCGCCGTGGCCACCGCCCTTGGGGTTGGTGTAGATCAGTAGCTGCAGCCAGCGCTGCAATTGCCGGCGGCCAAGGATGGTGATGGCATGGCGCAGCGAGGTGATGCGGGTTGTCAGTCCGCTGCCGACCGAATTGGTCAGGCGCAGCATGTTGACCGTCAGCCCCGGTTCGACCTTGAAGGCGTTCTCGATTTCGTGGGTTTCCGCGTCCTGCAGGACCAGCCCGAGCAGCCTGAGGAGGGCGATTTGCGATGGGTTGAGCTTTTTCCCGACGATGATTGCCGGTTTGGCGAAGTAATATCCCTGGAACAATTCGAAGCCCAGGCTCTTGCACAACTCGACCTGCGCGGCCGATTCGACCTTCTCGGCCAGCAGTTTCTTGCCGAACGGTTTGAGTTGCTTGACCAGCCCGGTCAGTTGCTCGGCATCCAGGCCCAGAACATCGACCTTGATGATGTCAGCCAGCTCCAGCAGCGGGCGGTAGGCGTCGTCGATCTCGATCACGTCGTCGATGGCCAGGGAGAAACCCTTGTCGCAAAGCTGCCGGCAGCGAGCGATCACTTCCGGTGTGGGCTTTACCGTCTCGAGAATCTCCAGCACGACGATCTTGGGCGGGAGGGCTTCGATCAGGTCGTTGAAAAGGAACTCCTGGTCGACGTTGATGTAGCCGCGGTAGGGGCCAAGGGCCTCGTTGGCGCTGAGTTCGGTGAACGCGTTGGCGATGACGGTGGCCGTGGCCTGCGAAGGATCGACGATCTCCGCGCGGTTGCTGGTGAGAATCGGCCCCTCGCGGAAAAGCAGTTCATAGGCCAGCAGCTGCTGCTCGCGCCCGAGGATCGGCTGGCGTCCCAGGAAAATCTGTGAACTGTGGTTTTCGGACATGTCGTCTCAGGCGCCTTCGGTCAGTGATCGATGGCGGGTTATTGTATAGGTGTTCGCCCGATCGCAGTGATCGGGATGCGTTCAGGATTCGCGGGCCAGGCTGTTGGCCCAGGCGAGTGCACGCGTCAGGCAACTGTTGGCGTAGTTGGCGTCGATGTCCGGCAGACGCAGCAACACCTCTCCGGCCTTCGCGCGATCTTCGTTTTCCAGCGATTCGACGAGGTTGAGCAGATCGCCGAGCACGCCTTGGCGTTCCCCGAGTGCATCGCTGACCGGTTTGGCGAGAGAGATCTGGGAAAGGATTTCGCGCATGCTCGTACCGGTCAATGTCGGCATCAACGACAGGATTCCGACCATGAAGGCCTGGTCGATCAGATCGCGACCGCCCTGCTTGCCGGGCGGGGTTCTGTCCACCAGCAACTCCATCAGCCGGCCGCGCGTCGCGGCTAGCTGCAGCAACGGGTTGACCACCGGCGCCGAACTCGATGCCCCGCTGTAGAGAAGCAACTGCAGCCAGCGCAGCAACTGGCGCCGACCGAGGATGGTGATGGAGTGGCGCAACGAGGTGATCTTGGTGGGCAGGCCGCTGCCGGCTGAGTTCGTAAGGCGCAGCAGATTTAGGGTCAGCACCGGTTCCTGCTTGAATACCTTCTCGATCTCCGCGGTGTCCGCGTCCTGGCTGATCAGCCCGAGCAGGCGCAGCAGCGCCATTTCCGAACTTTGCAGGCGTTTGCCCTGGATCACCGTCGGACGGGCGAAGTAGTAACCCTGGAAAAGATCGTAGCCAAGCTCATGGCACAGCTTCATCTGGTCGTTGCTCTCGACCTTTTCGGCCAGCAAGGTCTTGCGCAGGGGTTTCAGCGAGGGCGTCAGTTGCTTCAGGCGTTCCGGCTCAACCCGGCTGACGTCGACCTTGATGACTTCGGCGATCCTGAGCAGCGGCTTGTTGTCGAGATCGAGCGTCTCCGGGCGCACGTGCGTGGCCAGGATGTAGCCGGCCTGGCGCAGCTGCTCGCAGCGGGCGATCATGTCCTGTGTCTGGGCGACCGTATCGAGAATTTCCAGAACCACCGTATGCGGCGGCAGCGCGTTGATCAGGTCGCTGAACAGCAGACCTTCGTCGACCTTGATGAACCCTTGGTACGGCCCCAGCGCGTCGGCCAGCGAGAACTCGGTGAAAGCATTGATGATGACGGTGGCCGTGGCCTGGTTGCCGTCGATGAAGCTGGCAAAGTTTCCCTTCTCGGCGCTGCCGCTGCGAAAAAGCAGTTCATAAGCGAACAACTGCTGATGGCGATCGAGAATCGGCTGGCGGCCGAGAAAAACATCCGGCAAATCGTTGTCAGGCATGATGGTTCCCTTTCGGCGGTCGGTCATGACCGAATCATGAATGTCGAACTTAATCTTAGCACCCCGTGCGAAGAAAGCTGGGTCGATATGATCTCTCCGCGCTTTGCCTGTCGATCGGGGTTTGATTATTCGGCACGGAGGATTGATAATAGTGCGACAAAAATACTAATTGCGATTCCGTTCGGTGGGCCATGACGATAACCGGTGATCAGAGTTTGTTGCGCGAGATCAACAGGATGGCGCTGGTGCGCGTCGTGCAGCGCCAGCCGGGTTTGTCGCGCGCTGATCTGGCGAAGGAAACGGGGCTGACGAAATCGACGGTGAGCCTGCTTGTCCAGGATCTGATCGAAGAGGGGTGGATGGTCGAATCGGACGTGCAGGCTACCGGCGCTGCCGGACGGCGCCCGACTCCTTTGTGCATCGACGGTTCCCGCCTGGCCCTGATCGGAGCGGATGTCAGTCTGGATAATCTGAGCGTGCTGGCAGTCTCGTTGACCGGAGAGGTGATAAGCGAAGTTGCGGAACCTCTGGCCGGACGGCGTCCGGAGATCGTGATCCGCCAACTGGCGCGTCTTGTCGGCAATCTGGTGGAGCGAGCAAGGAAAGGCGGGCGTCGTTTGCTGGGAATCGGTGTCGGGGTGCCCGGTGCGGTGTTGACCCGGCAAGGGGTGGTCAAGTTGGCGCCGAATCTGGCGTGGCGCGATGTGGCATTCCGGTCGGAGCTTTCTATTGAATTGGCCTCTCTCGGCGCGGAAGACCTGCCGATTTTTGTCCAGAACGATTTCGACGTGGCGGCACTGGGCGAGTATGAATTCGGCGAGGCGCCGGTGCCCGATCCGTTGATCTATCTCGGGCTGGGTGTCGGTGTCGGTGCCGGCGTGGTTGTGCGCGACCGCTTGTTCCTCGGTGCCGAAGGCTTTGCCGGGGAAGTGGGGCATTCGATTCTTCAACTCGAGGGGCCGGTATGCTCTTGCGGGCGCCGCGGTTGCGCCGAGGCGTTCATCGGTTTGAGGGCGATCAGCACCCGCATTTCCGGCCATGCGGAGGATATGCTCTCCGTCGAAACCATCCGCCGATTGTTGGATCGCGAGGATGAGGGGGCGCTGCTTTCTGTAAAACGGGCCGGGCGCTATCTTGGCGTGCTGATCCAGAATCTGTGGATGTATTTCAATCCGGGACGCGTGGTGATAGGCGGGCCGGTGTGCGAGTTGGGAGCGCCGTTCCTGGATGCGGCCCGCACATGCCTCGAAGCGTATGCGCAGGATTGCGCGCTGCAACTTCCTGACATCAGGCTGGCGCGATTCGGAACCCGTTCGATCGCCATCGGTGCTGCCGCGTTGGTCAGGCATGTCCTGCTGCGCCCCATGGAATTCAGGTTTCACGAACTTTAGGGCATTTCCTGCCGGGGACGTGCTGAGGCGGCCGAGGAGGTTCCCCGGCGGTCGGACCGGATCACCCGGCAAAAAATTCTTGCATTTGTACGACTAATGAACTAATGTTTGTTCCTCGAATAATGGTTATCCGGATAGCAAAGGGTTTCCACGGTTAGCACGAGCAAGTCAGGGATCTACACCAAGCGACGAAAAGAATGGTCGCAAGCAAGTGGAGGGCGCAATGTTCTTGGGGATCGACCTGGGTACGTCCGAGGTCAAACTGCTTCTGCTGTCGGATACGCACCGGATCCTGGCGGTTGCCGGCGAGAGAATCTCGATCTCGCGCCCAAGACCCTCGTGGTCGGAACAGCATCCTTCAGAATGGTGGGATGCCGCCTGCCGTGCCGCGGCGCGCTTGCGTGGGATGGCGCCGGAGTCATTTGCGGCGATCCGCGCGATCGGCCTTTCCGGCCAGATGCACGGGGCCACCCTCCTTGACGCGAGCGATCGGGTACTCCGGCCGGCCATCTTGTGGAACGACACACGCGCCGCCACCGAATGCGCCGAGCTGACCTCACGCTTCCCCGCGCTTCCGGTCGTGGCGGGTAACCTCGCCATGCCGGGATTTACCGCGCCCAAACTCGTCTGGGTGGCGAAGAACGAACCTGAAGTTTTTTCCCGCACCGCTTCCGTGCTGCTGCCCAAGGATTATCTCCGCCTCTGCCTGACCGGGGAGAAGGCCAGCGACATGTCCGATGCGGCCGGCACGCTGTGGCTCGATGTCGCCCGGCGCGACTGGTCGGATGATCTCCTCGCGGCGACCGGGTTGGCGCGTCGCCACATGCCGCGCCTGGTGGAAGGCAGCGACGTTTCCGGCACCGTGCTTCCCGCCGTGGCGCAAGCCTGGGGGTTGGCGCCGGGAGTGATCGTGGCTGGCGGTGGCGGCGACAACGCGGCCAGTGCGGTCGGCATCGGCGCCGTGTCGCCGGGCGACGGCTTCATTTCACTGGGGACGAGCGGTGTCTCCTTCGTCGTGACCGATCGCTTCCGACCCAACCCGGAATCGGCGGTCCATGCCTTCTGCCACGCCCTTCCGGAGCGCTGGCACCAGATGAGCGTGATGCTCTCGGCGGCCAGTTGCCTGTCCTGGGCTACGCGCCTGACCGGGGCCAGGGACGAGGAGAGCCTGCTCGAACAGATGAAGGCGCTGCCGCCCGAGGCGCTCGACCGCGCCCCGGTCTTCCTCCCCTATCTTTCCGGCGAGCGTACGCCGCACAACGACGCAACGGCGCGCGGCGTCTTCTTCGCCATGGATCACGAAACTTCGGCGGCCAGCCTGGCCTACTCGGTGCTCGAAGGCGTGGCATTTGGCATCCTCGACGGCATTGCCGCACTGCGTGCCGCTGGAACGCGAGTCGGAAGAATGTCTCTGGTCGGAGGCGGGTCGAGGAGTCCGGAATGGGCGCAATTGCTGGCGACGTGCCTGCAAACCGAGATTGTCACGATGCAGGGGGCCGAGGCCGGCGGGGCGCTGGGGGCCGCTCGCCTGGGTTGGCTCGCCGCCGGAGGGAATGAGGCCGAGGTCTGTGCCGCACCGGCGGTGAACAGTCTGTTCGCGCCGGACGCCGCGCAACTCGAGCGCTTGCTTCCCCGATACGAGAAGTTCCGGGAGATCTATCCGCGCCTGAAAGATCTGTTTGCGATCGGTGCGGCGTGACGCAGGTTTGGGTGGTTGAAGTCTGATGGTTCGTTGCAATTTTGCTGCTGAATAACGTAGTGGTCATGGCCGGGGCATTTGTCCCCTCTTAAATTCAAGGAGATTCAGATGAGTCGTTTTTCCATTCGCCGTACCGTTCTGTCCGTTCTCGTTGCCGCCGCGGCATGTGTTTCACTGCCGGCCTTTGCTTCCAAGGAAAAGCCCGTCATCGGCTTCTCGATCGACGATCTGCGGGTCGAGCGCTGGGCGCGTGACCGTGATTTCTTCATCGAAGCCGCCAAGAAGCTCGGTGCGACAGTCAGCGTGCAGTCGGCCGACGGCGACACCGCCAAGCAGGTTTCCCAAATCGAAAACCTGATCTCCCGGAAGGTCGATGTGCTGGTGATCGTGCCGAAGGACCAATCGACGCTCACCAATGTGCTCAAGG
>JARKPC010000206.1 GCA_029975435.1 Propionivibrio sp. | reverse complement strand
GTTGGTGTCCCGTTTCGGCACGGCTGTGCCGGAGATGCTGACCTCGCGTCTCGCCGACCTGTTGTCCGCCAAAGTTGATTCCCTCGATCAGTTCGGACAGGCGGAAGGCAAGCATCTGGCGATCATCTCGCACGGTGTGGATCTGCGGCATGGCTCGCGTTTTGCCAAGCGCGTGTGCAAGAGCCTGGCCAGCGGACAGATCACCATTCAGGGACAGAAAATCAAGCTGACCGCCAGCGCCGGTGTCGCCAGCACGTCAGAGGACAAGGTGGCGCGTGGTGCCGAGTTGCTTGCGTTGGCACAACAGCGCCTTGCGCAGGCGCAGCTTTGCGGTGGCAATTCCGCCAGCGCGGAGTTGCGTCCGGATTGTCCTCTGCATTGCCGGGACAAGGCGATTGCCTCGCTGCTCCTCGCCTTGCGGGGGGGTTCCGCGGCGATGCCGGTGGAACAGCTTGCCGTGGCCGGTTTGAAGGTGCTGCCCTTGCTGAAAGCGCTGGACAGGCGTCTTTCGCTGGGGTTGCCACTGGATGAGATCAGGGCGCGAATCGAAGAGCGCCTGGAAAAAAGCCGTCCTGTTTGTGCCTGAATGGCCGTTGCCTGCTGCGGCTCAGGCGACCCATTCCGGCTTGCGTTTTTCCACCAGCGCCAGCATTCCCTCGCGGCCTTCCGAACTCGATTGAATGACAGTCGCGCTCTGAGCCGTTTCCTCGATGGTGGCTTCGTCGATCGGTTGTCCGCTGACCGTGTGAACCAGTGCCTTGCAAGCGCTCAGCGCATTCAGGCTGTTTTTCAACAAGGTATCCAGCGTTTCGCCGATGGCTTCGTCGAGTTGCTCTTCGCCGGGCACCATCTCGTGCACCAGGCCGATGCGGTAGGCTTCCGTCCCGGAAAAACGCTCGGCAGTCAGCATGTAGTAACGGGCATGCCGCTCGCCGACGGCGGCGACAAAGTAGGGGCTTGCGATTGCCGGCAACAGGCCGTACCTGACCTCGTTCAGCACAAACGAGGCGTCGTAGGTCGAGAAGGCGATGTCGCAGGCGGCAACCAGTCCGACGCCGATCCCGCTGGCCGGTCCATGCACCCGCGCAATTGTCGGCTTCGACAGCGTGTCGAGCGTCGCCAGCAGACGTCCCAGATTACGGTTGCTTTGCAGATTTTCCTCCGGCGTTCCGTTGATCGCCTCGCGAATCCAGGACGGATCGATCCCGGCGCAGAAGCTCTTTCAGGAGGATGAAAGAACGATGGCCTGAACACGTGGGTCGTCCTCCAGTTCGAGGAGCTCCGCGGTGGTTTCGGCGACGAGTGTTCTGTCGAGGGCGTTGTGTCTGTCCGGACGGTTCAGCGTCAGGATGCCGACACCGTCATCGATTTCGGTGATTATCGACTGGTACATGGGGACCGGGTCCGTGTGCCGGAGAAGCAGGCAGTTTACAGCGCGCGCCGGGGTTGCAGCAATCGATCGGAGGCGGGTTTTCCCGCACGATGTGTGAGCATCACCCCGGCGATGACCGCAGTACCTCCTGTCAACACACCGGCGCCGAGGCGTTCATCGAGGAGTACCGTGCCGAGCAGCACGGCGAACACCGGAACCAGATTGATGAAGGCAGCGGCGCGCGTGCTGCCGACATGGCCAATGGCCTCGGAATACCAGGTGAAGGCGATCGCCGTTCCGAAGATGCCGAGGAACCCGATGCCGAGCGGGGCGCGCCAGGTTGCGGACGAAAAATCGAAGAGCGAGCCGGTGATGGCCGCGCCGACGGTCAACATGATCCAGCCGATGAAGCAGCCGCCGAAGGTCATCGCCAGTGGCGAGAAACGCGTGCTGATCTTCCGGTTGATCAGCGTGTAGGCCGTCCAGGCCAGCGCGGTTCCGAGCAGCAGCAGTTCTCCGTGCCCGATCCTGTCGTTCAGCAGGCGGAGAGGATGTCCCTGGGTGACCACCAGCAGGCAACCGACCATTGCCAGTATTACGCCAAGTGCCTTGAGCGGGGGCATCGGTAGCCGGAATACCAGCCAGTCGGCCAGCGCGATGATCGCCGGAATGAAGGCGACGACAAGGGCGCCGCGACCGGCCTCGACGTGCTGCAGGCCGTAAAGGAAGAACACGTTGTATAAAAACACGCCGGTAAGGCCGAGGCAGGCGAGGATGCCCCACTCCCTGTTCGACCAGCGCGGGACCCCTTCCGTCCGGTAAAGCAGAATGCCGAGGACCAGCGTCGCCAGCAGGAAACGCCAGCTGGCGACCGCGAGTGGAGCCATTTCGTGGACCGCCGAGCGGCCGGCGATCCACGTTCCGCCCCAGAAAAAGGCGGTCAAGACGAGTTTCAGGAAGACGCGCGGACGGGGTGATTGCATGAGGGATCGAGACTGCCGAGGGGCGATGCGCGATTATCCCATCTCGCCAGCACTGCCGTACAATCGCCGGGAAGTGAAAACCGCGACGAGGAAACGATGGCTACAGATGAGGCGAAACGGGCCCATACGGACCGGATGATTGCCGAGACCCTGCGCAATCGGCAGCAACGCGAGCTGGGATACCGCGAGCAGGCGCTGAAGATCTATCCATGGATCTGTGGCCGTTGCGCGCGCGAGTTCACCCGCGAAAACCTGCAACAGCTGACGGTGCATCATCGCGACCACAACCACGACAATAACCCGAAGGACGGCAGCAACTGGGAGTTGCTCTGCCTTTATTGCCACGATAACGAGCACGCCCGCGAACTCGATGCCGAAGCGGCGCGGCAAGCCGGCGTCAGGAACGGGAAAGTGGCAACGGACAGGGCAACGTCCAACCCGTTTGCCGATCTACGCGCGCTGATGGAGAAGGGTAAGCGCTGACTTCCTGGTAGTACGGCGGTTCAGTGCCGGAACGCCAGCTTTCCGGCGAACTTCGGCAACTCCATCGCATCAAGCATGTTCTTGACGATCAGGCCGAGTTCAGTGTCGCCCTCGATCGACAGTGTGCGATTGAAGAACAGAGTGTCTGGGTCTTCCTGCCGGGCTGCGAGTTGCAGGAACGCCGAGAGGTTGGCGCGGAAGGCGAGGTCCGGCGTTTCGGGCGCGGTGAATACGGGCCGGAAGAGGCCGTCGCGGAAGGTGAAGGCAGCCCGACCGCCGGTGTCGAGCACATCGATCAGGATGTTTTTCCCTTCAAGCAGGGCCAGGCTGTCGTCCGGCAGCAGCTTCATCTTCACGATCGCGTTGAGGCCGGTAGTCAGCGCCACGGCGTGCGGCCACTGCGGAAGCCTGTTGCCGACGCGGGCGATGAACGAGGGCAGGGTGAAGCTGGGGATGGTAAGCGACATGTTCAGACTCCTTGCAATTCCGTGAACGCGGCCTGGTGCCGGGCGACAATGCCGGCCTCGCCGAACCAGTAGCCATCGACCAGGCCCTCGGGTGCCCATTCTCGCTTGGCTGGCTGTGGAATGCCACCGTGCCGCGCGGCGTCAAAGGCTGCGATGATCTCGGCCATGTGCTGCGGCTGCGGGCTGATGCGTGCGATGTCGACGCCCATTGCCCGCATGTCCGGAATCTCGGCGAGCAGGTTGTAGGTCTGCGCCGACATCGTCTGGATGCCGTTGATCGCCAGGAAGGGCTGCCCCTCGCGCGTCTTCAGGGTGATCGCCTCGGGATGCTCCATGCACTTGAACTGGCAGTCATCCTTGTTCAGGCCGTAGTGGCGGGCGGTGAAGCAGCGCGCCGAGAAGGCCAGCGGCAGCTTGCCGAAGACGAAGACTTCTGTTTCGAGGCCTTGCGGGCGGGTTTTGTGCAGCGTTTCGACCAGCGTGCGCGTGCCTTCCAGCGGTGGCACCCAGCGGGCGAGACCGTAGCGGTGGAAGGTGGCGAGCGTCGCGGCGTTGTAGATGTTGAGGTGCGGACCGGCGACGAAGGCGCGGCCGGCAGCGACGTTGACCGCGCCAAGGTCGTTGGCTTCGACCTTGACTCCCGCCTCGTCGATCAGCCGGCGCAGGGCCTTGAGATCGCTTTCCGATTCGAGCAGGGCCTGCGCCGAGACGACGACTTCCTTGCCGGCGTCGGTCAGTTGCCGGGCCAGCGCCAGCCAGTCGGCCGTGCGCAACTGCTGCCGGCGCGAGCAGACGACCTCGCCGACGTAGATGATGTCGAGCGCCTTGATCTGCGCCATCTCGGCGTAGAAGTCGAGCACCTTGTCCTTGGGCCAGAAGTAAAGCAGGGGGCCGAGCGAGAGTTTCATCGGCTTATCTCCACGGACGGTTGTAGGCGCCGAGCGTGACCTGCGTGCCCTCGGCGACCTTGCCGAGTTCGGCCTGCCAGGCGGGCTTGACCTTGAACTGTTCCGCTCCCCTGCCGAGCTCGTCGAGCGCGGCGCGCAGGGTGCGCGTGACCTGCGCGACGTAGGCCGGGCTGCGCTGGCGGCCTTCGACCTTGAGCGCCGAGACGCCGATCCGG
>JARKPC010000169.1 GCA_029975435.1 Propionivibrio sp. | reverse complement strand
CGGACGTTTGTTCACCCTTGAGCAGATGATCTCGGAAATGGGCTACGACGCGGTCTTCGTCGGCGTCGGTGCCGGCTACCCGACCATGCTCGGAATCCCCGGCGACTCGCTGAACGGCGTGCTCTCGGCCAACGAGTTGCTAACGCGCTGCAACCTGATGCGGGCCAAGGAGTTCCCCAACTTCGACACGCCACAGCCGATCGGCAAGCGCGTGGCAGTGGTCGGTGCCGGCAATACTGCCATGGACGCCATGCGCGTATCGCTGCGCCTTGGCGCCGAAAAGGTCTACTGCATCTACCGCCGCTCGCACAAGGAGGCGCCGGCCCGCGCCGAGGAAATCCATCATGCCGAGGAGGAAGGCGTCGAGTTCCACTGGCTGACCAACCCCGTATCCATCCTCGACGACGGCAACGGCAACGTCATGGGCATGCGTTGCGTGCGCATGGAACTCGGAGAACCCGACGCTTCGGGCCGCCGCCGCCCGGTGCCCGTCCCCGGCAGCGAATTCGATTTCGAATGCGACCTGGTTGTTTATGCCATTGGCACCAACGCCAATCCAATCATGGGCCAGACATGCAAGTTGCGCCTGAACAAGTGGGGCTACATCGACACCGATGAGAACCTGGCCACGTCGATGGCCGGCGTCTTTGCTGGCGGCGACATCGTCACCGGCGCCGCCACCGTGATCGAGGCGATGGGCGCCGGACGCCGTGCGGCGGGCAGCATGAAGGCCTACCTCGGCATCCGCGACACGAACCGCCCCTACCGTACCGCTGGCGACACCCTGTTCGGCATCGACACGAGCGAACGCAACTTCGCCCGGATCAGGGCCTAGTCGTAACCGATCCACCTGCCGCTCAACCGCGTTTTTGGAATAGCCACCTATGACCACAAAGAAAGTAACGAAGAAAGCCGGCAAGAAGACATGTACCACGCTGAAGGAGCACATTGTCGAAATCATCAGCGATTCCGGCGAAGGCGCCCAGCGCTGCGGACAGTCGCTCGGCTCGATCGCCGCCCGCATGGGCAACGGCATCTGGACGACAGAAATCATCCCCGCGGAAATCCGCCCGCCGGCACGCAGCGTCGCCGGCGCCAGCGGCAACCGCATCCGTATCGGCTCCAGTTATATCACCAACGGCGGCGACGAAACTGACCTGGTGGTGGCTTTCAACGAGCAGGTGCTGCTCGGCCGGGTCAACGCCCGCGAACTCAAGCCGGGCTGCATCATCCTGCTGGAAAACATGTGGCGGTCGCATAACGACCAGAACATTGTCAAATCCTACACCGAAGCTTACGAACGACTGGTCAAGGCCGGTTACAAGGTTGTCGAAATACCGATGGAAGAGGAGTGCCTCAAGCTCACTTCCAACGCCAAGCGCGGCAAGAACATGTTTGCCCTCGGCATCCTCTGCTACATCTACAGCTTTGAACTGCAGATGGCGCGAGATCAGATTGCCCTGACCTTCGGCAAGAAGGAAAAGAGCGTCATCGACGCCAACGTCGAACTGCTGGAAGCCGGCCACAAATGGGCCGAAGCCAACATCGATTTCCGTTTCAGCATCCCGGCCACCCCGAGCGGCAAGCAGCAGATCTCGATCAATGGCAACACGTCGCTGGCACTCGGGGTGATGGCCTCGGGCATGGACATCTGCGCCATGTACCCGATTACTCCGGCCACCTCGGCGTCCCACTATCTTTCGGAAGCCTTCGAAAAAGTCGGCGGCATCGTGCATCAGGCCGAAGACGAAATCGCCGCCTGCGCCTTCGCCATCGGCGCTTCCTACGCCGGCAAATGCACGGTGACCATCACATCCGGCCCGGGCTACTCGCTGAAGCAGGAGGCAATCGGCCTGGCCGTCATGGCGGAGATTCCGCTCGTCGTGGTCAACGTCCAGCGTGGCGGGCCGAGTACGGGCCAGCCAACCAAGGTGGAACAGGGTGACCTGCTGACCACGATCTACGGTAGCCATGGCGACGCGCCGAAGGTGGTCATGGCCCCGGCGACCATCGAGGACTGCTTCTACTCGGTGATCACCGCCCGGCGGATTGCCGAGACCTTCAACACCGTGGTGGTCATCCTCAGCGACGCCAGCCTCTCCTCGTCGCAACAACCATTCGACCGGCCGCAGTTCCAGGAATCGTGGCTAGCGCCGCCGATCGACCAGAGTCCGGTTCCGGCCGGCGCCAAGCCCTACGACTGGGATCCGGTCACCGGTATCGCCCGCCGCTTCATCCCGGGCCAACCGGGCGGCATGCATACCGTCACCGGCCTGGCGCACGACCGCGACAGCCATGTCGCCTACGACCCGGACATCAACCAGGAAGGCCTGCGCGCCCGTAGCCTGAAACTGGCCGCACTGCAGAAAACGCTCCTCCCGCCCGAAGTCTTCGGCGCTCCGAAGGGAGACCTGCTGGTGATCGGCTGGGGCAGCACCAAGGGCGCCATCGAGGAAGCCGTCGAAGGGCTGCGCGCCGAAGGCAAGAAGGTCGCCTCGATCAACCTGCGTTTCCTGCAGCCCATGCAGCCGGGGATCAAGGAAATCATGCAGCGCTACAAGAAGGTGCTGACCATCGAGACCAACTGGAGCGACAACCCGAACGACGAACTGATCAACGAGGACAGCCGCCGCTATTCGTCGCTGGCCACCCTGCTGCGCTCGCGCTACCTGGTCGATGTCGACTGCTGGACCGAGGTCCGGGGACAGCCGGTCAAGCCGCGCACCATCCGTCAAGTACTCCTGGCCAAACTCGAGAAATAGGGGAAAACCATGAAATTATCCGCCACCAAACAACTGCTCGACCTGTACAAGGAGCAGTCGGCGCTGGAAGACTATCAGAGCGGCGTTCCCCGCTGGTGCACCGGCTGCGGCGACAACGCCATCCTCACCGCCGTCCAACGCCTGTGCCGCGACGAAGGCCTGCGTCCCGAAAAGACAGTGTTCGTCTCCGGCATCGGCTGCTCCAGCCGCTTCCCGCATTACATGAAGACCTACGGTTTCCATGGCATCCACGGCCGGGCCTTCCCTGTCGCCGAAGGCGTCAAGATGTCCCGACCGGACCTCACCGTATTCGTTAACACGGGAGACGGCGATTGCTGCAGCATCGGTGCGGCGCACTGGATCCACGCCCTGCGCTATAACATGAACATGACCGTGTTCCTGCATGACAACCAGATCTACGGCCTGACCAAGAAGCAGGCGTCCCCGACTTCGCCAATCGGCACGAAGAGCAATACCACGCCGCGCGGCAGTTACCTCGACGCGCTGAACCCGCTCACGGTCTCCCTGGGCGTGTCCAATGTCTCGTTCATCGCCCAGGCGGTGGACTGGATCCCGGAAACGCTCTACGAAATCGTCAAAGCCGCCTACCACCACAAGGGATTCTCCTTCGTGCGCATCATCCAGCGCTGCCCGGAATGGCTGCCCAAGTCGCTCGATCCGTGGCTGCAGGATCCCGAGCGGGTGCAGTTGCTGCATCACGCCAACGGCCTGCAGATCAGCCAGGGGCTTTCCAGGGTGTACAAGAACCAGGTGGAGCACGACCCGCTGGACATTCACCGTGCCCGCGAGATCGCCTCGAACACGGACATCATCCCGGTCGGCATTCTCTACCAGAATCGTGAGGTTGCCTGCTATGAAGACACGCGGCACAGCGGCGCGCTGCGCACGGTGGAAGCGATCAAGAAGAACTTCAACGCGGAACTCGACAAATACTCCGTCTGAACAAGGAATACACGATTGAAATACCACGGCCCTTCCCGCAGACCGATCACGATCGCCTCGGCGGGACGCGCTTTCGACAACGACTAGACGAGATAGCTACAACTTATGGAAGCTGATCTGCAAGCCCACGTTGCGTTTTTCCTGACCGGAAAGACAAATACCTCAGACCTGGATGCCATCGACCGGCTCAAGCTGCGTCCGGCACTTTTCGCTGGCTACCGGGACCTTACGCAGTTGCGCTACGACTTCCCGCTGGTGCTGGTCAAGGACCAGCCGGCCGGAGCCAGTGTCGAATCGCTGTCCGGACTGATCGACGGCATTCTCGAAAAAATTGCCCGCGGCAGCGATGCCGACAGGCTCCGCAAGCATGTGCTGCGCCTCGAGCAGCACATACGCGCCCAGGCGGCCAATGGCACGGAAGGATTGCTCTCCGCCCTGTGGGACAAGGCCGCGAAAGCGCTGGCCAAGGAGGACAAGCAGATCTCCGACAGTCTATCCCGCGCGCGCGCCAACCTTAAGGTGGATGGCGAGGTCGTCGATTGCAACGGTTCCATGCCCTATCATCTGGTCGGGCATGTGTGGGCACTGGCTCAGACACAGCGATCCAAGCGCTTTGGCGAGATCGTCAATCGGCTGGTTCTCAAACTCTCGGAAATCCTGCAGGCCGATTTCGCCAACTCCAACGCCGGAAGAACCGCCGCCAACCTGAAACGCACCTTCGGTTCAGGCCCTATGGACCAGTTCGACTTCGATGCAATGTCGCGCATCCTGTCCAAGTCGGCGCCGAAGGAAAACCTGACCAAGAACCGCAAGAAGCGCATCGAAAAACTGCTGACAACGTTGAAATCGCAGCAGTTTTTCCCGACGCCGGCTTCCAGCAACAAGCCTTATGTATTCTCCTTCGACTCGTGCAACGACGCCATCAAGGCCTACCGCGACCGCCTGCCCAAGGCCATCGAGTTGTCCAAGGCCGTAGCCATCGCCGAACTGGAAGTCAGGGGCGAGTACAGCGAAGCGAAGCATGACCGCCTCTTCGAATCCTTCGGTGAAAACGGGCTCGACCCCCGCGACATGGCCATCTTCCCCGACTATCTCGTACGTCTCCACGCAGACACGCTGCCGGGTGCGGAACTGAGTTCCCTCACCGAGATCATGTCGCTCAACCTGCCAATCAAGGTTCTCGTCCAGACCGACGACGTCATCGAGGAATCGCCAATCAGCAACGGCCACCTGGCGTTTGCCTTGCGCAGCAGGCAATTGGCGCGCATGGCGCTGGGCATGGCCGGCGTGTTCGTGGTGCAGTCGCCTGCCTCGGCACTCTACCAATTGCGCGAAAGCATCGTCCGCGGCCTGGATTGCTCAGGCCCCGCACTGTTCAGCGTATTCTCTGGAATCGCCGGCGGTCACGGCCAGTTGCCGCCCTACCTGATCGGCGCGGCGGCGCTCGAATCGCGCGTATTCCCGGCCTTCACGATGGACCCGACCGCCGGAGACGACTGGGCATCGCGTTTCTCGCTGAAGGTGAATCCGCAGGCCGAACTCGACTGGCCCGTCCACAAGCTCGTCCTTGAGGATGCGGATTGCCAGACGCAAACCGTCGAGCGGCCTTTCACGCTCATCGACTTCGTCGCCTGCGATTCCCGCTATGCCAAGTTCTTCGGCGCGGTACCGAAAGCGCACTGGAACGATACGCTGGCCGACGCGGGCGACATCATCGCCCGCGATAAATGGGACGGCATCGATCGTATCGAGAGCGTTCCCACCCTGTTGATGATCAACCCTGAAAACCAGTTGCAGAAGGTAATCGTCACCGAGAAGATCGTCCGCGAAGCGCGCCGCTGCCTGTCCATGTGGAACAGCCTGCAGGAACTCGGCGGCATCCACAATTCGCACGCCGAGCGGCTGCTGGCCCGGGAGAAATCGGCCTGGGAAGAAAGCAGCAAAGCCATCTCCGCAGCCAGTACCGTAGCAGCAGCCCCGACAGAAGTCCTCGCCCCTGTCGCACCCGCTGCCGAAGCAGCCCCGGCAGAAAAGGAAGCGGAAAAATCGTCCGACGAGGCCTACATCGAAACTGCGCGCTGCGCGTCGTGCAACGAGTGCATCAACATCAACGACAAGATGTTCGCCTACGACGGCAACAAACAGGCCTTCATCAAGGACATCAACGCCGGCACCTACGCCCAACTCGTCGAAGCCGCCGAGAACTGCCAGGTCGCCATCATCCATCCGGGCAAGCCGCGTAATGCCAACGAAGCCGGACTGGAAGACCTGATCAAGCGGGCAGAAGTCTTCATGTAAGGCGCAATCCACGGAACGAGCGGTCAAACAACGCGTTTGACCACAACCCGCCGCAGCAACCGGCCTTCACCCGAAGGCAGTTGCTGCGGTTTTTTTATGGGCCGAAGTGCCGCCAGATTGTGGAGCGCATGCGACTGCCGCGCGCCTCAAGCGTAGAATTTGTGGACCCGAAAGCGTCCCAAAGACCTCGATTCACGCGAAGAAACGATCGCGATTTCGCTTAAGGAATGAAGATGCTTGAAGTGCTTGAAGACTATCCGATCAGCGTCGAACAGCCCGTCGTATGGGGGGAGCTGGATCCGAACGGTCACGTCAACAACATATGGTATTTCCGCTATATCGAGAACGCACGGGTAGCCCTCTACCAACGCATCGGCAAGTATGACCGCGATTCGGCCGATCACACCACGATCGTGGTGGGTTCGACAAGTTGCCGGTTCAAGGCTTCCCTTGGATTCGGCGATGTCGTCATCACCGGGGTAAAAATCACCTCGATTCAAGAGGACAGATTCTCAACCGCATATCGGATCGTTCGAAAAGCGGATGGAGCCATCGTCGCGGAAGCGGAAGCGACGCTTGTCTGCTACGACACAAAAATCCACGCCAAGACGGCGATACCCGGAAAATTGAAGGCGGAGCTCGAAGCGGTTCGTCTGGCGAACAGACCCGATTCGCGCTGAGCCATCTGCCGGCGCATCTCCTCCGCATCCAACACCCTGGGAATCGTTGAACACATCAGCGATGTGTTCGACGAGGCGGCGTCGCCATATCAGGGCGAAGCTTCGACACAACCCCGGAAAGCCGAAAACCGGAGGAGCCGGGGCTTTTATAGCGAATTTATAACCGTTCCTCTAGCATCCGAGACAGCTGAGACGGAATCAGCGCCACCGATTACTGCTTTTGAAAAGGACGCGGTCCTGCGATGAACATCTTCGACTACTTTCCGGATTTTCCCGACGTTTTATGCCTTTTCCTGATCGACTGTTATCTCGAGAACAACTCATGGCCGGACTGGCCCGAGTAGATATGAAGAAGCCGATCGAACGAGAAATTGCACCGATCGACACGACAGTTCGTTTCGACAGGGCTGAAGAAGTACGCCGCCGGTGGGTTTCCATAGCCGCCTACTACGTCGCGCAACGGCAGGACTTCGAGCAGCGGGCTGAACTGGAGTTGGACGACTTGCGGGAAGTGGAACGCGGATTCAGCCCTGCCGGCAACGATTGACTTCCAACGGGACGTTACCTTCCGATCGTCGAAGGGTGTTTAGCAGAATCCTTCGATTTGCGATCACGCCGCACCCGGATCACCGCGCAAATCTGCAGCACCACAAAAGCAATCAAAATGCAAATACCAGCAAGCGTTCGGTTGGAGATGGTGGTCAGCATTCGAGCTTCCGCAGGGTTGTAATCATCTTGCCAAAAAGTTTGTTCTCATTCAGGTGCCGATTCGGAAGATTCATGAGCGCAGATCCTGACAGTCGAAACAGCCCTGCCCGCATCACCTGAAACGCAGCACCGTGACTGAGACTCCGTTACCCCTGAAGCCAGAAAAGCAGCGAACCACGGTTCCGGCTCTTGGGTTACATGGATGCTAGAGGAACGGTTATAAATTCGCCATAAAAGGCAAAGTACAATTGCAAACGCCCCAGAGGAATGGATCGAATGTCGGATTTTTGGGTTAGAGCGGTAATACTTGTCGCGACGGCAGGTTTATTCTTGTCACACGCGCTGGAAGATTCCGCCAGTGCCAAAAGCCGGTCCGATCTGGCCGCATCGGCCTACCTGTTCGACCGCGCAGCGAGGTAATGACCGAGTGACTATAACGCCACAACGAACCCAGAATTACTGGCCGGCGTATGTAATACCGTTTGTCGGCGTTGCAGTCGGGTCGGTTATTGTCAGTCCTCTACGAGAGGTGCAATACCTTGCTGACATCACATTGCTTTACGTCCTGGCTGTGGTATTGACAGGAGTCAAGTTCGGACGTGGGCCTGCCATCTCCTGCGCGCTCTTGAGTTCACTGGCGTTCGCCTACGTTTTTGTGCCTCCGTATTTTTCACTGGCGATCACCAAGTGGCAGAATCTTCTGAGCGCCGGCATCATGCTGCTCGTGGCCTTGCTCGTTGGCCATCTGACCGCCTCTCTGCGCGCGTACGCCAAAACCCTGGAGGAGCGGGCAAATCGTTCGTTGGCTCTCTATGAACTGGCACGCAATCTGGCCGGGAAGCAAACATCCAACGAGGTAAAGACATCCACATTAGGGTTCTTGTGCGACACTCTTCAGGCTGCATCTCCTGAGCTTTACTTCCCTGCTGACTTTGACGCGCCAACGCCGCCGCTTACGAAGAATCTTATCCACGCCAGCATCGAATATCGTCACCTCATCTCCACTCCGGACGCCTCGGCCAATCAGAGCGTTGTCATCCTTCCACTGATTGCCTCGACCGGAGCGCAAGGCGTTCTTTGCTTCAAGGTATCGACACGTGTAATCGAGTCTTCGCATTATCGTGAATTGGCGGAGACTGTCGCTTCCCTCGTCGGCGTTGCCTTGGAACGAACCCACTTTGCTGAGGTTGCGCGGCAAAGCGAGTTGAAGAGTGCGGATCAAAACCTGCGCTTCACCATCCTTTCGTCTCTCTCGCATGACATAAGAACCCCTCTCACCTCACTGATCGGCACAGTCGACACCTTGATGCTCGCGCGCAAGCTGTCCCCCGAGAAGCAGGATTCGTTGCTCAATGGTCTGCGAGCCCAGGCACAGTCGATTCATCGTCTGGTCAGCAACTTGCTGGAAATGGCCAGATTGCAGTCGGGCAGTATAAGAATGAACAAGGAATGGCAAACGATTGAGGAAGTCATCGGCACCGCGCTGAGACAAGCCGCCGACATAACGCAGAAGCGCCGTGTTGCAGTAGACATCGCGGAAGATCTGCCGCCCCTGCAATTCGATGCCGTGCTTGTGGAAAGGGTCCTTTGGAACCTCATAGAGAACGCGTGCAAGTATTCGCCGGAAGGCAGCCCCATAGAGATCACCGCGTCGCAAAATGGTGAATTTGTTGATGTGGCCGTCTGTGATCGCGGGCCCGGTTTGCCGCATGGAAAGGAAGAAGAAATTTTCCGGCTGTTCCAACGCGGCGTCCTTGAATCATCCGTTCCCGGAGCTGGACTCGGACTGGCAATCGCACATAGCATCACTGACGCGCACGGAGGAAAACTCTTGGCAATGAATCGTGAAGGCGGAGGCAGTTGCTTCCACATGCTGCTGCCCGCAGGGACCCTACCTGCCCTGGATCTGAAGGATTAAGCATGGGCGACGCAGAACGCATACTGGTGATCGAAGACGACCACCATATCCGTGAATTCATTGTTTCTGCGCTGGAGAGTGAGGAATATGAGGTTATCAGTGCAGGTACTGCCGCGAGAGGAGCCAGCTACGCGGTGAAGCACCTGCCTCATTTATTGCTGCTTGACCTTGGACTTCCGGACCAGGACGGAGTGGAATTCATTCGGGATTTCCGCGGGTGGTCGACCACACCAATCCTGATCATCTCGGCGCGAACACAGGAATCCGAAAAGGTTGCGGCACTTGATGCCGGAGCGGATGATTACCTCACGAAACCATTCGGCGTATCCGAACTCCTCGCGCGCGTACGCGCGCTCTTGCGTCGCGCACCGGTTCAAAAGACGGAAGATGTCCCTTTGATTCGCTTTGGGGACTGCAGCATTGACTGCGTGACTCGCACCGTGATGCGAAACGACGCCCCGTTACGGCTTTCCCAGATCGAATATCGCCTTCTGCTGGTCATGGCCGCAAATCCGGGGCGTGTCATGACCCGCCGGCAACTGTTGATTCAAGTATGGGGCAGCCAGGCCGCGGGAAACGATGAGTATTTGCGCGTTTACGTTGGCCATCTGAGACAGAAAATTGAAGCCACCCCGGCACAGCCGCGCCACATTTTGACGGAAGTCGGGGTGGGGTACCGCTTTGAACCTTGATAAACGGCGCGAGCAGGGAGCACGAATGGGTAGCCCCGGGGTGCCTTCGCTACCTCAAAAATGCAACGACCGCTTGTCGCACGCCAACGCCGCTTCGTGCATGACTTCAGTGAGCGTCGGATGGGCATGGCATATGCGTGCAATGTCTTCACTGGCAGCGCCAAATTCCATGGCCACGACAGCTTCGGAAATCAGCTCGGACGCATTCGCGCCGATGACATGGACTCCCAGGATGACATCGGTTTCGGCATCGGCAAGCATTTTGACGAAGCCGGCGGTATCGCCCATGCCAAGCGCGCGGCCATTGGCCATGAACGGAATCTTGCCGGCCTTGTAGGCCACACCATCGGCCTTGAGTTGCTGCTCGGTTTTGCCAACCCAGGCGATCTCGGGGTGCGTATAAACCACGTAAGGAATCGTATCAGCGTTGCAATGACCGGCTTGGCCAGCCATCCGTTCCGCCACCATTACAGCTTCTTCCATCGCCTTGTGCGCCAGCATCGGACCGCGGACAACGTCGCCGACAGCCCACACGCCGGGCAGGTTGGTGCGGCAGTGATCGTCGACGTGGACTCGGCCGCGCTCGTCGAGCATGAGGCCGACCGCTTCGGCGTTCAACCCATCGGTGTTCGGCACACGGCCGACCGAGACGATCAACCGATCTGCGTCGAGATGCTGCTCGGCGCCCGCCTTGTCGGTGTAAGTCACGGAAACCCCCTTGTTCGATCCCTTGACTTCGCCGATCGTCACGCCGAGGTGGATGTCCAACCCCTGTTTCTTGAACACCTTGGCAGCTTCCTTGGCAACATCGGCGTCGGCCACGGAGAGGAAATCCGGCAGTGCTTCGAGGATAATCACCTCGGCACCGAGACGGCGCCAGACGCTTCCCATTTCCAGCCCAATCACCCCGGCACCGACGATCGCCAGCTTCTTCGGCACGGCGTCGATATCCAGCGCACCGACATTGTCGCAAACGATCTTGTTGTCCACCGGCACACCGGGCAGGTGCCGCGCCCGCGAGCCGGTGGCGATGACGACCTGTTTGGCCTCGACGATTTCGTCACCGACTTTGATCTGCCAAGCGCCTTCACCGCCGCCTGAAAAGGAGCCGTGCCCTTTCAGCAGCGTGACCTTGTTCTTCTTGAACAGCCCCTTGATGCCGGTGGTGAGCTGGTCGACGATGGTGTTCTTGCGCCCGATCATCGTCGGCACGTCGATCGACGGAGTGCCGACCGAGATGCCCTGCGCGGCGAATCCGTGCGCCGCCTCGGCGAAAAGGTGCGAGGTATGCAAAAGGGCCTTGGACGGGATGCAGCCGACGTTCAGGCAGGTGCCGCCGAGCCGCGGTTCGCCCTTCGGATCGGCATAGGAACTGGATTCACAGCAGGCCACGGAAAAGCCGAGTTGCGCCGCGCGGATAGCGGCTACGTAACCGCCGGGACCGCCGCCAATGACGAGGACGTCGAATTGTTTTGACATTTCTTAGACCCCCAGCAGCAGTCGCGCCGGATCTTCCAGCGCGTCCTTCATCGCCACCAGGCCGAGCACGGCCTCGCGTCCGTCGATGATGCGGTGGTCGTAGGACAGCGCCAGGTAGTTGATCGGGCGGATGACGATCTGGCCGTTTTCGACGACCGGACGGTCCTTGGTGGCATGGATGCCGAGGATCGCCGACTGCGGCGGGTTGATGATCGGGGTCGACAGCATCGAGCCGAATACGCCGCCGTTGGAAATCGAGAACGTGCCGCCGGCCAGGTCTTCCATCGACAGTTTGCCGTCCTTGGCCTTCTCGCCGAACTCGGCGATCTTCTTCTCGATGTCGGCAAAGCTCATCTGGTCGACATCGCGCAGGATCGGCACCACCAGGCCGCGCGGGCTGCCGACGGCGACGCCGATGTCGATATAGCCGTGATACACGATGTCGTTGCCGTCGACCGAGGCGTTGAGGATCGGGTACTTCTGCAGCGCGGCAACAGCGGCCTTGACGAAGAAGGCCATGAAGCCCAGGCGCACGCCGTGGGCTTTCTCGAACTTCTCGCCGTACTGCTTGCGCAGTGCCATGACCGGCGCCATGTTCACTTCGTTGAAGGTGGTCAGGATGGCATTGGTCGATTGCGACTGGACCAGCCGTTCGGCCACCCGCGCACGCAGACGCGACATCGGTACGCGTTGTTCGGGGCGGTTGGACAGAGGTACTTCAACGGGTGGGGCCGGCGCCAGCGTGTAGGCCGCTGGCGGAACGGGGGCCGCCGGCGCAGGAGCCGCTGGCGCAGCGTGCACCGTGGAAGGCGCGACGGCCGCGAGCGCATCGGCCTTCGTCACTCGCCCACCGCGGCCGGTGCCGGCGACTTCGGCGACGGAAACGTTCTTTTCGGCCAGTATCTTGCGCGCCGAGGGCATGGCGATTCCTGCGGCTTCCGGTGTTGGCTGAGCAGCAGGCGACACTGCCGGCACGGCAGCCTCGGCCTCTTTCTTCGGTGCGGCCGCCACGCTGGCTTGCGCCTCGGTATCGATCCGTGCAATCAACTCCCCGGCCACGACGTTATCGCCATTGTTTCGGATAATTTCAACCAACACGCCGTCAGCGGGCGACGGCCGTTCGAGAATGACCTTGTCGGTCTCGATGTCGATCAGGTTTTCGTCTTTCGTGACGGCTTCGCCGACTTTCTTGTGCCAGGTCACCAGCGTCGCTTCAGCGACGGACTCGGATAGTTGCGGGACTTTGACTTCAATGATCATGTTCGACTCCAATCAGGCGGGTTTGTACGGTCCGATCTCGCCGAGTGCGGAGTCGATCAGAGCCTTTTGTTGTGCGTTGTGCTTGCTGTAGTACCCGACTGCCGGCGACGGTGATGCGGGACGGGACACTAGCAGCAGTTCCTGCTTTCCACCAAGCGAACGAGAAAGATGCTGGCGCGACGCGATCCAGTACCAGGCACCCTGATTGCGCGGCTCTTCCTGGCACCACACGACCTCGGTGGCCGCGGGATAACGCGCCAGCTCGGCCTCGAACGCTTCTTGCGGGAACGGATAGAACTGCTCCAGTCGAGCGATGGCGATGTGCTGGATGTTCCGTTCGCGGCGCGCCGCCACGAGTTCGTAGTAAACCTTCCCGGAGCAGAAGATGACACGCGTAACCTTGTCCCGATCAAGCGGATCGACCTCGCCGATCACCCGCTGGAACTGCCCCTTGGCCATTTCGTCGAGCGTCGACACGGCCTCCTTGTGTCTCAGCAAGGATTTGGGCGTAAACACGATCAGCGGCTTCCGCTGCTTGCGAATAGCCTGCCGGCGCAACATGTGGAAGACCTGCGCCGGCGTCGTCGGCTGGCAAACCTCCATATTGGCCTCGGCACACAATTGCATGAAGCGCTCGATGCGCGCCGAGGAATGCTCCGGCCCCTGGCCTTCATAGCCGTGCGGCAACAGCAGGACGAGGCCGCAGGCGCGCCCCCACTTGGCTTCGCCCGAGGCAATGAACTGGTCGATGACGACCTGTGCGCAGTTCACAAAGTCGCCGAATTGCGCTTCCCAAACGACCAGATCGTAAGGATTTGACGTGGCATAGCCGTACTCGAACGCCAGCACCGCCTCTTCCGACAGCACTGAGTCGTAGCACTGAAAATCGCCCTGCTTCTCCTGCAGGTTGGACAGCGGCACATAGCTGCCCGCACCGCGGGTTTCGCGGTTCTGGTCATGCACCACGGCGTGGCGGTGGAAGAACGTGCCGCGGCAGACGTCCTCCCCGCTCACGCGGACACCATACCCGGAAACGAGCAGCGTCGCATAGGCCAGGTTCTCGGCCATGCCCCAGTCGAAGGGAAGGCTGCCCTGCCCCATCAGGCGCCGGTCATCGATGATCTTCTTTACCCGGGAGTGCAGGGCCACGTTGTCTGGAATCGCGGTCAATCTCTCGGCGAGGCGCTTGATCTCGCGAACCGGTACCGTGGTATCGCACTTGTCGATGTACTTTCCGGGCAGGAACGGCGTCCAGTCGATCAGCAGCGGATTGGTATAACCGGCAAGCACCGGGTTGTACAACAATTCGCCGCGGTCGAGATGATCGCGATAGCTGCGGATCATGTCGTCCGGCCCATCGCCCGGAAGGACGCCCTCGGCGACCAGCTTGTCGGCGTACAGCCTGCGCGTTCCCGGATGCATTGCCACGCGCTTGTACATCAGCGGTTGCGTCACCATGGGCTCGTCCTGTTCGTTGTGACCGAGCTTGCGGAAGCAGACGAGATCGACGACCACGTCCTTCTTGAATTCCTGCCGGTATTCCATGGCCAGTCGCGTCACCAGGGCCACGGCCTCGGGGTCGTCGCCATTGACGTGGAAGATCGGCGCATCGACCATCTTGAAGATGTCGGTGCAGTAGATGGTCGAGCGCAGATCGCGCGGATCGGAGGTGGTAAACCCGATCTGGTTGTTCACCACGATGTGCACCGTTCCGCCCGTGCCGAAACCGCGCGTCTTGGCGAAATTGAGCATTTCCTGGTTGACGCCCTGGCCCGCCACCGCGGCGTCGCCATGCAGCAGCACCGGCAGCACCTTGTCCTGCGCCCCCTCGCCTCGCCGGTGCTGGCGCGAATAGACGGAGCCGGCCACCACCGGATTGACGATCTCGAGGTGCGACGGATTGAACGCCAGCGTCAGCTGGCACGGCCCCCCCGGCGTTGACACCGACGACGAGTACCCGAGGTGGTACTTGACGTCGCCCGAGGAAAGCTCCAGCGGATTCTTGCCCTCGAATTCCTCGAAGAGCATCGACGGCGCCTTGCCCAGCGTGTTCACCAGCACATTGAGACGCCCGCGGTGCGCCATGCCGATCACGATGTCGTCCACACCGTTGCTGCCGGCAACGCGGACCAACTCGTCAAGCGCGACGATCAGCGATTCGCCGCCTTCCAGCGAAAAACGCTTCTGTCCCACATATTTCGTGTGCAGGTAACGCTCCAGCGTTTCGGCCGCCGTCAGGCGCTCGAGGAAACGCAGCTTCTGCGCCGAAGTGAAGGTTCCCCTCGCGTGGATCGGTTCCAACCTGGCCTGCACCCAGCGCCGCTCGGCAAAGTTGTTGATGTACATGTACTCGACGGCGACCGTTCCGCAATACGTTTCCTTGAGGGCCGCGTAGATCTGTCCGTAAGTGGCCCGTTCCGGCACGCCCTTGAACGAGCCCGCATTGAACGGCGTGTTGATATCGGCGTCCGTCAACCCGTAGAACGATGGTTCCAGATCGCTGATCTCCGGCCGGCCCTGGCGCTTGAGTGGATCGAGATTCGCCCACAGCGCGCCGCGCGTCCGATAGGCACGGATCAGTTGGAGAATGGCGACCTGCTTCCGGTCATCGGCGGGCTGCGCCGCGACGGCGCGGTAACCGCCCTTTCTCGCCTGTTCGGCGAAGGCATTGAGCACCGGCAGGTGCGGCACATCGCGAGCCACCGATCCGGGCAACTGCGCCAGCCGGTCGAAGTATTCACGCCACTCGCCCGGCACCGACGCCGGGTCGTCCAGGTAGTTTTCGTAAAGCTCTTCCACATAGGGAGCATTGCCGCCGAAAAGCACCGTCGTTCCAAACAACTGGTTCATCATGGCTTTGACTGTTCAGGGAAGGAAGATGTAGGGCCGGTAGAGCTCCGGCCAGTCCAAAAAACAAAGGCGACGGCCTTGGCCGTCGCCTGTCGCTGAGATTTCAGCGCTGATCTACCGGTGGAACATCGCGTCGCGGTGCCCCAACATAGAGCTGGCGCGGACGTCCGATCTTGAGTTCGGGGTCGGAAATCATCTCTTCCCACTGGGCCATCCAGCCGACAGTGCGAGCCAGCGCGAAGATGCAGGTAAACATCGAGGTCGGGATTCCGATGGCCTTCTGCACGATGCCGGAATAGAAGTCGACGTTCGGATAAAGCTTCTTCTCGACGAAGTAATCGTCTTCCAGCGCGATCCGCTCGAGCTCCAGAGCCAGCTTGAACAGGCGATCGTTTTCCAGCCCCAGCTCCTGCAGAACGTTGGCGCAGATCTTGCGCATCAGCTTGGCGCGCGGGTCGAAGTTCTTGTACACGCGATGGCCGAACCCCATCAACTTGAACGAATCGTTCTTGTCCTTGGCACGCTTGATGTACTCGGGCACGTGCGACACATCGCCAATTTGTTCGAGCATCTTCAGGCACGCTTCGTTGGCACCGCCGTGCGCAGGCCCCCACAGGCAGCCGATACCGGCCGAGATGCAGGCATACGGATTGGCGCCGGAAGAGCCGGCCAGCCTCACCGTCGAGGTCGAGGCGTTCTGCTCGTGATCGGCATGCAAAGTAAATATCGTGTCAAGGGCATGCACGAGGACCGGATTCGGTTCGTATTTCTCGCATGGCGTCCCGAACATCATGTGCATGAAGTTCGCCGTGTACGACAGGTCGTTGCGCGGGTACATGAAGGGTTCGCCCATCGAGTACTTGTAGGCCATGGCGACGATCGTCGGCAACTTGGCGACGATGCGGTTGAAGCTGATGTT
>JARKPC010000159.1 GCA_029975435.1 Propionivibrio sp. | reverse complement strand
CGGTGGGCGCGGACAAGGGCTACGACACGGCGGATTTCGTGGGCCATCTTCAGGGCCTGGGCATCAAGGCCCACGTGGCAAGGAAGATGAGCGGCAGCGCGGTCGATGGCCGCACGGCTCGGGGTAACCCGAGTTCGACAGTTCGAGCCCAAAAAAGGCCATTTTCGAGAAGTTGCCCACGCAGCCATGCGGGTTTCAAGGCGATTTTCCAAAAAGTCGTGTAGTGGCACGTCGCTGGTTTTATCGGCTATATTTGACAAGCATTTCTTGGCTGGTAAAGTCTTGGCATGTTCCTCAAGATCACCCGCTCCGGTCCGCGCCAATATCTTCAGCTTGTCGAAGCTTTCCGCGACGACGCCGGCAAGGCCAAGCATCGCACCTTGGTCACGCTCGGGCGCCTGGATCAACTGACCGACAGCCTGGATTCCGTCATCTCTGGCCTGCTCAAGGTCACCGGTCGGCCGGATTTCCTGAATGCGCCATTGCCCGCAATCGAGTTCGAATCGGCGCGTGCACTCGGCAACGTCTGGGCGCTCAACGAACTGTGGGAATCGCTGGGTTTTGGCGAGCTGCGCCGTGTATTCCGCAAGACCCGGCACAGCATCGATGTCGAGGCACTGATCCGTGTGATGGTGTTCAATCGCCTGTGCGATCCGGAATCGAAACTCGGTGTCTTGCGCTGGTTGGACACGGTGGCGATGCCGGGGGTTGAGGTGGAATCGATTACCCACCAGCATTTGCTGCGCAGCATGGATGCTCTGGTTGATCATCAAACCGAGGTCGATGCCGTGGTCGCCAATCTTCTGCGTCCCTTGATCGACCAAGAGTTGTCGGTGGTGTTCTACGACATGACCACCATTCGCACGGAAGGGAGCTCTACCCAGGACGGCGATGTCCGCCAGTTCGGCATGGCCAAGGAAGGCCTCATCGCCCGCCAGGTGATGCTCGGTGTCGTGCAAACGGGCGATGGCCTGCCGATCTACCACGAGGTGTTTGCCGGCAACACGGCGGAATCGCCAACGCTGTTGCCGACCTTGAAGACGGTGCTTGAACGTTTCCCTTCGATTCGCCGGGTGGTGCTGGTGGCGGATCGGGGCTTGCTGTCGCTGGACAACCTGGAGGCGCTCTCCGAGATCCGCCTGGAAAGCGGTGAGCCGCTGGAGTTCGTGCTGGCCGTTCCCGGTCGGCGTTACAGCGAATTTGCCCAACTGCTCGACAGCTTTCAGGCGCAGTGCGTCGATGCCGAGCAGGAAATCGTCAGCGAATTGCCATGGCGCGGATTACGCCTGGTCGTTGCCCACGATCCTGACGTCGCCAAGGATGCCCAGGCATTGCGCCGCGAACGAATCGAAGCGCTGGAAGCTCAGGCGAACGCGTGGGTCGGCAAGCTCGATGCGCAGGATGCTGGGGTGAAAGCTCGTGGCAAAAAGCTCTCTGACAGCGGCGCCAAGGCGCGGCTGTATCACGCGGTCAAGGAGGCCCATCTGGCGAACATCATCCGCGTTGATTTGAAGAATGAGCTCTTTGCCTACGAGATCGACCCCGATGCCCTGGCGCTGGCTGAACTGATGGACGGCAAGTTGCTGCTGGTGACCAATACCCCGGATTTGTCGCCGCAGGGCGTGGTTGATCGTTACAAGTCGCTCGCCGATATCGAGCGCGGTTTCCGGGTGCTGAAATCGGAGATCGAAATCGGTCCGGTGTTTCATCGGCTGCCGGAGCGGATCAAGGCACACGCCGCCATCTGCTTCGTTGCACTGATCCTTTACCGCGTCATGCGACAGCGACTGAGCAGCGCCGATGCGCAACTGTCGCCCGAGCGGGCGCTGCAAGAGTTGCAGAAGCTTCAGCATCATCAGATTCGCATCAATCAGGCCGAACGGTCGGTCACTGGCATCTCTCGTCTCTCCGAAATACAGGACCGCGTTTTTGCCGCTTTGAGATTAAAAAAACCGACGCAACCACAGCAACTTTCTCTCTTGTAGTACACGTTTTTGAACTGCTGTTCATATAAAACAACGACTTACGCGTTTAACTGTCGAACTCGGGTGCTCAAGGGCGGTCGGACAGGCGGAGGCTGCGGCAGGAGGTAGCGTCTTGCGGGCCCGGATCACCAGCACAGCAGATAGCGCAGAAGCCCCAGCGCCTACGCGGCATATGCACAGGAGCCCAAGATCAAAATCCCCCTGGGGCAAAGGACAGCCTAGTTCCGCCCAAAAGGCGGAACTAACCACACTCGGAAGCTAAAATTAAGTGAGCCCTACGAATATCAAGAAATCCTTATTGGATTATTGACCATTCTCAGCCACAGTGTTTATGTGACTTTTCAAACACATGACTGTATCTTCGAGGCGCACCCCGTGA
>JARKPC010000152.1 GCA_029975435.1 Propionivibrio sp. | reverse complement strand
CTTGCCGGCCTCGACCGTGCGGGCATCGGCGAACTGCTGCTGCAGCGCCGGTGGCCAGTTGGTGTAGCGGGACTCGGGCACCGCGAGCTTCACGTCCAGATAGCTCTCGACGGCCTCACCAGAAGCGACGATGCGCTCGGCGATGGCCTTCAGCTTTTTTTGGTCCCAGGACACCTTCTTGGGCAACTCGAACTTGATGCGCAGCGGGCCATCACTGATGTGAGCAGTGCCGAAGTCGCGTCCGGATTCACGCAGTGCGGCGCGAGCCTGTTCGCCATAGCACTGATCCAGCGCCGCATCGAACTTGGCACGGGCCTTCTTCAGCCAGTCGAGCGCCTCGTCGAGGTTTTTGTCGACTTCACGCTTCTGCTCGGGCAGCAACGCAGCCAGTTGACTCACGGACATCTCAGCGATGTCGGCGGGGAAGATGGTCAGATCGTTCATGGCCACTCCCTCACTGGTACGCCCGAACCGAAGTCGAACAACGCGAGACGCGTCGTTCGAAGGCTTCGATGTCGGCAAGGGCGTAGGAGACCCTCGCCCCGAGTTTCATGAACGGGCAACCAAGCGCTTCCTGACGCCAACGACGCAGGGTCTTGACCGAGACTCTCCAGCGCTCTGCGAGCTCGTACTCGTTGAGCGCCAGACGCTTCACGCCGGCCGTGGGATCCGAGCGGCCAATCCGCCCGGTTGTTGCTGAAGGGTGTTGCGTTTGCATTTCGATGTGCCTCCTATTCAAAAAGGGCACATCGCAGTTTCCGCACGGATTTATGGGGGGTGTGCGGGGACGCTTATGGGAGATTTATGGGATTCGCCGCAGACGGTATTTCCCGTGCTCGACCAGTTCGAAAACGTCCTCTCGCTCCAGTTTTCCGTCACGGAACGCATCGTCGAAAGATTGATATGAGGAGTGTGCGGCGATCTTGGTCTCTGCCCATGTCACGACCGGTGGCGGATAACCATCCGTTCCCCAGGATGCCTTGACGATCCTTGCCCGCGCAGGTGACAGGCGAAAGGCTGTCTCGAAATGTGGGAGTTTCAGGTCGTCGCCATCCAGATATTGCGTTCGTTCATCGGATGCGCTTGACGGTGTCAGACTGCGTAGCACCCTGACGAAAGCTGCCGAATCGAATCGATCCTCACCTTCCTGCGTTCCAATGAAATCCGAAAACGCCCGCACCTCATGGGCACCAGGCAGCGGAAGGTCTGGCCGCTCGCGCGTCAATACGACGCCACGTCGCCCCCAAGCCGGGTCGGCGAGAACCGACGTGAGTGCTTCGGGCGAGGCGAAATGCACCCGCCTGGCGATAAACACCGGCGCAGGTTCGGTGGTCTTGCAGACACGAAAATCACCAAGGTGCCAGAGGTGGCCAGGGATGCGGGTCTGGTCTGTTGGGCAGGGCTCTTCCAGTCCGATCCATTTACCCAGATCGTGCAACCACGCATCGACGCGAAAGTCATGCAGCGCAATTTCCGAAAGCGGCCTCGACAGGATGCGCGAACGCCACTGAGGACTGCGGTAACGGTACACCCCGGCATCCTCGTCGATCTCGACTTCGACCTCGATCTCACCGTCCAGAAATGAAACCATCTGGCGCGTGAGGTAGGCATGGGCCGGGCGTAGCCAGCGACGCTCCACAAAATCATCTCCGCACCTCCCCATCCGGAAGGCACAGACTGGTTTTGTCAGATCGCCGGCTTGCTCCAGTGCAGCCAGAAATGCGATGTGGGCGGCTCCCACGCTGGACATCAGAACTTGACCACCATGCCGAGTTTCTCCAACTGGGCCATGACCAGCTTGCGGTCATCCTCGGTCTTGCTGCGATCATTGAAGCCGTTGGGCGCGGTGACCTGGACGGCCACGTTGTGAGCCTTGCGATGACGCTGCTTGGCCATGCGCATCACCAGCTTGGCTTGGACCGGCACGTAGACGGACAGGTCAGGGTTCCGATAGTCCTGGCGAGCCACCTCGTAAATGTCTCGATCATCGCGGCGATCGGGCTGGATGGTCATCGTGCTTTTCAGTTCCTGGACGATCTCCCGATCCCCCGCCTCATCGAGGGTTTTGCGAAGCGAAGGGCAGGCAACCTTGAGGTGCTGAATATCGATTCGCTCGATACCCTCGATCCGTTCGCTGACGAGCTTGGCCAGAACGGTCGGCGACACGAATGCCGAAAGATCGAATTCCAGCATCGGCATGTCCTCGATCGCGCCGTCGGCCGCGAGCACGACATCGCGAAAGATCGCGGCCAGGTCGCGCCGAATCTCACGATCATCACTGAATACGCTCAGCGCCCCGGTGGCCGGTTCCCGTGAAAACCGGATCGAAAGCGCAGCCAGGTCGTCATGGGAAACCTCCTCCCCATGTTCGACCTTCGGGTAATGGACTTCGGCACCATTGAAAGTCACCGTCATGGTGTCCAGCACCTCCTTCGCGGCATCATCGTCATCGCCCTCTTCGTGCCGGTGCGCATGGCCCAGGTCGCGGCGGCTGAATTGCTCGATGATGACGTCGTCGCGGGGCGCGTTTGGATACAGGAGCAGAATTCTCTCCTTGATGCGCTCCTGCATTGCCTCATCCAGTTTCGGCGTCGATCCCAGCGGGCCACGGTAATGACTGGAATACGCTTCACTCCTCCATTGCCGGTTCATCACCTGAACCCGTTCGGCATGATCGAACCGCTTGCCACCCGTGC
>JARKPC010000142.1 GCA_029975435.1 Propionivibrio sp. | reverse complement strand
GAAACGCGCCAGGCCATGCTGCTCGCCCGTGTCGGCCACGGGCCCGCCGCGATGAGCGCGCGGCAGGCGCTCGAACTTGCCACCCTCGGCGGCGCCAAGGTACTCGGCCGCGACGACATCGGCGCGCTCGCCCCGGGAATGAGCGCCGACGTGGTCGCCTTCCCGACCGGCGGTCTCGACCTCGCCGGCGCCGCTGTGCACGACCCCGTCGCCGCGCTGCTCTTCTGCACGCCGCAAGACGTGCGCCATTCGGTGATCAACGGCAAGGTGGTGGTCAGCGACGGGCAACTGCTGCCGGTCGAATTGCCGACGCTGATCGAGCGGCATAATCGGCTCGCGCGCGAGTTGATGAATCGCCACCACTGACCGCTAAACCGAGAAGCCACACCGCCGCCGTGCTCAACGTCATCTGGATCGCTTTCTTCCTCGTCGGTTTTCTTGCCGCGCTGGTTCAAACGCTGCAGGGCGATCTGGCGGTCTTTTCGCGGATACTGACCGGACTGTTCGACACCGCCAAGACCGGTTTCGAGATTTCCCTCGGGCTGACCGGCGTCATGAGCCTGTGGCTGGGAATCATGAAAATCGGCGAGCGCGGCGGCCTCATCCAGTTGTTCGGCCGGGCGCTCGGCCCCTTCTTCCGCCGCGTCTTTCCGGACATTCCCGCCGGGCACCCGGCGAGCGGCAGCATCGTCATGAATTTTTCCGCCAACATTCTCGGCCTGGACAACGCGGCGACGCCGCTGGGCCTTAAAGCCATGCGCGAGCTGCAGGAAATCAATCCGCAGAAGGATACGGCGAGCAACCCGATGATCATGTTCCTGGTGCTCAACACGGCTGGAATCACGCTGATTCCGACCTCGGTGATCGCCATCCGCCAGAGCCTGGCCATCAAGCAGGGGCTGATCGGTTTCAACGCGGCGGACATATTCCTGCCGACGTTGCTCGGCACTTTCATTTCCTTCACCGCCGGCCTGATCGCGGTCGCCCTGTGGCAACGCATCAACCTGTTCAGCCGGCCGGTGTTGACGTTCTTCGCCGGCTTCCTCGCGATGATGGGCGGACTCTACGCCTGGCTGGGAAACATGCCCCCGGAGCAGATGGCGCAGATGATCGGACTGCTGGGCAGCGGGTTGATCGTATCGATAATCGTCCTGTTCGTCGCGGTGGCCGCCTGGCAGCGCGTCAATGCCTACGAGGCATTCGTCGAGGGCGCCAAGGAGGGGTTCGGCGTCGCCGTGCAGATCATCCCCTACCTGATCGCCATGCTCATCGCGATCTCGGTGGTTCGCACCACCGGCTGCATGAACTACGTGATCGACGGCATCCGCGCGGCCGTCAACGCGTTCGGGCTGAACGGCGACTTCGTCCCGGCCCTGCCCGTCGGGCTGATGAAGACATTGAGCGGCAGCGGCGCGCGCGGCCTGATGGTCGACGTCATGAGCACCTACGGCGTAGACTCCTTCCAGGGCAGGCTGGCGGCGATCATCCAGGGCTCGACCGAAACCACCTTCTACGTGCTGGCGGTCTATTTCGGCAGCGTCAACATCAGCAAAACCCGTTACGCACTGGCCTGCGGCCTGATCGCCGACGGCGTCGGGCTGGTGGGGGCGATCGTCGTCGCGTATCTGTTCTACCACTGAACTGGCGCCGGAGCGCCTGAGCAAGCCGCCCGCGGGTCTTTCGGACGACGGACCCCGAACAAGGCGGAGGAAGAGCCGCTACGGGCAAGCGGCTATTGATGACCTGCTCCGCTTGGATTAGCCTCAACGAAGTAGCCGCACTTGAAGGAAGACAACCATGCCCGAGGATGTGTTAGCCGCGCAAAGACCGATCCGCTCCCCGCTCGCACCAGCGATGCTGATCGGCATTCCCTCGATCGACAAGGCGCATGAGGAACTCCTCTGGCAACTCGACCGCCTGATGAGCAATCCCGACGCACCGGTCAATTCAGAGCCGTTTTCGGAGGTCTTGAGTCAGTTGGGGCTGGCGATCACCGCGCACTTTCGCGACGAGGAAAATATCTTCAAGGCGCTCCCGATGCCGGCAGATCTCGTGGCGAGCCATGTTCAGGCTCACACAGACATCCTGCGGCAGTACGCGCAACTCAATTTCGACCTCATGAACGGCATGCCGCTCGGGCGGTCCGGCGTTCTTGCCAAGATCCGCGAATGGATCCTCGGCCACCTGCTGGAGCATGACCTTCGGATCAGGGATTTCCTCGCGACTCCCACCACGGCTCCGGGCGACCGCGTCGAGGAATCTCGCTGATCGGCCGACAGGCTAACGCGCGACGGCCGAGCGGGCTGGACCTCTCGCAGTGATCGGCGGACGAGTAACGGGGTTTTCACGCAAGGACGCTTTGTGTCGCAACGACTTCAGGACGAAAAACAACCGCCGGCCGCCCGCTTGCCAAGCCGGCTGCGGCGCTTCATGCTGACCGTGATGCCGGTGCTGGGCGGGCTCCACGCCTACATCGGCTGGCGCCTGTTGCCGGCGCTTCCTCTCGACACAGCGGGAACGGCTGTCGGCGTGTTTCTGCTGGGTGTGTCCGCGCTGCTGATCCCGCTGGGCCTGCTGGCGCGCTTCCTTGCCGTCCGACCGGCGCTGGCCGACCGGATAACCTGGGCAGGCTCGATCGTAATGGGGCTGTTCTCGTCCGTTTTCGTGCTGACGTTGCTGCGCGACGCCGTGTTGCTCGTTGCACCGGCCGCATTGACCACCCCGAGCGCGTTCGGCGTCCTGCTGGGCGCGGTGGGGCTGACGCTGGTCGGCTTCGTCAATGCGCGCCGCGTGGCACGCGTCGTGCGCGTGGACATTCCGCTGCCGGGCTTGCCGGCACCGCTGGCCGGCTTCACGATCGTGCAGTTGAGCGACATCCACGTCGGGCCAACGATCAAGCGCGATTACGTCGCGGCGATCGTGCGGCATGCCAACCACCTCGGCGCGGACCTGATCGCCATCACCGGCGACGTGGTCGACGGCAACGTCGCCCAGCTTGCGGCGCATACCGCGCCGCTGGCCGAACTCAATGCGCGCCATGGCGTTTTCGTCGTCACCGGCAACCACGAGTACTACTCGGGCGCCCCGGCGTGGATCGAGGAATTCAGGCGCCTCGGCCTGCGCGTCCTGCTGAACGAGCACGTCGTCATCGAGCACGGCGGCGCACGCCTGGTGCTGGCCGGGGTGACCGACTACAGCGCCCACGCTTTCGACCCTGCCCAGCGCAGCGACCCGCACGCCGCGCTGCTCGGCAGCCCGGACGGGGTTCCCCGCATCCTGCTGGCCCATCAGCCCCGCTCGGCGCACGCTGCAGCCGAGGCCGGCTTCGACCTGCAACTCTCGGGGCACACCCACGGCGGTCAATTCTGGCCGTGGAACCTGTTCGTCTCGCTGCAGCAACCCTTCACCGCCGGCTTGCACCGGCTGGGCCGGCTCACGGTCTATACCAGCCGCGGCACCGGCTACTGGGGCCCGCCCAAGCGCTTCGGAGCACCTTCCGAGATTTCGGTGCTGCGACTGGTTCCGGAGCCCGATAATGTTCAATGACCTTGAAACCTGAGCAACATGCTTTCCTTGAAAAACGGAGTCCACGGCCGGCTGGAAGTCGTTCCGCGCTGGCCGTCCAGACGGGTGCATATCGATGAAAAGGCTTGGGAAAGACTCCGGGCTGTCCAGCTGACGCTGCCTGCATCGGTCCGCCTGATCGTTACCCGGGGCTACGAACCGCGTGCCTCGCGGCTCGGCGTCGCGCGCAGGCTATTCAGGAAAATCGGCATGCGCGCGTTCGGTGCTTTTTTCCATGCGCGCCGGGAGGAAATTGCCGACATCTTCGGCGCGAACGGCCACGACGAGGACGGAACACATATCGACGTCTCGATAAGATTCGGGGAGCGACGACTGAGGTTTCTGCCGCTCGGCGTCTTTACGCCGATCAGTCTGCAGGATCGATTGGCGGCAAAAAACGCAGCGGCCTTGGAGCAAGTCAAAGCCGCTTTGCGAGAATGTGGTTTTCGCATCCACCGCAACAGGACGGAAAGCCTGCAAATCCATTGCGATTTCGTTCCCCGCCAACTCAGCGAAGAAGCCGGAAGGCATACGGATCAATGACCCGGACACCGGCTTTCGCCGGTGCGGCTGCGACTGCCGCTCAGTACCGAGCGTTGCCCGGCGTCCGCGGGAACGGGATCACGTCGCGCACGTTGGCCAGGCCGGTGATGTAGGAGATGGTGCGTTCGAAGCCGAGCCCGAAACCCGCGTGCGGCACCGTGCCGTAGCGGCGCAGGTCGCGGTACCAGCCGTAGTGCGCCGGGTCGAGGCCGACCTCCAGCATGCGCTTGTCGAGCACGTCGAGGCGTTCCTCGCGCTGCGAGCCGCCGATGATCTCGCCGATGCCCGGGGCCAGCACGTCCATCGCCGCGACGGTCTTGCCGTCGTCGTTGAGGCGCATGTAGAAGGCCTTGATCTCCTTCGGGTAGTTCATCAGCACCAGCGGTCCCTTGACATGCTTCTCGGCAAGATAGCGCTCGTGCTCGCTCTGCAGGTCGGTGCCCCACTTCACCGGGTAGTCGAACTTTTCCTTCGCCGATTCTAGGATCTTGACGGCCTCGGTGTAATCCATGCGCACGAAGGGACTGTCGATCATGCCGCGCAGCTTGGTGATGAGGCCCTTCTCGATGCGCTCGTCGAAAAACTCCATGTCGTCGCCGCGCTCGTCGAGCACGGCCTGGAAGACGTATTTCAGCAGCGCCTCGGCCAGGGTGGCATCGTCGGCCAGGTCGGCGAAGGCGATCTCCGGCTCGACCATCCAGAACTCGGCGAGGTGCCGGCTGGTGTTGGAGTTCTCGGCACGGAAGGTCGGCCCGAAGGTGTATACCTTCGACATCGCCATGCAGTACGTTTCGACGTTCAGCTGCCCCGAAACCGTCAGGAAGGCTTCGCGCCCGAAGAAGTCCTGGGAGTAGTCGATCTTGCCATGCTCGTTGCGCGGCAGGTTGGTCATATCCAGCGTGGACACCCGGAACAACTCGCCGGCGCCTTCGCAGTCGGAAGCGGTGATGATCGGGGTATTGACCCAGAAGAAGCCCTGTTCGTGGAAGAAGCGGTGGATGGCCTGGGCGATGGTGTGGCGGACGCGCGTCGCGGCGCCCATCACGTTGGTGCGCGCGCGCAGGTGCGCGACCTCGCGCAGGTACTCCATGCTGTGCGGCTTCGGCTGGATCGGGTAGGTGTCGGGGTCGTCGACCCAGCCGACGACCTTGACCTCGGTCGCCTGCATCTCGAACGGCTGCCCCTTGGCCGGCGACGGAACGATGACGCCGGTGGCCTCGACCGAACAGCCCGCCGTCAGGTGCGCGACCTCGTTCGCGTAGTTGGGCAGGGTGCTCGGCGCAACGACCTGCACCGGATGGAAGCATGATCCGTCGGACACGTTGACGAAAGAAATCCCGGCCTTGGAATCGCGGCGCGTGCGCACCCATCCCTTGACGGTCACCGGTTGGTCGGCGGGAGCCCGGCCCCCGAGAATCTGCTTTACGCTGGCGGTAGTCATGCCGGCTCTCCCTTTTTCTTCAGCGGCGGAACGAACTTGTAATCGATATCCCACGGGAAGTAGACCCATTTGTCCTGGCGGAACTCCTTGACGCACAGGTCGACGACCTCGCGTCCCATCGGCTTGGCGTAAAGCGTCGCAAAGTAGGCCTTGGGCAGCAGCTTGCGGATCACCCGCGCGGTGTTGCCGGTGTCGACCAGGTCGTCGATCAGCAGATAGCCCTCGCCATCGTGGTCAACGCCCTTGAGGATCTTCACCTCGCTACGCTTGATCTGCGCGCCCTCGCCGTCTTCCGACGCCTCGTCGTAGCTTGACGCGCAGATCGTGTCGAGCAGCCGGATTTCGAGTTCGCGCGCCACCAGCGCCGCCGGAATCAGCCCGCCGCGGGCGATGGCGATGATGCCCTTGAACGGCCCTTTTTCCATCAGGGCGTGGCACAGCACGCGGGTATCCCGGTGCAGTTCGGGCCAGGAGATCACGATGTCGTCCCGGTAGGGGCTGATGAACGAAGATTCCATGCCGAATTCCTTGCGTCGAATAAATTTGAAGGGTCGAATTATAGACGTTCGCGCACGCCTTCATGAAGCGAAAACGCGGCCCGCAGGCCGCGTTTTCTGAAGCGCGTCAAATCACTTCGGCACAGTGCCTTCCACGCCCTGGACGTAGAAATTCATCTTCTTCAATTCGGCATCGGTATAGACCTTGCCAGCGGCCAGGAACTCCTTGCCGGACTGATCCTTGAGCGGGCCGGTGAAAGGATGCAGCTTGCCGGACTTGAGGCCGTCGCGGCGCTCTTCCGCCAGCTTCTTGACGTCGGCCGGAACCTCCGAACCGAAGTTGTCGATATTGACGGCGCCTTCCTTGACTCCCCACCACAGGTCGCCCTTCTTCCACGTGCCCGCCTCGACATCCGCGAGAACCTTCTTGTAGATCACCCCCCAGTTCAGGATCGAAGCCGCGAGGTGCGCCTTGCCGCCGAACTTGGTCATGTCCGAATCCCATCCGAAGGCCAGCACGCCCTTCTCCTGGGCGGTCTGCACGACGGCCGGGGAATCGGTGTTCTGCATCAGCACGTCGCAGCCCTGGGAAATCAGGGCCAGCGCTGCTTCGCGTTCCTTGCCCGGATCGAACCAGCCGTTGACCCAGATGACGCGGGTGGTGATGTTCGGATTGACGCTGCGCGCGCCGATGGTGAAGGCGTTGATGTTGCGGATGACCTCCGGAATCGGAATCGACCCGACGATGCCGAGCTTGTTGCCCTTGGTCATCTTGCCGGCAACCACGCCGAGCATGTACGAGCCTTCGTAGGTGCGCACGTCGTAGACACCCAGATTCTTGTCGGTCTTGTAGCCCGTGGCGTGCATGAACACGGTGTTCGGGAAGGCCTTGGCGACCTTGACCATCTGGTTCATGTAACCGAACGAGGTACCGAAGACGACCTTGTGGCCCTTCTGCGCCAGGTCGCGGAACACGCGCTCGGCGTCGGCCGTTTCCGGCACGTTCTCGACGAACGTAGTCTTCACCTTGCCGCCGGATTGCTCTTCGAGCATCTTGCGGCCCTGATCGTGGGAATAGGTCCAGCCGTGGTCACCGGTCGGGCCGATATAGACGAATCCCGCTTTCAGCGGGTCGGCGGCATGGGCCGCGGACAGGCAGGACACAGCCAGTACCGCAACCGTCGTCAGCGTTTTGAGGCGGGAAAGCAGCATGCTTTTTTTCTCCTGGGAATGGAAGGCATTGAAGGGAAAGAAGACGACAAAAAACCGGTGTACTTTATCAGTTTCAGCGGACTGAACTCATCCTGAAATCGGTTCCCGCGCAGAAAAAAGTCGTTTATCGGCGCTGCTTCGCGTTGCCGATCCGGGTGCGAAGCTCGGCTGTCGCCAGCGCCGGATCGGACTGGCCGCAAATGGCCGACACCACGGCCACGCCCTGCGCCCCGACAGCGAACAGCGGCGCGCAATTGTCGCCGTTGATCCCGCCGATCGCCACCACCGGCAGGCGTGCCGCCGCCATCAGTTGGCCGAACAGCGAGACGCCGGTTGCCGCTGCCGCATCGGGCTTGGTGCCGGTCGGGTAGACCGGGCCGATGCCCAGGTAGTCGACGTCTTGCGGCACCGCGCCAAGCTCGGCAGCGTTCGAAACGGAAAGGCCGAGAACCTTGTCGGGCCCGATCAGCCGCCGTACCTCCGCCGCAGGAAGGTCGTCCTGCCCGACATGCACGCCATCCGCGTCGATTGCCAGCGCGACGTCGACATGGTCGTTGATGATCAGAGGCACCGCGAAAGGCGCCAGCACCGCCTTGAGTTCGCGAGCGGCCTCCAGCCATTGCCGCCGCTTCCAGCCGGGCGCCCGCAACTGCACCACGGTCGCTCCGTTCTCCGCGGCCAGCCGGGCCGTTCGCACCATTCCTTCCAGGCCACGGCACAGGTCCGGATCAAGCACCAGATAGAGCGAAAGATCGATCGGGTTGAGACTCATGCGGCCTGCTCACGCAGCTTTTCCGGCGTCAGCAAATAAAGCGCGTCCAGGAAATCGGCCTTGAACGAGCCCGGCCCGCGGCTGGTCGACGCCGCCCGCTCGCCGCACAAGCCGGCCACCGCGCAGGCCGCTGCCACGGCATCGAGCCGGTTCGGCGCGTGCGCCGTGAATGCCGCCACCAGGGCCGACAGTGCGCAGCCGGTGCCAACCACCCTGGTCATCACCGGATGTCCCCACGGCGTCGCCCAGGTTATGTTGCCGTCGGTTATGAAATCGGTTTCGCCGGTCACGGCAACGATGGCCCCGGTCGACCGTGCAAGCTGCCCTGCCGCCTCGACCGCGGCGTCGGAACCCGCTGTCGTATCCACGCCGCGGCCGCTGCCGTCGAAGCCGGCCAACGCCAGGATTTCCGAGGCATTGCCGCGGATCGCGGCCGGCTTGCACCGAAGGAACTCCCGGCATGCCAGCGTCCGGTACTCGAGCACGCCCGCCGCCACCGGATCGAGCGTCCACGGCACCCCGGCCCGGTTGGCGGCCGCCACGGCCTGCTTCATCGCTGCCAGGCGCGCCGGATAGAGCGTGCCGACGTTGACCAGCAGCGCTCCGGAAATGGCGGCGAACGGTGCAACCTCTTCTTCCGCCACGATCATCGCGGGCGACGCACCAACAGCCAGCAGGACATTGGCGGTGATTTCCTGCACAACCTCGTTGGTCAGCAGATGAACGAGGGGATGCGTCGCGCGCAACCGCGCCAGTTCGTTGGCGATGATGTCGAAAGGAAGAGTCGTGATCATGAGCGGGGAATCGGCAGAGGGAAAGTCCGGAAGTATACGCAAGCCCCGGAGCATTGTGTCGCGAGATGAAAGATCCGGCCGGGTCTGTCACTCGCGAAGAAGAAACACCGCCTGCCGCATGACAACAAGAAAAAGGGTAAGCTTGGAATGAAACCACGCAGCATATCGCCAAGCCCACAACAGGATCATCATGCCCGGCAGTCTTTTTCAGTGGCGTTCGCTGAAAACAAAAGTGTCTCTCGCCACCCTGGCCATTTTCCTGGCCAGCATCTGGTCGCTTTCGCTGTACGCCAGCCGGATGCTGCGTGAGGACATGCAACGCCAGTTGGGTGAGCAGCAGTTCGCCACGGTGTCGATGGTTGCTGCGCAGATCAACAGTGAACTGGAGACCCGCCTTGAAGCCCTGAGAACCGCTGCCGACATGGCGGCCCTGATCATCCGCGAAAATCCCTCGTTCTTGCAGACGTTCATGGATCAGCGAGCCGCGTTGCAAACCCTGTTCAATGGCGGCATCGTCGTCCATGACAACCAGGGAACGGCAATAGCCGATTTTCCGCTGTCTGCCGGAAGGCTCGGTGTCAACTACGGAAACGACGAACTCGTCATTGCCGCCCTCAAGGAGGGGAAGTCCTCAATCAGCAAGCCCATGATCGGCCGAAAGCTCCAGGCACCGATCATCGTCATGACCGTCCCGATACGTAACTCGGACCACCAAGTCATCGGCGCACTCAGCGGCGCCATCAATCTGGGGCTGCCCAATTTCCTCGACCAGATCACGGGCAACCACTACGGCAAAAGCGGCGGCTATCTGCTCGTCGCCCCGCAGCACCGGCTAATCGTCACGGCGACCAACAAGAATCTCGTCATGCAGCCGCTGCCTGCGCGCGGCGAGAATGCAACGATCGACTGGTTCAGCGCGAACAACGAAGGAACGGCTGTTTTCGTGGCGCCAGAGGGCGTGGAAGTGCTTTCCTCGTTCAAGACGATATCCGCGTCCGGATGGCATGCGGTGGCCACATTACCCACCGACGAGGCTTTTTCCCCGATCCGCGACATGCAGCGACGCATGCTGGCGGCGACCCTGCTGTTGAGCCTGCTGGCCGGAACCTTGACCTGGTGGATATTGCGGCACCAGTTGTCACCGCTCGTCGACACCGCCGCGATGCTGGCCGGAATGGCCGATGACAACCAGAGCCTGCGTCCCTTGCCAATCGCGCGCAAGGATGAAATCGGACGCCTCATCGCTGGCTTCAACCGCTTGCTGACAACCCTGGAACAACGCGAAGCGCTGCTCAAGAATATTCTCGACACGTCGAGCGTGGCGATCTTCCTCGTCGACAATGACGGTCGCATCACCCGGGCAAACCAGCGCATGGCGGAAATGTTCGGACGTCCGCTCGAATCGCTGATCGACAACGACTACGTGACATTGATCCATCCCTCCGAGCGAGAAACCGGCCGGCAGCGAATGCTGGCGCTGCTGAACGGCGAACTGGATTTCGTCGACGTGGACCGGCTCTACTGGCGCGCCAACGACACTCAATTCTGGGGCCATCTTACCGGCCAGCGACTCTACGACGCCGACGGGAGGAAGCTCGGCCTGGTCGGCGTGATCGCCGATATCGACGTGCGTAAGAAGGCGGAAAAACAGCTTGAAAACATGGCGCACTACGACGTGCTGACGGCCTTGCCGAACCGCGTGCTGCTGGCCGACCGCCTGCATCAGGCCATGCCCCAGGCGCAGCGGCACGGGCAACTGCTGGCGGTCGCCTACCTCGATCTGGACGGCTTCAAGGCCATCAACGACAACCATGGCCACGAAGCAGGCGACCAGCTCCTGGTGTCCTTGGCGCAACGTATGAAGGGCACCCTGCGCGAAGGGGACACCCTCGCCCGCCTCGGGGGAGACGAGTTCGTCGCCGTGCTGCTCGACCTGCCCGATGCATCGGCAAGCATCCCGATGATCACCCGGTTGCTTGCTGCGGCGGCTCAGCCGGTGAGCATCGGGAACGTCGTCTTTCAGGTTTCGGCCAGCCTTGGCGTCACCTTTTACCCGCAAGCCGAAGGTGTGGACGCCGACCAACTGCTGCGCCAGGCCGACCAGGCCATGTACCAGGCCAAGCTGGCCGGCAAGAACCGCTACCACGTTTTCGACGCGGAGCAGGACCGCAGCGTGCGCGGTCATCACGAAAGCTTGCAGCGCATCCAGGAAGCGCTGGCGGCACGCGAATTCGTGCTGTTTTTCCAGCCCAAGGTGAACATGCGCTCCGGCAAAGTCATCGGTGTCGAAGCGCTGATCCGCTGGCAGCATCCCGAAAAGGGCCTGTTGCCACCTTCCGTTTTCCTGCCGGCCGTCGAAAACCACGCGACGGCGGTCGACATCGGCGAATGGGTGATCGATGCCGCCCTTGCCGAGCGCGAACGCTGGCTGGCCACCGGACTGGACATCCCGGTCAGCGTCAATGTGGGCGCCCGCCAGCTGCAGCGACCGGACTTCGTCGACCGCCTGCGCGAAATCCTGGCGAAGCACCAGGCCATCGAGCCGGGCGACCTCGAACTGGAAGTGCTGGAAACCAGCGCGCTGGAAGACCTGCCCGGAGTCTCCCAAGTGATCGCCGGCTGCCGGGAACTCGGCGTAACCTTCGCCCTCGACGATTTCGGCACCGGTTATTCCTCGCTGACCTACCTCAAGCGCCTGCCGGTTTCCGTGCTCAAGATCGACCAGAGCTTCGTGCGCGACATGCTCGACGACCCGGATGACCTGGCCATTCTCGAAGGAGTGGTCAGCCTGGCCGCCACATTCCGGCGCAACGTGATCGCCGAGGGCGTGGAGACGATCGAGCACGGCAACATGCTGTTGCAACTGGGGTGCGAACTGGCACAAGGTTATGGCATCGCACGCCCCATGGCCGCCGATGCCCTGCCGTCGTGGGTACGACTATGGCAGCCTGATTCCGGCTGGAAGGATATCAAGGCCATCGACCGTGACGACCTGCCCCTCCTTTTTGCCGGCGTCGAACACCGGGCCTGGGTTATCGCCATGGAACTGTACGTTCGCGGAGAACGCGACGACCTACCGCCGCTGGATGTGCACCAGTGCCGCTTCGGCCAATGGCTCGACAACGAAGGGAAAGCCCGGCATCTGACACACCCGGGGTTCGAGGCCATCAGGATGCTGCACGCGCAAGTGCATCACGTCGCCGGGCAACTTTGCAAACACCGCTCCGGCTCACCGGTTGACGCCGGCACTGACCGACTCGGGAAGCTTCATGCCCTGCGCGATGACCTTCTGGACCGACTGCAGTCCCTGATGCGATCAGCCGGGTAGCGCCCCGAACAGAAGTTCCGGCTGCACCCGCACTGGATCGCCCTCGCCGGTAATCAGCGCCTCACCCTCCTGGATCGTGCATTGCAGATTCATCGAGCGGTTAGCCAGCCCCGCCAGCGCCTGCATGTCGTCGGAAGAAAGGCGGTACACCGTGAGGTTCGACAGTTTCTCCAGCCTGGCGCGATTCTGCTCCCACCAAACGTCAGCCACGCGGTCGCCGTAACAGATGACGACGACCCGCGCCGCCCTGCCCGCTGCCTTGCGCAGCCAGCGCTCGTCGAGCTGGCCGACGTAGATCCACAGGTCGATGGCACCGGTGAGATCCTTGAGCCACAGGTCCGGCTCGTCATCCGTCGACAGGCCCTTGCCGAATTCCAGGCGCTCGTTGGCGAACAGCATGAAGGCCAGCAGGCGCACCATCATCCGCGTATCGTTCTCCGACGGGTGTTGCGCCAGGGTCAGCGAGAAGTCTTCGTAGACGTTGCGGTCGAGGTCGGCGACCGAAAGTTCGACCTTGAATATGGTTGCCTTGAGTGCCATGAATGCCGATCGACGCCGAACCTCTGTCGCTGCCGCAGGATTGAAACAATTGATAACAGACAGACACGCCGGTTAAGCGTCGTTAAGAATGAAGGCCGCTATACTAACGGAAAAATGCCTTGGGCCCGGGTTCGATGAGATCGCGCAGCAAATACCAATTTCTTCCGACAATCGTCGTGCTGGCTGCCGTGCTATCGACCAAAGCCGCCGCCTTTGGCCCACCGGACCCCTTCGATACCGATTCCATCACCCCGCCGCGCCCGATGCTGACCCCGCCGGCCGGCAGCAGTTTCCTGCCTTGCCAGGCGTTGCCGGCGGACACCATATACGGCGTCCTGGAGGTGGTCGATCAGGCTCTCTGCCGCAATCCGAAAACCCATGAAGCCTGGGCCAATGCCCGCGCGCAGGCGGCGCAGGTCGGCATTGCCCGCTCCGACTACCTGCCCGACCTGGACGGCAAGATCACGGCAAGCCACTTGCGTACGGACAATCAAAGCTCCGATCTGCGCAACGCCGCGTTGACGCTCTCCTGGCTTCTCTACGACTTCGGCGCACGCGACGCCAACCTGGAATACGCCCGCCAGTTGCTGAGCGCCGCATCATCCACTCTCGACGCCACGGTGCAATCCGTTTTTCTCACGGCGCTGCAGTCCTATTACAACGCCCAGGCGGCACGCGCCGCGCTGATCGCCGCGCAGGAATCGGAGAAAGCCAGCCGGGAGAGCCTGGCCGCCGCGGAAACCCGTTACCGGGTCGGCACGGCGACGCCGGCCGACCGCCTGCAGGCGCAGACGGCCTGGTCGCAGGCGGTACTCAACCGCATCAGGATCGAAGGGACGGTGAAAACCACCCTGGGTACACTGGCCAACGCCATGGGCTTCGATGCCAGCCTCCCGATCCGCCTTGACGAGATCCCGCGTGCCATGCCTGACGCGGCCTTCGAGCGTGACATAGAAGCCTTGATCGCCGAAGCGCGCAAGCGCCGGCCCGACCTGCAGGCGGCCGAAGCCCAAGTGCGGGCGGCGCAGGCCAATGTCGACTACACCCGCGCGTCCGGACGGCCAACGCTTTCGCTGAACACAGGGCCGAGTTGGCAGGATACGGGCTCGATCAGTTCAAGCAGCAGTTCGATCGGGCTGACCCTGACGCTGCCTATTTTTTCCGGATTCGAGACTACCTACCGGGTGCGTGCCGCCGAAGCGCGGGTGGACACCGCCAGCGCTCAACGTGAAGCGCTCCGCCAGCAGGTCGCGCTCGACGTGTGGACGAATTACCAGAGCCTGCTTACCGCCACGCACTCCATCCGCACCACCGCCGACCTGCTCGCTAGCGCCGAGCAGTCCGAGCGCGTCGCGCTGGGCCGCTACAAGGCTGGAGTCGGCACCATCCTCGACGTGCTCAACGCCCAGAGCGCACTGGCCGCCGCCCGTGTCCAGCGCATCCAGGCCGCCCTTGACTGGTATGTTTCTCGCGCCGCACTGGCCAAGGCCGTGGGCTCCCTCGACAACCGACTGCTGAACCCTGCCGCCGAAACCCCGATCCCATGAAACCGATCCTGAGAAATTCACTCATTGCCGTATTTGTCCTCGCCCTGGGCGGTGGCGGCTACACCTACTGGCGCAACCATCAGGCGCAGGCCCCGGAGAAACGCTACCGGCTGCAAGTTGTCGAAAAGGGAGACCTGATGCAGACCGTTTCGGCCAACGGCACGCTCAATCCGGTGGTGCTGGTCAATGTCGGCACGCAGGTTTCCGGCACCGTAACCAAGCTCTACGTCGATTTCAACGACAAGGTGGAAAAGGACCAGCCGCTGCTCGAACTCGACCAGTCGCTGCTTTCCGCGCAAGCCCGGCAGTCGGCGGCCAACGTGGGCAACATCTCGGCGACACTGGATCTGGCTCGCGCCAACGAGGCGCGCATGAAAGCGCTGTTCGATCAGGAATACGTCTCGCGCCAGGAACTCGACCAGGCCGTGCAGGCGCGCAGGTCGGCCGAGGCGCAACTGGCGCAGGCCAGGGCGGCCGCCGACAAGGACAAGGTTAATCTCGGCTACACGGTAATCCGCTCGCCGGTCTCCGGCATCGTCGTCGACCGCGTGGTCGACCTCGGCCAGACCGTCGCCGCGAGCCTGCAGACGCCAACCCTGATCAAGATCGCCCAGGACATGTCCGAGATGCGCATCGATTCGAGCTTTGCCGAAGCCGACATCGGCAAGATACAGGTCGGCCAGAAAGTGCGTTTCACGGTCGATGCCTTCCCCGACCGCAACTTTACCGGAGAGGTGCAGCAGATCCGCATGAACGCGACGACGACCCAGAACGTCGTCACCTACAACGTGCGCGTTTCCCTTGAAAACCCGGATCACATCCTGCTGCCGGGCATGACGGCCTACGTCAATATCGGCGTCGCGCAGCGCAAGAACGTCCTGCTGGTGCCCAATGCCGCACTGCGCTTCAAGCCGGCCGATACCGACGAACAGGCGGGTACAGCGGCAGCGCAACCCGCCTCCGGACCGGGCAATCGCAACGGAGGCAGCGACGCCAGGGGCCGTGGCAAGAAACGCGATGGCGCCAGCGGGCGGGTCTATGTCGTCGAAGGCCGCGCCATCAAGCCGGTGCAGGTCCAGCTCGGCATTACCGACAGCCGCAACACGGAAATCGTCGGCGGCGAACTGAAGGAAGGCGATACGATCGTCGTCAGCGAGGCGCCGACCGCCGTCACCAAACCAAGCAGCGTCGGCATGAGACTGTTCTGATGGCTGAGCGCGCTTCCGACGAAATCATCCGCGTTGTCGGTCTCGGCAAGTCGTACATCACGGCGGCCGGGCCGTTTCCGGCACTGAAAGGGGTCGACCTGACGATCCGCGGCGGCGAGTACGTGGCGGTCATGGGCCCCTCGGGGTCCGGCAAGTCGACGTTCATGAACCTGCTCGGCTGCCTCGACACGCCGACGATGGGCGACTATTTCCTGGTCGGGCGCAATGTCGCGCACCTGGAGAGCGACGAACTGGCCATCCTGCGCAACCGCACCATCGGCTTCGTCTTCCAGGGCTTCAACCTGCTCCCGCGCATGTCGCTGGAAGACAACGTGGCCCTGCCGCTGGTCTATACCCGCATCGAACGCGAACCGCGCCGTAAGAAAGCGCGCGAAATGCTGGCCAAGGTCGGGCTGGAAGGCTACGCGCAGTCCCTGCCGGCGCGCATCTCCGGCGGACAGCAGCAGCGCGTGGCCATCGCCCGCGCCCTGATCAACTCGCCGAGCCTGATCCTCGCCGACGAGCCGACCGGCAACCTCGACAGCCACACCAGCGAGGAAATCATGGCACTGTTCCGCGAACTGAACGAGGAAGGCATCACTATCGTACTCGTCACCCACGAGCACGACATCGCTGTGCACGCCAAACGCCAGGTGCGCTTTCTCGACGGCCTGATTGTCAGCGACGTCCTTACTCCGGCGCACGAGGTGCAGCCATGCTAGGCCCCATGCTCGGCGAAGCCTGGCACGCCATGGGCTCGAACAAGCTGCGCACGGCGCTGACCATGCTCGGCATGGTCATCGGCGTCGGCTCGGTGGTGCTGATGATGGCCATCGGACAAGGAGCGCAATACGCCGTCGAGCAGACGATCAGCACCATGGGCAGCAACCTGTACGTCATCATCGCAGGCTGGACGCAGGTTTCCGGCGCCCGCACGGGCGGCGGCTATGGATTCACCCTGCGCCTGGGCGACGCGGACGCCATCGCCGAACTCGATGATGTGGTCACGGTCGCGCCCGTGCATCAGGTCGCGCAACAGATTGTCTATGGCTCGAAGAACTGGAATGCGAACATCGTGGGTACCACGCCTGACTATCTCGACGCCCGCTCCTGGGCGCTGGTCAGTGGCCATGCCTTCACCGACGAGGACGTGCGTTCGGCGACACGGGTGGCGCTGCTCGGCAAGACGGTGATCGAGAACTTGTTCGACCCGGGCGAGGATCCGCTCGGCAAGATCATCCGGGTGCGCAACACGCCGTTCGAGGTGATCGGCACGCTGGCGCCGAAGGGCCAGAACCTGGACGGCCGCGACCAGGACGATGCCATCGTCGTTCCGTTGTCCACCGCGCAGCGCAAGATTTTCGGCGTGCCGTTCGCCGGCTCCGTGCGCTCAATCATGGTCAAGGCGGAATCGGCCGAGGCGATGCCGCTCGTGGAGAAATCGGTCATTGCCCTGCTGCGCCAGCGCCATCGCCTGCGCGAGGATCAGGAGAACGATTTCTACATCCGCAACCTGGCTGCCGCGGCCGATACCGCCGCCGAAACGACGCGCGTGATGTCCCTTCTGCTGGGTGCCATCGCCTCGGTATCGCTGCTCGTCGGCGGCATCGGCATCATGAACATCATGCTCGTCTCGGTCACCGAGCGGACGCGCGAGATCGGCATCCGTATGGCCATCGGCGCACGCCAGAAGGACATCCTCGCGCAGTTCCTGCTGGAGGCGATCATGCTTTCCATCACCGGTTGCCTGATCGGGCTGGTTCTCGGCATCGGCGGCGCACTGCTGGTCAACGCGCTGACCAACATGGTGATCGTCATCTCCGGCGGGTCGGTGCTGGTGGCATTCGCCGTTGCGGCAGGCGTCGGCGTATTCTTCGGTTTCTACCCGGCACGCAAGGCAGCCGCGCTCGATCCGATCGAAGCGCTGCGTTATCAATAGCATTACGTCGGTAACGCGTAAATCCCGGTAATAGGCGACGGCGTTTACCACCATTGACAGCGCGCGGCGGCAGAATATCTCCATGGCATCGACAATCCCGCTTTGCCTGGTTTTATTTGGAGATAGACCGTGAAGACACTTCAACCGACGATATTGATTCTGGCCATGGCCATGGCGTCCGCCCCGTATGCCGCCGAATGCGGCAATCCTCCCCCGCCGCCACCGCGAGGAGAAATGAAGGGGCCGCCGCAGTTCGATGCCAGTCTCTGCAAGGACAAGGCGGCCGGGACGGCCGTCGAGACCACGACATCCGATGGCCGAACCATCAAGGGAACGTGCCAGGTGGTTTTCCTTCCCGACCGCCCCAGCGGCGAAGGAAGGCCTCGATAGCGCCTGGAACGGCGGGAGTCGATTTCCCCGACGGATCAACGAGCTCCATGCGCTGTCGTCGCTTCCGGGCGTCTGCTAAGATTGTGGTTTTCCCCCCTGCCCCTACGGCCGCGGAAGTGGTTTAATTGCGACTTTTCATTTTGCCGCTCGACCGGACCCAGGAACACCCATGCCCGTTTACGCCCTCGGCTCCCTCACGCCAAATATCCACCCACAGAGCTGGGTCGCTCCCAACGCTGCCGTAATCGGCCAGGTCGAGCTGGAAAGAAACGTCTCCATCTGGTGGAACTGCACGCTGCGCGGAGACACCGACCTGCTGGTCGTCGGCGAGAACACCAACATCCAGGACGGATCGGTGCTGCATACCGACCCTGGCCTGCAATTGATCATCGGACGGGACGTCACGATCGGGCACCGGGTCATTGCCCATGGCTGCGTGATCGGCGATGGCTGCCTGATCGGAATGGGGGCCACCCTGCTCAACCGCTCGGTAATCGGCAAGCACTGCCTGATCGGCGCCAACGCGCTGATTCCGGAAGGCAAGG
>JARKPC010000133.1 GCA_029975435.1 Propionivibrio sp. | reverse complement strand
CTTTTCACCGGCCGAGAGCTTGATCCGGCCACGGGGCTCTACTATTATGACGCCCGCTGGTACGGCCCGCACTTCGGGCAGTTCGTCAGCCGCGACGTGATCGTCTCGGCCGACGCGAACCCGTACCGCTACGTCCGCAGCGGCCCGGTGAACTTCACCGACCCCAGCGGCCTCGGGCCGTGCGGGCAGCCGGTGTGGGACGCCAACCTGGGCCACTACGTCGATCCGCTCTACGAACAATGGGCGGCCGAGGCCCGGGCGCGGCAACGCCCAGCGCGCCAGGCGTCGAGCGAACCGGGTTTCTGGCAAGGGTACTGGTATTACCTTTGGAATCCGTCGAAGATGGACCGCGACTTGCGAATAGCGCAGAAGGTCGCGTTAGGGACGGCTGCTATGGCAGGCGGAGGCGCGGCGGGGCTGGCCGCCGGTGGGGCGGTAACAACCTGGGTGGCTGCCGGTGGGGCGTCCGCAATCGAGGCTTCAACCGCGGGCGGCGTGGTGGGCGTTTCTGTTGGAAGCACTACGGGTTATCTGATCGGCAGGCCTCTGGGCACAGACGTGGCAAACATCGGCGCCCTTGGCGGCGGCCTGATCGGCGGGTTCGCGCCGGCTGCACGACTTCCTAACGCGACGGGATCACCGACGGTCAAGACGCGAGTTACGCCCGGCCGTGATGGTGCCATTTCGACGCACACCATTCGCAAAGATGCGGCCGGTAATACTATCTCAAAGACGCATACGGTGACCAAAGAAGGGCGGATTGTCCATCAGCACCAAGAACATATTGGAAAGTACGGCGGTGAACGCCGTTTTCCCGACGAGTGGACGGGCACACGGACAATCAACGCTCCACCACACACCCCGCGCCTGCCGCAGTTTGGACCGAAGGAGTAAAACTGACAATAGCGTATTCCATTCCCGGTAGAAGGTGATCTTCAATGTCAATCGCAATGCGGCATGTTATGCGGGCAATCGTCAAGGGAGCAATTGGCCTTTCCCCGACCAGGAAAGTTGGAGATGTGCTTGAAGATCGCCTTTTCTCAGAATTGCTGCCAGAGAGTGATGCTGGAAACGTTCCCAAAGAAGCGGTGGATGTGCTGCTTGATCTGTACCAACGGCTGGTTGAGAATGAGCAGCCCCAAACTGCATGGCTGTCCGCAGCGCTTCACCAATTGATTGACATTCCAGGAGTACCGGAGACAGATCCCATCGGGGTGATAGCCTTTATGCTTCACGAAATTGCCTTGGGCGGCCAACTGACCGGATCGCAGGCGGAACGATTGGCGCGGCTTCCGTGGAGAGCAGCCGCCAAAGCGATCAGCAAGCCGATATCGAAGAAACTTACGGGATTCGCTGACCTCTTGGGTACGTTTGCCCATGAAGTCGAAGAAGGCTTCGTCGAGTCTGTCGCGTACGACGGAAGGCTGTACGAGGAGTTGCGACAGCTTTCGAACCTGCTGTGCTCCCTCCTTGCGTGTGGGACAGAGTCAACAGCAAACTGAAACCAGCTGCAACAACTGGAAAGCGTTGCGGATGTCCTAAACGAAGACGTCGCGGCCGCGGGCCGTGCGGGCAGCCGGTGTGGGACGCCGACCTGGGCCGCTACGTCGATCCGCTCTACGAGCAGTGGGCGGCCGAGGCCCGCGCGAGATACCGCAATGCCGCACGCGGCAGCCCGGGCGAAACGGAATCGCCTTGGTGGGCAGGAACTAAGGCGGGACTGTATGCCTTCTTCGTCTCCGGGCCAAGGAACCTCGGCGTCGGCGCCTTCAACGCGGGACGCGAGGCGGTATATTATGTGCGCGACGTAGCGGCGGTAGGAGCCGACGCGGTCGTCACCGGGACTGGCGCCCTTGCGGGGAAGAATTGGTCGCTGGGCGTGGAAGAGTGGTCGCAGGTTGGGAGGAACAATCAGCCGAGCAATCCGAACTTCTGGTCCGATGCCTTGACAAACGCCGGGCGGGCGGGGCTTGCGGCTGGCACGCTGGGCACCACCGAGATCGCCATCGGCACCTATCAGTACGCCAAGACAGGAGACGCCGATGCCTTTCAACAACAGATGGGCGGCATTGCCGCCGGCAACCTTGCCGGCGCGGCGACGATCAAGGCCGGCCAAGCACTCAGGACGACTGCAAGGAGCAATGCCCCAGCAAATGTAGCGCGGGAACCGAACCGCATTTACTCAGCGCGTGAGCTTATCCGAAGGGCAAACGAACCGGGACCATTCCACAATTTCCCCGAGTCGTTCAACCGGCAGATATTCCAGGGCAACCGGCAGGTCATCAGCCAGGACGACATCCTCTACACGCAACGCGGGGTTATTAACGGCAGATCCGGCACGTTTGAGATCGGGGTTCGGCCGTCAGCATCGGGACGAACGGAAGTCATTACTCACCGCTTCTTCCGGCCCGACCCCCTACCCTAGGTGCCTACCATGACGATTCAGACCCTTGGCTTTGCCGTCGAATACGATGCACGGATTGTGACTGCCACGACAGGGCAGGCACCGTTGCACCAGTTTCAATGGAAGCGAGCGCAACCGGCCGCTGGGACTCTGGTGCTTGAAGTACCCTCGGACGCTCTTTTTGTCGAAGTGATTCCCTATGACGGGGAGTTATGGCAAGGAGCCTTCCTTCAAGGCCTGGGTGGGGTGTCTGGCTTGTATGCCACGCCTTCACCGACGACCTTGTGTGTGGTGGCTCGCGGGCAGGGCTACTGGGTGCCGGTGCTCATCCCCACGGACTTCCTGGAAGTATGGTGCAACCCCGTCAAGAGCGTGTTCGCTATTCCCGACCGTAGCATCGTTGTCTTCGCAAGCTACACCGAACTAGCAGCATATGGACCATCAGGAATGCTGTGGTTGACCGATAGGCTGTCGTGGGATGGCTTGAAGATAACCGAGGTCACAGCCCAGCATGTGCGCGGCTTCGCTTGGGATTCGCCCGCGAACCGCGAAGTGCCATTCATCGTTGATGCTGAGACCGGAAAGCATGAGGGCGGTTCTAGCCCGGAGAAGTATGCTGCGCGAAAGCAGTGAACCCTGCAGATAGCCGCGTCGGTCGAAATCGCAGAACGGCTTTCGTCAGTCGATACACTTGAACGCGCTCGTCTACACCGGGCGAGAGCTTGATCCGGCCACGGGGCTTTACTATTATGACGCGCGCTGGTACGGCCCGCACTTGGGGCAGTTCGTCAGCCGCGACGTGATCGTCTCGGCCGACGCCAACCCGTACCGCTACGTCCGCAGCAGCCCGGTGAACTTCACCGACCCCAGCGGCCGCGGGCCGTGCGGGCAGCCGGTGTGGGACGCCGACCTGGGCCGC
>JARKPC010000054.1 GCA_029975435.1 Propionivibrio sp. | reverse complement strand
TCGAATCCCGCCCTCTCCGCCAGACAAGAAGATCAAGCCCATGATTCCATGGGCTTTTTCTTTTTATATTTTCTGACCGCCCCTTTTTTTCCCCAAATCAGAGCGGGGGTTTTCCTTTGGGGAGCTAGTTAGTCCCTCATGAACCCCGTCTTGGTCGGCAAGGCTCATTTTGACGATCGTAAAACCTGCAAAATCATCAGGAACAGATTTTCATTATTCGCCGGTTGCTTACTGCCCCCTTCCTTGGCTGCCTGTTTTGAATCAGGAGCTTTCTCGTCGCCTTTCCCCTCTCGATCCGAGGAGTCACATCCCGCTTCAGTCTTTTCCACTGGGGGATTCGTGGCAACTTCAGCATGGTCAGTCGGCTCACCCGCAATACCGCCCCCTTGCCACAGGCTGAGGACCGCAATTGCTACGAAAGTCGGCAAGGAGAATACCTGAAGTAATCGGATCCGCATTTCGAACCTCCTCTAAGAAGTCGAGCATCGGACTGGTCATCGTACCGATTGACGAACTGCTTCTCTAAAGATAGTGCTGAAAAATGAGAAGTCCATGAACGATGCAGGGTTATCGGTTGAACATTGAACGTCAGACCGGATCGCCTCGAATATCCCCAGCCTGACACAAGAAGGGAGAGCATGTGTCCGGTTCAGGGCGCGCCGCCAGCGCCCTTCGACCTCATTACCCGGCTTTTCCTGGCTGACGACAAGGCTCGCGTCATTTCAATCGATGCCGGTGATGCTCGAATTGGCGGTTACTATCTGAACTTTTCCAACTGAAGAAGAGCAATCCAGGAATGCAAACAGAAGCTGACGAAAAACCAAGATATGCCGTCGTGGCCGCGGTACAACTGCCGAACGTGAACGACGTGGAGTTCGAGGCGTCGCTGTCAGAACTGCGCGATCTGGCGAAAACGCTGGGGTTCAGGGTTCTCAACACATTCACGCAGAAACGCTCGGGTTTCGACACGACGGCCTACCTGGGCGTCGGCAAGCGCGAGGAGATACGCCGCTTCGTGAACAACGAAACCGAGTTCGACGAAACGGCGCCGGACGCCGACAATCCGGGAGCTCGCATTATCGACGCCATTCTCGTCGACCACGAGATATCGCCGTCGCAGGCGCGCAACCTCGAAAACGAAGTCGGCTGCGAGGTGATGGATCGCACCATGGTCATCCTCGAGATTTTCCATCGCAATGCGCGCTCCCGCGCCGCGCGTGCCCAAGTGGAAATTGCCCGCCTCGGTTACATGGCGCCGCGCCTGCGCGAGGCCGCCAAGCTGGCAGGCCCCCAGGGTCGGCAACGCAGCGGCATGGGCGGCCGGGGCGCCGGCGAGTCGCACACGGAACTCGACCGCCGCAAGATTCGCGACCGTATCGCCGAGCTGCAGCTTGAGATCGTGGCGATGGAGGCCGAGCGCAAGACGCAGCGCGCGCGGCGACAAGGACGCCAGACACTCGCGAACGTGGCGCTCGTCGGCTACACGAATGCCGGCAAATCGACCTTGATGCGGGCGCTCACCGGCAGCGAGGTGCTGGTCGCCAACAAACTGTTTGCCACGCTGGATACCACCGTGCGCACCCTCCAGCCGGAGAGCGTGCCGCGCGTGCTGGTCAGCGACACCGTCGGCTTCATCAAGAACCTGCCGCACGGACTGGTGGCGTCATTCAAATCGACACTCGAGGAAGCGCTCGATGCATCGCTGCTCCTGCATGTCATCGACGCTGGCGATCCGGGGTTCGAGCGCCAGCTTGCGGTGACCGACCACGTGCTCAAGGAAATCGGCGCGGACGCCGTCCCCCGCCTCCTCGTATTCAACAAGATCGACCGCGTGGGCGAGGCGGCGGAGCAAGCCGAGTGCGAAGCCGAACTGCGGGCACGCTACCCGGATTGCATTGTGATGAGCGCCCGCCGCCCGGACGACGTCGCCAAGCTGCGCCGGAAGATCGTCGCCTTTTTCCAGAAGGATCTCGTCGAGACGGAGCTGTTCCTCCCCTGGTCGGCGCAACAATTCCGTGGCGAAATCTATGCAAATTGCGAGGTTCTGGACGAACGCGCAGATGGCGAAGGGGCCTTCTTCCGCGTCCGCGGCGAACGCGACACGGTCGAGAGTCTGCGCGGGAGATTCTTCCAGGAACCATGAAACAAGCCGGGGATGGGGCTGACAAGCGCGCCAAGCCACTCCGTGCCACGGTACGCAATCTGACGTATTTCTGCATTGCCGCGTCTTCCTTAATCTGGCACTGCGCTAGGGCAAACGCCAAAGCCACAGACCATGCCACCGTTTAAGGAGTCCTCCCATGAAATCCCGACGCACCTTCATCAAGGCGACCGTGTTGTCAACGGCGCTCGCTTCCATCGGCCTCGCCTCCTTCGGCGCACTCGCCGCCGACACGATCAAGGTCGGCGTGCTGCACTCGCTCTCCGGCACCATGGCCATTTCCGAGACCGCGCTCAAGGAAACCGTGCTGATGACCATCGAGGAAATCAACAAGGCCGGCGGCGTGATGGGCAAGAAGCTCGAACCGGTCGTCGTCGATCCTGCGTCCAACTGGCCGCTGTTCGCCGAGAAGGCCCGCCAGCTGCTGACCAAGGACAAGGTCGCCGTCACCTTCGGCTGCTGGACCTCGGTGTCGCGCAAGTCGGTCCTGCCGGTCTACAAGGAACTCAACGGCCTGCTCTTCTACCCAGTGCAGTACGAGGGCGAGGAACTCGAGAAGAACGTCTTCTACACCGGCGCCGCGCCCAACCAGCAGGCTATCCCGGCGGTCGAATACCTGATGAGCAAGGACGGCGGAGAAGCCAAGCGTTTCGTGCTGCTCGGCACCGACTACGTCTATCCGCGCACGACCAACAAGATCCTGCGCGCCTTCCTGAAGTCCAAGGGCGTCGCCGA
>JARKPC010000125.1 GCA_029975435.1 Propionivibrio sp. | reverse complement strand
TCTTGCTGTTCCACAGGCCATAGCGGTTAAGCTTTGCCAGAAACTCGGCATGTTCGTAGTCAATCCGTTCCTGCTTTGTCTGCTCCCTGGCGTATTGCTGGAACCACCAAGCCATGCCGGCCTTGATCTGTTTCAGCCCGACATTCCGGCCGCCGACGTGGCGACGCAGATTTGCTGGCGGTAGCGATCGATTTTCCGGCAATCGGCTTTCGCTTGCCGGTTGCAGGCCAAGACAGAGAGATGGGGCTTGGACCTTTCGCCAAACGCCTGCCGCTTTTCCGGTGCATCGATCCCCGACAGGCGGATCTTCTGGGGAATGTGTGCGGCATCCAGTAACGGAAGGGTGTCGCCGTCGGCGACGCCGACGATGCGGCCGATCAGCGTCTCGGCAAGAACCCGCGTGGACGTCAGAAGAAGGACGAGTAAGCAAAAAACGCCGTTACGCGGCATCAAACAACTCCATGGCTGGGCGATTCACAGAAACCATGGACAAGGCTGTGGATAACGCAGGGACAACTACCGTAGGGCCTTCTCGGGAAAGAAGAAAGTCCCCCTGCCTCAAAAACAGGCAACACACATTGTTACTCTATGGTCGATAACACGTACAGACAGCGCCGTCTGAGAAGACTAAGATTAAATTGTGCTTCAGCAACCCCCGCTGACACCGTTTGACCCTCCCTGACCCATCGCAACGATGGGACTTTCAATCCCGTGCCACACTGGCGCGGGATTTTTTTATTCCGGACAAGAAATTCAGGCGGTCGGTTTTCCCGGAGTCTCGGCGATGATCTTGGCCAATTCGACGGCAGTTTTCACGCCCATCTTGTCGAAGAGACTGGCCCGGTGAACCTCCACGGTGCGCATGCATACCTTCAGATCGTCAGCAATCACCTTGTTCAGCTTGCCCGCCAGGATCCGGTCCATGACCTGTCTTTCGCGGGGAGTGAGCGTACCCAAGCGCTTATTGACCGAATCAGCCGACGCGGCTGCCTGACGCCGCACCTCATCGAGCTTCAGTGCTTCGACGACGCGGTCGACGAGTTGATTGTCGTTGCATGGCTTTTCGACAAAGTCGAAAGCGCCATTTTTCAACGTAGATACAGCCAGCGGGACGTCGCCGTGACCTGTCAGGAATATCACCGGCAATTTGCATCCACGCTCGACCAGACGATCGAACAACTCGTTGCCACTCATTTCGCCCATGCGGATATCCAGCAGGAGGCAGCCCGCGAACGAAGCATCCCATGCTTCGAGAAACGACTCGGCGGAAGCATATGTGCGACAGGAAATATTTCTTGACTGCAACAGCCAGCTCAACGAGTCGCGAATGGCTTCATCATCATCAACGATATGCACGTACTGGGTCATAGCTTAATTACCGGAAGCGAAATAATGAAAACAGTACCACCTTCCGGATTTTCTTCAAACCAGAGGCGGCCACGATGGAATTCGATAATCGAGCGACAGATGTTAAGGCCCATCCCCATGCCACTTGCTTTCGTCGTGAAGAAAGGCGTGAACAGGTTCTCCCGAATCTCTCGCGGTATGCCTGGGCCGCGATCCACGACATGAATCTGCACTTGCTGTTCGTCCGGCTGAACCAGTCGGACGGTCAGAACACGGCGTTCCTGCGCAACACCGCTGCCGCTCATGGCTTCGACAGCATTGCGCAAGAGATTGAGCAGTACCTGTTCAAGCATGACCCGATCGCCCATCAGTTCCCTGGGGTACAACTCAATTTCCCGCGTAATGCGAACATTGACGAGCTTGGACGTGGATTCCATCAGACCGATGCTGTCGTCGATAATTTCCACCAGATTGCAAGGCGCAAGCTTGGGCTCGCTTTTGCGAACAAAATCGTGGACCCGCCGAATGATTCGTCCGGCGCGTTGCGCCTGAACAGCGAGCTTGCCCAGCGCTTCCTTGAGTTCAGCGCTGCTAAAGGCGCCGGAATCCAGCCTGTTCAGGCATCCCGCGGTATAGCTGGTTATGGCAGCAAGCGGTTGGTTGAGCTCATGGGCCAGGCTTGACGCCATTTCCCCCATGGTTACCAGGCGGGACGTGGCCTGCAGTTTCTCCTGCTGCTGGCGCGCCAGATCCTCGGCACGTTTGCGCGCCGTGACATCGACGACCGAAGCCATCCATCCGCTATGATTACCATCGGCATCGATCAGGGGCGCTTCATAAACAAGGGCGTCGAAACGGCTCCCATCCTTGCGCATCAAACGAACCTCGGCGCCTTCCCGAGGCGCCCTCCCCTGAATCGCCGCCTCGGTGATGGCCACGTTCTGTTCCATCAACTCCGGATCCCAGTAGGGCATCACAGGTCCGACCCCAATGAGTTCCTCCTCGGTGAAACCGACCATCTGGCAGAACGCCGGATTAACGTAAGTGATAAATCCTTCGAGGTTCTTCGCCCGCATGCCGACGGTGAGCGATTCCTCCATGGCCTTGCGAAAGGCGTGCTCGGAACGATGCGCCTGCTCGGCAGCGATACGACGGCGGACATGCCCGCGCATAACCCACAGACTCAAGAGCACGGACGAGGCGAGCCCGATGACCAGGGTCGTCAGCAATATCTCGACGAAGCTGCTGCCGCCGCGATAAGCATCGACCCGGAGGACCAAACCATAGCCCGGCGGCTCGAACGGGATGGAGTAGCTGAGCGTCGTATTGGCGTTCGTGACCTTCGATTTTCTGGCCAACTCACTGCCGTCGCTGTCCATGATGCGGATCTGGTATTTCTCGGCAAACCACCATGGCACGAGAGTTTTCAAAATTCCGCTAACCGAATATACGACAACGATCGATCCACGATAGGCGCCTTCAACGAGCACCGGCGTGTACATCTCGAACTGGGATCCCGTTGGGGTGGAATAAGCGTCGGAATACGTGAGCTTGCCAAGCCTCTTGGCCATCTCGAGTGCCTGGTTCTGCGCGTCGCCATCGGCCATTTCGCCGCCCAGGCGAGGCAGCATGATCGCGGGTGCTTTCTCCTGGATTTTCCCCGAGGCGTCGAACCAGATGACCTGTTGTATGTCGGGAAAGTTCTTCAGCAGGTACTGGCTGCGCACCCGGAACAATTCTTTCTTGTCCTTCTCATGGGTCAAGTCGGAAGCCAATTGCTGCATGAGTTCGGCATGCCCTTCGAGATGAAAATTGAAGGTCTGCTCAAGCCACAACACATCGGCAATCAGCGTTGCGCGACGCTCCTCGGCGTCGCTCTCATAAAGAACCGCGAACAGCGCAATCAGCAGCACCAGCAGCGCCCCCATCGCGATCTTGAGCGCGATCAGATACCAGTTCGACCACTTGAGCGGAGGAAGCTTGACTGAGAGCCTGTTTTTCAGCGTAGTCGAAGAGAACACCGTGTCGTCCAGTTGAGGATAACAGAGCCGCTGGCGCACCACAGATGGCGCAACGACAATTCTTGGTCAAGGGCGAAAGTATGCCTCACTCGCATGGCAACGCAAGTCGCCCAGCGCAATCCACAACCGCGCCGGCCGCGCCGAGGCTTACGACAACACGGCTGGCAGGGACGACAAAGCCGATGGACGAAAAAAAGGAGGGGCGTCCCGCATGCCCCTCCATTTCAGCAAACAACGATTGTTTTACCTTGTGAATCCTTTGAATCGTGTTGATCCGGGATTTCTTACTTGGCCGGGAAGAACGGCCAAACCATCGGGATGATGATGATCGACACGATGAAGCAGACGACCACCAATCCGGTACCGGCCTTGACGTAGTCGTTGAACTTGTAACCGCCCGGGCCAAGCACCAGAGTGTTGGGAGGCGTGCCGACCGGAGTGGAGAACGCGCACGAGGCCGCGACGGCGATGGCCATCAGCACGGCATGCGGGCTGGCGCCCAAGCCTTGGGCAATCGAGATACCGATCGGAGCCAGCAGCGCGGTACAGGCCGTGTTCGACATGAACTGGGTCAGACCAGCGGACAGCAGGAACAAAGCGGAGGTGACCATCATCGGGCTGGGATTTCCGCCGAGAAGACCGACGACCCAATCCGCAATCATTTTGCCCGCGCCGCTCTTGTCCATGGCGGTGGCGATGGGCATCATGCCGGCGAACAGGAAGATCGTGACCCAGTCGATACCGCGGTAGGCCTGCTTCTCCGACAGGCAACCGGAGACGACCAGAACCAGCGCGCCGATGCCGGCAGCCACTTCCAGCGGAACCTGCTTGAGGTCCAGCGCCATGACCACGACAACAGCAACCAGCACCAACCCGGTGATCCACTGCTTTTTCGGATCGCTGACGCCGGCCTTGGCCTCAGCCGCTGCTTCTTCGTCGATCTTCACGCCTTCCGCGGAAATCTGCTCTTTCGGGAGCAAGCGCTTGCCGATGGTCAGCATGTAGATGAGGCCGGCGACGGTCAGAGGGATACCGATCCAGGCAAACTCGAAGAAGCCGAACGGACGCAGCCCGGCTGCCTTGAGGGCGCCCGCTGCGATGATGTTCGGTGGCGTTCCGACCAGGGTGATGATGCCGCCGAGACCGGCGGCGAACGCCAGCGGCATCATCTGCCGCGATGCCGGAATCTTGGCCGCCTGGCAGATACCCAAAATAACCGGGATCAGGCACGCCGTCGTTCCGGTGTTTGACGTTACCGACGACAAGGCCGCTGCGGCGATCATGACACCGGCCAGAAGACCGTTCTCGCTGCTACCGGCAATCCGCACGACCGCCTGACCCATTTTCTGAGCCAAGCCCGTATGGAACATGGAAGCTCCGATGACGAACATGGCGGCGAACAGGACAACCGTCGAGTTGGACAACCCGGAGAAAACGGTATTTACGGGAATAACTCCCAACAGACCGAGCGTGATGGCCCCTGCCAGAGCGGTAATAGCCAGGGGCACCAGTTCCGTTATGAAAAAGAAAGCGACAATTCCTAATACAACAAGTGTAGTTACTGCTGGTGACATGAGCACCCCTCCATGCAAATAAACGTTTCTTGAAAATGCCGTTATCAAACTGTTTTCGGCTGAAGTGCCACGATTCCCCCGTGCGTCGACAGCTCCCTTGTTTACCGGCGGATATCCAGCGCGTGGCACACTATCGGCGCACTGACTTCCGACAGCAATTGTGGAAAACCGTAAGCGTTCCCACGTACCCCATTCCCCCGAACCGCTCAAGCAAACCTTTAAAATAGGCATCCTCCGTAACGACGCGATTCAAAACGGATCGCCGACTGTACGTTACGTGTCAATCGGAAGCAGACGGAACACCAAAGACTAGCCACTGCGGATTTCCTCAGTTGCCAACCGATAGCAGTTTTGTCATAACCTTTATTTGCGACCGGAGATCCGGAGCGTTCAACGTGCGATCGGCGGAACTGTCTTCCAATGAAATCCCTGCTTGTTTCAATCGGCTTCTTGATATGCCTCGTGATCGGCACGTTGCCCGCCGCCGACGCACAGCCGCCGATCGTCATCAAGTTCAGCCACGTCGTCGCAGAAGACACACCCAAGGGAAAAGCGGCGCTCTTCTTTGCCAGGCGCGCGGAAGAGCTGACCAAGGGCGCGGTCAAGGTCGAGGTTTACCCTAACTCGACGCTCTACAAGGACAAGGAAGAAATGGAGGCGCTGCAACTCGGCGCTGTCCAGCTCCTGGCTCCATCGCTGGCCAAGCTCGGTCCGCTCGGCCCGCTGGGCATCAAGGAATTCGAAGTTTTCGACCTGCCCTATCTCTTCGACAGCATGACGATGCTGCACAAGGTCACGCAAGGCAGCCTCGGCATCGTCCTCCTGAACAAGCTGGAACCAAAGGGCATCAAGGGGCTGGCCTTCTGGGACAACGGATTCAAGTCGTTCTCTGCCAACAGGCCACTGCATACGCCAGCCGACTTTCGCAATCTGAAAATGCGTATCCAGTCATCCAAGGTTCTGGAATCACAAATGCGCGCGCTCGGCGCCGTGCCGCAGGTCACGCCATTCTCCGATGTGTATCAGGCGCTACGCACTGGCTTCGTCGATGGCACGGAAAACCCGCACTCGAACTTCTACACGCAGAAGATGTATGAAGTGCAGAAGCACATCACCATCACCGAGCACGGCTACCTCGGCTATGCCGTGATCGCCAACAAGAAATTCTGGGACAACCTGCCGCGAGGCATCCGTAGCCAGCTCTGGCAGGCCATGAACGAGGCGACCGACTACGCCAACAGGATTGCCAAGGAAGAAAACGACAACGCGCTGGCCAGGATCATCGAAACGGGCAAGACCCAGGTGTACTCCCCAACGCCCGCGGAAAGGCTCGAACTCAAGAAAGCGATGATCAAGACCCACCGGGAAATGGCCCCGCGCATCGGCCAGGAGATCATCGACGCAATCTACACCGAAACCGGCTTCAAACCCGACGGGCCGTAATTCCATTTCCGCAGACCGCCGGACGCCGCCAACGCCACCCCGGCCGGTATAATCGAGGCATGCCTCAAACACGTGCCATCCAGCTTCTCCCCGACCTGCTGATCAGCCAGATCGCCGCCGGCGAAGTCGTCGAACGCCCATCGTCGGTCCTCAAGGAACTGCTGGAAAACGCGCTCGACGCCGGCAGCACGGCCATCCAGATACAACTCGAAGAAGGCGGCGTCAAACTGATACGCGTCACCGACGACGGTGGCGGCATCGCCCGCGACGAACTGGCGTTGGCCCTGACCCGCCACGCCACGTCCAAGATCGCTTCGCTGGATGATCTCGAATGTGTCGCCACGCTTGGTTTCCGTGGCGAAGCCCTGGCCTCCGTCGCTTCGGTCGCCCGCCTGACACTGACCAGCCGGCAGGCCGGCGCAACCCACGCCTGGCGTCTGAATGCCGAGCCGGGCGCCTCTCCGGAGCCGGCCGCGCTGCTCGCAGGCACCGTCGTCGAGATGCGCGACCTGTACTACAACACCCCGGCGCGGCGCAAATTCCTTAAATCCGAGGCGACCGAATTCGCCCATTGCGCCGACGCGGTGAAACGCATCGCGCTGGCCAACCCCGCCGTTGCCTTTACCCTTTCCCACAACGGGCGCGTCAGCCTGCATCTCGCCCGGAGCGACGCCGCGGGCCGCGCCGGCGCCATTCTCGGAGAGGATTTCCTCGAGGAATCGCGCTCCATCGATACCGGCCCGGGCCTGCTGCGCGTCTTCGGCCACTGCGCCACTCCGGCCCACTCGCGGCCGCGCAGCGACGCCCAGTACTGCTACGTCATCGGCCGCTTCGTGCGTGACAAGCTGCTCGCCCACGCCCTGCGCGAAGCCTATCAGGACATGCTGCACGGCAGCCGCTATCCGGCGTACTGCCTGTTCCTCGATATCGACCCGGCGACGGTCGACGTCAACGTCCACCCGGCCAAGACGGAGGTGCGATTCCGCGACAGTCGCGCCGTGCACCAATTCGTTTTTCACGCCGTGCAGAAGGCATTATCCAGCCCGCTTAACGCCTCATTGCCGGTCGCCGCGACATTCCCGCGCCCGGACCTTGCTCCCTCTCCGAGCGTGACGCATCCGAAATGGTCCGGTTTCAACCAATCGCCACCACGCCAGCAATCGTTGCGCGTCGGCGAACCGGCGATGGCCGCGTATTACGCCTTCAGCCAGTCGGCGATCGAAGTCACGGCACAAGAGAGGTCCTCAAGCCCGCCGGCGCTCGCCACCGCGGCGCCTGCAACCGCCGATGCGCCGACGCTCGGCTACGCGCTGGCCCAGTTGCACGGCATCTACATCCTGGCCCAGAACGAGCGTGGGCTGGTCCTCGTCGACATGCATGCGGCGCACGAACGCATCCTCTACGAGAAACTCAAGACCGCAGTCGATCTGCAGAAATTGGCCACCCAGGCGTTGCTCATTCCCGCGGTTTTCTCAGCCGATGCACTGGACGTTGCGGCGTCGGAGGAATTCAAGGAAGCGCTGCTCGGGCTCGGTTTCGACGTCGCCCCGATGGGTCCGAAGCAACTGGTAGTGAGAAGCGTCCCCGCCCTGCTTCAGTCGGCCGACCCGACGGCGCTGGTGCGCAGCCTGCTCGCCGAACTGCGCGAGCATGGAGTCAGCCAGCTGATGGCCGCGCGCCGCAATGAATTCCTGGCCACGATGGCCTGCCACGGCGCGGTGCGCGCCCACCGGCTGCTTTCCATACCCGAGATGAACGCGTTGCTGCGCCAGATGGAGGAAACCGAACGCGCCGACCAGTGCAACCACGGCCGGCCGACCTGGACGCAACTGACAATGCAGGAACTCGACTCCCTGTTCCTGCGCGGCCGATGAAGCTCGCTCCTCCCGCGATCCTGCTCATGGGTCCGACGGCATCGGGCAAAACCGCCGTTTCCATGTGGCTGGCCGAGCGTTTTCCGGTCGAGTTGATCAGCGTCGATTCGGCGCAGGTTTTCCGCGACATGGACATTGGCACCGCCAAGCCGGACCCCGCCACCCTGGAGCGATTTCCGCATCGGTTGATCGACCTGATCAGCCCGGAAGAAGCCTATTCAGCCGCCCGTTTCCGGCGCGACGCGCTGGAGGCGATGGCCAAAATCGTTTCCCGGGGCAAGGTTCCGCTGCTTGTCGGCGGCACCATGCTTTACTACAAGGCGCTGCTCGCCGGGCTGGCCGAATTGCCGCAGGCCGACCTGGATATCCGTGCCGAGATCGATACGCTTGCGGCCAAACACGGCTGGCCGGCTGTACACGCCGAACTGGCCAAGGTCGATCCGGTCACGGCTGCGCGCCTGCACGCCACCGACGCCCAGCGCATCCAGCGTGCTCTGGAGATCTTCCGGCTTTCCGGGCGGCCGATGTCCGAACTGATTGGCGAAGGCCGGGAACAGAAGCCTCCGTACGATTTTCTTTCGCTCGGCCTGCTCCCTTCCGAACGTAGCGTGCTGCACGCACGCATCGCCGATCGCTTCGACGCCATGCTGGAGGCCGGACTGGAGGACGAAGTATCGCACCTGCGCGGCAAGTACGCGCTCTCGTTGGAATTGCCCTCGATGCGCTGTGTCGGCTACCGGCAGGTGTGGGAGGTGCAGGACGGCGCCGCGCCGCGCCGGGAAATGCGCGACCGTGGCATCTACGCCACGCGCCAACTCGCCAAGCGCCAGATCACCTGGATGACGAACACGCTCAAGCCGGAAATATACGACTGTCTGGCGTCCGATTTGTGCGACCGCGTCGGGCAACGCGTTGCCAGCGCCCTGGCTGCGGCGCAGCCTACCCGATACCCATGAAAAAAGCCCATGCTGTTCATGCATGGGCTTCCGGGACTGCGTCCCCGGCACACCTGGCCGGAGTATTCGGCTCAACGCCGTCTGGGTACTACTCAATCATCTTTGGTATTAGCCTGCAATGATTTCCCATCAACTCTCCAGCTAACACGGCGGTGCTGCCACTTCATGCCGGACTTGCCGCTGATCACGGCACGATTTCAATATACCCCTCGACGACCAGAAAAGCCAGCCCCGCGTAAAGCCGCTCATTGGCGAGAGGAAACCTTCCGTCTGACCATCAGGCTATACACCGTGGGTACGACGAAAAGGGTAAAGAAGGTGCCGAGCAGCAGGCCGCCAACGATCACCCAGCCAATCTGCTGGCGGCTCTCGGCTCCGGCTCCACGCGCCATCGCAAGAGGAATGGCGCCGAGAACCATGGCGCCGGTGGTCATCATGATCGGACGCAGGCGCAATTCGGCCGCCTCGATGACAGCCTGCTTGGCCGCCGTACCGCTTTCGCGCAACTGATTGGCGAACTCGACAATCAGAATGCCGTGCTTGGTGATCAGCCCGACCAGCGTCACCAGCCCGATCTGGCTATAGACATTGAGCGTTCCGCCGGACAGCAACAGCGCCAGGAGTGCGCCGGCCATCGATAGCGGCACGGTCAGCATGATGATGAACGGGTCGCGGAAGCTCTCGAACTGGGCCGCCAGCACCAGGTAGATAAAGGCCAGCGCCAGGACGAAAGTGATTGCCAGCGAGGAACTCGAAGTACGGAACTCGCGCGACTGACCCGAATAATCGATCGCATAACCCGGCGTCAGCACCTTGTTCGCGGTCTGCTCCATGAACGTCAGCGCCTCGCCCATCGTATACCCTGGGGCCAGGTTGGCGGTGATGATCACTGCGCGCCGCTGGCCGAAGTGGTTGAGTTCGCGCGGGCTGACCGTCTCGTCGACCTTGATCAGGTTGGCCAGCGGGATCATGCTGCCATCCCTGGCGCGCACAAAGATGTCGCGGATATCGGACGGAGTTGCCCGGTCAGTGTTTGCCACCTGCACAATCACATCGTATTGCTCGCCATCCTGCTTGAAACGCGTGACCTGCCGCCCGCCGAGCATGGTCTCCAGCGTGCGCCCGACAGTCTCGATCTGCACCCCGGTATCCGACGACTTGTCGCGGTTCACCGACACCGCCAGTTCCGGCTTGTTCAGCTTGAGATCTGTATCGACGTTGGTCATGCCCGGGTTCTTGGCCACTTCCGCGAGGATCTTGTTGGTCGCCTCGAGCAATTCCGGATACGACGCGGACGTCACCACGACGAAGTTCACCGGCCGTTCGCGCGGACTCTGCCCCAGCGACGGCGGCTGCACCGGAAAGGCCAGCACCCCGGGAATGCGCATGAACTGCGGAAACAATTCCTTGACCACGTCGCCGGCGCTGCGCTGACGTTGGGTCCAGTCGGTCAGGCCAATGAAGGAGATGCCCTGATTGACCGTCGGATTGCCGGACACCACGAAATAGCGCTCCACGTCGTTGGTTTTGCCGTAGATATCTTCGAGTTGCCGCGCATATTTTTCCGTGTAGTCCAACGTCGCGCCTTCTGGCCCGACGAACACGCCGAGGATGACGCCCCGGTCTTCAATCGGCGCCAATTCCGACTTGAGCGCTTTGAACAGCAGTCCGCTGGCAACGGCCACCGCGATAAAACCGAGCATGACGATCCACCGGCGCTCGAGCAGTGCGGTCAGCACGTTCCGGTAAGCCTGTGTCAGCCAGTTCAGGAAATCCTCGACAAGCACAAAGGCCTTCGAATGCTTTGCCTCGTGGCGCAGCATCAGCGAACACATCATCGGCGACAGGGTCAGCGCCACGAAGCCGGACACCAGCACGGCGCCGGCCAGCGTCAGCGCAAACTCGATGAACAGCTTGCCGGTGCGCCCGGTCATGAAAGCCACCGGAGCATACACGGCCGCCAGGGTGATGGTCATGGCCACTACGGCGAAGCCAATCTCGCGCGCTCCCTTGAACGCCGCCTCGCGGCGCGGCATGCCGTCCTCGATGTGACGAAAAATGTTCTCCAGCACGACGATGGCGTCGTCCACCACCAGGCCGATGGCCAGCACCAGAGCCAGCAGCGTCAGCGTGTTGATCGAGAAGCCGAACAGGTACATCAGCGCGAACGAGCCGACCAGCGACACCGGAATCGTCACCAGCGGCACCAGCGTGGCGCGCAGGTTGCGCAGAAAGAAGAAGATGATCAGCAGGACCAGCGCGATCGCTTCGCCGATGGTCGAAAACACCGATTTGATCGAGCGGTCGATGAATACCGACGAATCGTAGGCAATGTCGACCGTCATGCCCTTGGGCAGCTCGCTCTCGATGCGCGGCAGCTCGGCGCGCAGCGCTTTCGAGAGTTCGAGCGGATTGGCCGTGGCCTGCTTGATCACGCCGACAGAAACCGCAGGCCGGCCCTTGAAGCGTACGGCGCTGCGTTCGGAAGCGGCGCCGATTTCCACCTTTCCAAGATCTCCGATGCGTACCGGGTAGCTGCCGCGCGCATCGCTGGCCTGCTTGACGATGATGTTGGCGAACTGCTCCGGCTTGACCAGATCGGTCTTGGCTACCACCGAGAATTCCCTGTTGGAACTTTCGATACGGCCGGCCGGCACTTCCACGTTCTGCCGACGCAATGCGTCCTCGACATCCTGTGGGGTCAGACTGAACGCTGCCAGGCGGTCGCGGTCGAGCCAGATGCGCATGGCGAACTTGCGCTCACCGAAGACCCGCACGTCCGCGGCGCCCGTCAGCGTCTGCAAGCGTGGCTTGACCAAGCGGTTGGCGATATCGGTGACTTCCAGCGCCGAATGCTTGTCGGACGAGAAGGCGATCCAGATGATCGGGCTGGCGTCCGCTTCGACCTTGGCGATCACCGGTTCGTCGATGTCCGTCGGCAAGCGGTTGCGCACGCGGGAAACGCGGTCGCGCACGTCCGAAGCCGCCGAATCGGGATTGCGCTCGAGCTTGAAACGCACGGAAATCTGGCTGTTCTCCTGCCGGGATATCGAGGTAATGACATCGACGCCTTCAATGCCGGCCAGCGAATCCTCCAACGGCTTGGTGATCTGCGACTCGATGATTTCGGCCGAAGCGCCGCGGTAGGTCGTATCGACGGTCACCACCGGCTCGTCGATTTTCGGGTATTCGCGTACCGGCAACCGGGTGTACGACACCAGCCCGATCAACATGACGGCGAGCGAAAGCACCGTGGCGAAAACCGGCCGCCGGATGCACAGATCGGAAATCTTCATTGCGCGGCCCCGGCCGACGCGGCCTTGACCGGGACACCGTCGCGCAGTTTCATCTGTCCGGCAACAACGATCTCATCGCCGGACCTGAGCCCGTCGACGATCTCCACCTGGGCATTGCGGCGCAATCCGGTTCTCACGGGCGCACGTACGGCCTTGCCGTCCTGCACGCGATAGACGAACGGCGCCTTCATGTCTGGAACGATGGCCTGCTCGGGTACCATCAACACGTTGCCGCGCTGCTCGAATATCAGGCGGACGCGCACAAACATGCCCGGGCGCAGGCGGCCGTCGGCATTCGACAGATGCGCCCGGCAGGAGACAGCCCGCCCGGCCGTGTCGACCAGCGGATTGATCGCCTCGATGCGCGCCTCGAAACTGCGCCCCGGCAGCGCGTCGGTCGCCACTTCGAGCAATTGCCCCGGCCTGACTTGCCCAAGATAGGACTCGGGCAGGCGGAAGTCGATTTTCAGCGTGCTGATATCCTCGATATTGACCAACTCCTGGCCTTCCTTGACGTAGTCGCCGACGCTCACGTTGCGGATGCCGACCACGCCGGCAAAGGGCGCCTTGATGCGCATCTTCTCGAGCTTGGCCTGAGCCAGTGCCAGCGCGGCCTCCTGCACCTTGAGCGCCGCCTCGACGTTGTCCAAAGCCTGCTGGCTGACGAATTTCTTCTCGAACAGTTCTCTCGAGCGCTTGAGGTTCATCTGCGCCAGTCCGAGATTGGCTTTGGCCTGATCGTATTCGGCCGACTGCATGGCCGCGTCGAGTCCGACCAGCAGGCTTCCCTTGGCGACCGCAGAGCCGTCCTTGAAATTGATTACCGCGATCCGGCCGGCCGTTTCCGGGCGCAACACTACCGACTCGTTCGAGCGCAACGATCCGACCGCCGTCGCGTCGAGCGCCAGTTCGCTGGCCGCCACGATTACGGTTTCCACCGGCAAGGCCATGCTTGCCGGCGCTCCACCGCCCTTCGGCATGCCGGGTGGCGCGCTGGCCGACGGATTGCCGGAAATGGCCACAGCCGAAGGCGCTCCGCGATAGGCGACATACGCCCAATAAGCGGCCGCCAGCAAGCCGGCAATGGCAATCAGTAAAACCAAAGAATGACGATTCCGGTGCGACATACGCGTCCGATGCATGCGAGTTGGAAAAAAGGGGAAGTCAAGAAGCCGCCCCTACAGGCAGAAACTGGCCAGTGTACCCAAGCAACAATCAATTGGACAGCACCGGGCGGCATCACGATTCTTTCACACTATCCGCGATTGGCCTCTAAAGATGAGACAAATGAGTCCGTTACATCATTCAGATTCACGGAAAGCCAAGGATCGCCCATGAGAATCCCGGAAGAAGCCGTGTTCCGGTTCTTCAAGCAGAAGATGCAGCAATCGCCCGCCGAAGAACAGCGGGCTGAACCGGTCGACAGCCTCGCCGCCAGCCGCGACGCGCTGGCTCGTGCGCGCTCCCGGCTCATGGAAAAGCAGGCGAAAGACGCCGCGAACGACCAGCAACGTTTGGAACATCGCCGTTCCGACGCCTACGAAGAACGCCGACGGCAAGACCGCCGCCAGAACCAGCAGGACGTGCTGCTCGACACACGGGCCACGCCCAGCCGCCGCAAATCGGGACCTTACCCGGAGATCGACACGGAGGCGTAACGCCGGCGCTCAACGCGCCGCGATCAGCCGCACGCCGAGGGCCACGAAGATCGTCCCCGCCAGCCAATCGAGCCATACGCCAGCGCGGCCGTGGCGTTGCAGCCATTGCCCGACGCTGCCCGAAAAGTAACCCAGCAGGGCGAACAACAGCGCCGCCTGAACGGTGAACACCAGGCCCAACTGTGCCGTCTGCCAGGCAATATGGCCGTGTTCGGCGATGACAAATTGCGGCAAGAAGGAGAGGAAGAACAGGACAACCTTGGGGTTGATGGCGTTGGCCAACATTCCCCGGGTAAAAAGACGGGCCAGTGAATCGTCTCCGCCCGTGGCTTCCGTCACTTTAACCTGACCTCGGCTGCGCAGCGCCTGGACGCCGAGCCAGATCAGATAAAGTCCACCGCAGATTTTCAGGGTCAGGAACGCGGCAGGCGAAGCCGCGATCAGCGCGCTGACACCGAGCGTCGCCAGCAGGGTGTGGCTCAGGCAACCGAGCCCACAGCCGAGGCCGAAGGCAATACCCTCGGCACGTCCGCGCGAGATGCCGAAGCCGAGCACCATCAGGTTGTCCGGCCCTGGCGACACGGTGATCAGCATCGCCGCCGCGAGGAAACCGAGGAATTGCTCGGGGCCGAGCAGCATTCCGGTCAGACGACGATGGTTTGCGCCTCGCCGTCCTGGCGAGCCTCGATACGGCCGATTTCGAGCGCATTCTCTCCGGCGGCACGCAGCAGTGTCAGCGCCTGTTGCACATTTTCCCTGGCCACGACGACGCACATGCCGATACCGCAGTTGAACACGCGGTGCATTTCGCTCTCGGCCACGTTGCCGGCGCTCTGCAGCCACTGGAAGAGTCTGGGACGCTGCCAGGCCGACTGGTCGATCACCGCCTTGACATTGGCCGGCAGTACGCGCGGCACGTTTTCGGTTAAACCGCCGCCGGTGATGTGCGCCATGCCCTTGACCGGCAACTCGGCCATCAGGGCCAACATCGGCTTCACGTAGATGCGTGTCGGTTCCATGATCGCGTCGGCCAGGGTACGATCCCCGTCGAACGGAGCGTTCAGGTCGGGTTTGGCCACGGAGAGAATCTTGCGCACCAGCGAATAGCCGTTGGAATGCGCGCCGGAGGATGGCAGGCCGAGCACCACGTCGCCGGCCACGATGTCCTTGCCGGTAATCACGGCCGATTTTTCGACGACGCCCACGGCAAAGCCGGCCAGGTCGTATTCGCCTTCCGGATACATGCCGGGCATCTCGGCCGTTTCACCGCCGATCAGCGCGCAGCCGCCATATTCGCACCCCTTGGCGACGCCCTGGATGACGCTGGCCGCGACATCCACATCGAGCTTGCCGCAGGCGAAATAATCCAGGAAGAACAGCGGTTCAGCGCCCTGCACCAGGACGTCGTTGACGCTCATGGCTACCAGGTCGATACCGACCGTATCGTGGCGCTTCAGGTCGAAGGCCAGCTTGAGCTTGGTGCCCACCCCGTCGGTCCCGGACACCAGCACCGGCTCGCGGTAACGCTTGGGTACTTCAAACAGCGCACCAAAGCCGCCGAGACCGCCGAGGACACCTTCGCGCAATGTCTTCTTGGCGAACGGCTTGATGCGTTCGACGAGGGCGTCTCCGGCATCGATATCCACTCCGGCATCGCGATAGGAAAGGGATGGGGAGGAATGCGGCGATTGCTGTGTCATCTTGAGGTCCCGAACGAGGGTTGAGCGCACGGTGGTGGTAGAATCCGTGGCTCGTTGCGAAAAGCGTGAATTTTATCCGAAATCCCGGTTCTGCGTGCAGTTGCCCGCCTCTGCGCGCCTCTCCCATGCGCCAATTAGTCCTTGATTTGCTGCCGGAAAACCCGCCCAGCCTCGACAACTTCGTTCCCGGTGGAAACGCCGAAGCGCTGACCGCGCTGGCGGCCTGGACGCGCGTGCGCAGACACGAGCCATTCCTGTTCCTGTGGGGCGAATCCGGCGCGGGGAAGACGCATCTGCTGCGTGCCTGCACCACCCACTACGTGGACGCCAGCGCCTTCCCCGACCTGCCTGGAATGGATGAAGTGACAGGCGACGCATCGGACCACTTCGCGGTGGACAATGTCGACGCACTCGACGCCTCCGGGCAGATTGCCTTGTTCAATCTGTTCAACCGTCTGCGCGCCAATGGCGGACGTCTCTTGACGGCGGCCTCGCAACCGCCGCTGCAACTCGAGCTGCGCGAGGATCTGCGTACCCGGCTCGGTTCCGGGCTGATCTTCCGACTGCACACTTTGCGCGATGAGGAAAAAATCTCGGCGCTGTCCGCGCAGGCCACCGCCCGCGGACTGACCCTGCCGGCCGGAGCGCTCGACTACCTGCTGGCCCGCGTACCGCGCGACATGCGCAGCCTGATGGCCTTCCTCGTTGCGCTGGACCGGTATTCGCTGGAGCACAAGCGGCCGATCACGCTGCCCCTGCTGCGCGAAGTCCTGCAACACTCTCCATTTTGAGACGGCACCATGAACCTTGCATTGTTCGATCTCGACAACACCCTGCTGTCCGGCGACAGCGACTTCGAATGGGCACAATTCCTGATTACCAAGGGAGTGCTCGACCCTGAAGTACACGAAGCAAAGAACGAGTATTTCTATGCGCAGTACAAAGCCGGCACGCTCGACATCCATGAGTTCCTGGATTTCCAGCTGCATCCGCTGGCACGCCACACGCGTTCTCAACTCGACGCCTGGAACGACGAATTCATGACCACCTGCATCCGCCCGATCATCAACGACCGTGCACGGGCGCTGGTCAATCGGCACCTCGCCGACGGCGACCTGTGCGCCCTGGTCACCGCCACCAACAGCTTCGTCACCGGGCCGATCTGCCTCGAATTCGGCATATCGAACCTGATCGCCACGATTCCGGCACAGGAAAACGGCCAATTCACCGGCAAGCCGCGCGGCACACCGGCTTTCCGCGACGGCAAGATCACGCGTGTCGAAGCCTGGCTGGAATCGATGGGCTTCTGGTGGAGCAACTTCGAACGCAGCTGGTTCTACAGCGACTCGCTCAACGACCTGCCGCTGCTCTCGCGCGTCAGCGACCCGGTGGCCGTCGATCCCGACCCCACGCTCCTCGCCCACGCGCAGGCCGCCGGCTGGCCGGTGTTGAAACTCCACGGCTGATCGAAGCGTAGACGGCAAGACCAACCGGGATTCCCGAGATCCTCCCCCTCCTCCGAATTCGGTTATCATTCAACCTTTTAGCCGCACCCCAAGAGCAAGAATAAACCAGCGATGATTCGCAAATTCATTTCCCGAGTCCTCGGCCGCAAGGCACCCGGACACACGGGGGATCCCTCGGTAATCCCCCACAGCAAGCACGGCATCCGCCGCGACGCCATCAGCAGCGGCAGCAGGCGCACCGTCGAAACCCTGCAGGAAAACGGCTACCAGGCCTACGTCGTCGGCGGCGCCGTGCGCGACCTGCTGGCCGGCTTCAAGCCCAAGGATTTCGACGTAGCCACCGACGCCACCCCGGAACAGGTGCGCCAGTGCTTCCGGCGCTCGCGCATCATCGGCCGCCGCTTCCAGATCGTGCATGTCATGATGGGTCAGGAGACCATCGAGGTCACCACCTTTCGCGGCCATCACGGGCAGCAGGACAGCCACCGGGCGCACACCGACGAGCAGGGCCGGGTGTTGCGCGACAACGTGTTCGGTTCCCAGAAAGAGGATGCGGCGCGCCGCGACTTCACGGTCAATGCCCTGTATTACGATCCGGTTGCGGAAACGGTAGTCGACTACCACCACGGCCTCGCCGACCTGAAGCAGAAAACGCTGCGCATGATCGGCGACCCGGCGACCCGCTATCGCGAAGACCCGGTGCGCATGCTGCGCGCCGTCCGTCTGGCCGCGAAGCTGGATTTCGCGATCGAACCGGCCACGCGCCGACCGATCGGAGAACTCGCCGAACTGGTGGGAAATATCCCGCCTTCTCGCCTGTTCGACGAGATGCTCAAACTGCTGACGTCCGGCCAGGCCGTGAAATGTGTCCAGCAATTGCGCGCCGAGGGGTTGCATCACGGCCTGCTGCCGATGCTCGACGTAATCCTCGACCAACCGCTCGGCGAGTGCTTCGTCATGCTGGCGCTCGAAAATACCGACCGGCGCGTCCGTGAAGGCAAACCGATATCCCCGGGTTTCCTGTTCGCCACGTTGCTCTGGCACGAAGTTCTGGCCAAATGGGAGGCTCTCAAGTCCGGAGGTGAACGCCCGATTCCCGCGCTTTTCCAGGCCATGGACGAAGTACTCGAGGTGCAGGCCGAAAAGTTGGCCATCACGCGCCGCGTCGCCGGCGATATCAAGGACATCTGGTCGGTGCAGCCGCGCTTCGAGCAACGCTCCGGCAAGCGTCCGTATGCCCTGTTGGAGCAGCCACGCTTCAAGGCCAGCCTGGATTTCCTGCTGCTGCGCGCCGAATCCGGCGAGGTCGAGGCGGAACTCGCAGAGTGGTGGTCGGACTTCCTCGACGCCGACGGCGAAACGCGGGCTGCCATGCTGCTGCCGCAGAAGCCGGACGAAAAGAAAAAACGCCGGCGCCGCAAGCGCAAGCCCGAACAATCGACGCCTGCGGAAACCACTCCGTAATTCGAGATTCCCAATGCCACTGGCTTTCGTCGCCCTCGGCGCCAACCTCGCCGATCCCGTCGCGCAGGTCCGCGCCGCGTTGGAGGCTTTGGCACGACTGCCAGGGTCCCGCCTGCTGCGCGCGTCCTCCCTGTACCGTACCGCTCCGGTCGGCATCCATGGGCAACCGGATTTCATCAATGCCGTCGCCGCGCTGGAGACTTCGCTTGCGCCGCAGGCGCTCCTCGCGGCCCTGTTCTCCATCGAGGCACAATTCGGCCGGCGGCGCGACTATCGACATGCCCCACGCACGCTCGATCTCGACCTGCTGCTTTACGAGGGCGAAACGCTCGACACACCGGAACTGCAGCTGCCGCACCCGCGCATGCACCTGCGCGCCTTCGTTCTGGCACCGCTGGTGGAAATCGCTCCGGGCTGCGCCATCCCCGGACGCGGCAGCGCCGCCGCCTGGTTGCCTGCGGTGAGCATGCAGCCCATCGAGAAGCTGGCCGCTTGAATCAATGGCGCCCTTCCTGAAACTTGACCATTTTTGGGTTGCCCTGTGTATGCTAGGCGCGATTTCTGGCGTCCGGTACAACCGGTCGTCTTCAGAGTAACGACACGGAGGGAAAGCGCATGTTTGGCAACAACAAGAAAATCAGTGAACTCGAACGCAGGGTCGGAGAACTTACCCAGGAAAATCGTGCTCTGCGCGAACAACTCGCCGCTGTCGAAAAGCAGCGTGACGAAAGCGTGCAACGCTGTTCCGGTACCGAACAGCGCAACCAGGAATTTCAAAGGCTATTCACGTCGCTGCGCTCTTACCGTTCGTCGCTGGTCGAATCGCAGCAGACCCTGGCCGCGCTGGCCGGCAACCTGCTCGAGGAGCGAAGAGGCAGTGTCGAAGCGGGGACCATGACCAGCGCCAGCCGCGATTCGGTGCATTCGATCAGCCGCGATCTGAACCAGTTGGCCAGCAACTCGCGCAGCGCGATGGAAAAGGTCATCAGCCTGCGCAACAGCGCCGAGCAGATTGGCGGCATCGTCAATCTGATCAAGGAAATCGCCGACCAGACCAACCTGTTGGCGCTCAACGCCGCAATCGAGGCGGCCCGCGCCGGCGAAGCCGGCCGCGGCTTCGCTGTCGTCGCCGATGAAGTGCGCAAGCTGGCGGAGCGCACGACGCGCGCCACGGCCGACATTTCGCAACTGGTGTCGAACATCCAGAGCGAGACTTCCTCCGCCAACAGCAGCATCGGCCAACTGGCAGAACAGTCGGAAGCATTCAGTTCGCAGGGAGAGCAAGCCTCATCAGACATCAGCGGCATTACCCACATCGCGCAAAAAATGGAGCAGACGATCGCCGTGGCGGCCTTGCGCAGCTTTGTCGAACTGGCCAAGATCGACCACCTGGTATTCAAGTTCGAGATCTACCAGGTATTCATGGGACAACAGGACAAGCGCGCCGACGAAATCGCCAGCCAGACGACGTGCCGTCTCGGGCACTGGTACTACGAGGGTGAAGGGAAAGCACGCTTCTCGCACCTCGACGGCTACCGGTCGATGGAGACCCCGCACGCCGAGGTCCACCGTCAGGGCAAAGCCGCCATCGAGGCTTACCAGGCCGGCGATTTCGCCGGAGGACTGGCCGCCGTCGAACAGATGGAGGCGGCGAGCGTCACGGTGCAGGAATGCCTCGAACGCATGGCACAGCACGGCGAGAAAGCGCCGGACCAACTCTGCCTGCAGAACTAATGGCGCCGGACGTACGGACATGACGCATCGCAAGCTGCTGGCCTCCGCCCGCCACATCGTCGTCGAAGGCCCCATTGGCGTCGGCAAGACCAGCCTGGCCCGGCGCCTGGCCGAGCATCTCGAAGCGGACCTCCTGCTCGAGCAACCGGAGGCCAATCCCTTCCTGGCCCGCTTCTACCAGAACCAGCAGCGTTACGCGCTGCAGACGCAATTGTTCTTCCTGTTCCAGCGGCTGGACCAGATGCGCGACCTGGCGCAGCCGGACCTGTTCCCGCGCACGGTGGTCAGCGACTACCTGATGGAAAAGGAACTGCTGTTCGCCAGCCTGACGCTCAGCGAGGACGAATACCGGCTGTACCGCCAGATCTATGACCGCGTCTCCCAGCAAGCCAGCGCCGCGCCGGACCTGGTGATCTACCTGCAGGCCAGGCCGGAGACACTGATCAGCCGCGTGAGGAAGCGCGGCGTCGACATGGAGCGAAAGATCGGCGACGACTACCTGACGCTTCTCGGCGAGAGCTATACCCGCTTTTTCCATGACTACAAGGCGGCTCCCGTCATGGTGGTCAATTCGGAAAACCTGAACTTCGTCGATAACCCTGACGATTTCCTGCTTCTGGTCCAGCGCATCGACGCCATGCGCGGACCGCGCGAATACTTCAACAGAGGGGACTGATCCATGTCCAAGCATTCCGTCACGCGACGGCTTACCACCATCGACCTGGCCAAAATGAAATCCGCCGGCGAAAAAATCGCCATGCTGACCTGCTACGACGCCAGTTTCGCGCAGGCCTGCGATGCCGCCGGGATCGATTCGATCCTGGTCGGCGATTCGCTCGGCATGGTCGTGCAGGGGCACGATTCCACCCTGCCGGTGACCGTCGACCACATTGCCTACCACATCGCCTGCGTCGCCCGCGGCTGCGCCCGCCCCCTGATCATCGGCGACCTGCCCTTCGGCAGCTTCCAGGAAAGCCCGCAATCCGCCTACCGCAATGCGGTAACGCTGATGGCCGCGGGCGCCCAGATGGTCAAGCTGGAAGGTGGCGAGGACATGGCCGAAACCACCCGCTTCCTGGCATCGCGAGGCATTCCCGTGTGCGCCCACGTCGGTCTCACACCGCAATCGGTACACCAACTGGGCGGCTATCGCGTGCAGGGCAAGGATGCCGCCGGTGCGGAGCAACTGCTCGCCGACGCGCAAGCCCAGCAGGACGCAGGCGCCTCGCTAATCGTGCTGGAAGCGATCCCCGCGCCCCTGGCCGCCTCGGTCACGGCCAAGCTGTCCATTCCTACGATCGGCATCGGCGCGGGGAAGGAATGCTCGGGCCAGGTGCTGGTGCTGCACGACATGCTCGACGTCGCGGCCGGCCGCAAGGCGCGTTTCGTGCGCAACTTCCTGGCCGGCCAGGACTCGATCACCGGCGCCTTCGCGGCCTACGCCGCTGCCGTAAAGGACGGCAGCTTCCCTGGTCCGGAACACTGTTATTGAAGCCATGCAAATCCACTCCTCCATCTCCGATACCCGCGCCGCGCTGAAGAACCGCCAGCGCATCGTTTTTGTCCCGACCATGGGCAACCTGCACGAGGGCCACATCGCCCTGATGCGTCAGGCGCACGCGCATGGCGACACCGTGGTGGCCAGCATTTTCGTCAACCGCCTGCAGTTCGGCCCCAACGAGGATTTCGACAAGTACCCGCGGACCTTCGCGGATGACTGCGAGAAGCTGCGCGAAGCTGGGGTCGCCGTGCTGTTCGCGCCGACGGAAGCGGACCTCTATCCCGAACCGCAGCAATACCTGGTCGATCCGCCGGACATCCAGAACCTGCTCGAAGGGGAATTCCGCCCGGGACATTTCCGCGGCGTCGCCACGGTGGTGCTCAAGCTGTTCAACATCGTCCAGCCGCAGGTGGCCATCCTCGGCAAGAAGGATTACCAGCAGTTGATGATCCTGCGCAACATGACACGGCAACTGGCGCTGCCGGTGGAAATTGTCGGCGGCGAGACGGTGCGCGCAGAAGACGGTCTGGCGCTGTCGTCACGCAATGGCTACCTGACCCCGGACGAGCGTAACGAGGCGCCGCGCCTGAACCGCGAGTTGCGCCGCATCCGTGACGCGATTCGTGCCGGTGACCGCGACTACACGCGACTGGAGCGCGAAGCCATCGCCGAACTCGACGGCCATGGCTGGAAAACCGACTACGTCGCCGTGCGCCGGCAGGCCGACCTGTTGGCTCCATCCGGCGGCGACGAGGCGCTGGTGGTCCTGGCCGCGAGCCGCCTGGGCACGCCACGCCTCATCGACAACGTGGAAATCTGACGCCCGGTCTCAGCAGTCGAAACCATTGGTCCTGCGCAAGTAATCGACAAGCTGCGGCTGCAGATACTTGAACAGGACGCATGAGGTGAAGCTGCCCACCTGGCGGCCATTACGGACATAGCCCCAGTCGGTCACATCATCCCGCGTAAAACGGATGGTTTCCCCGAGCCGCACATTCCGGACGAAATCCGGCTCGTTGGCCAGCACCCCCTCAAACCCGTCTTCGGCGCGACGGAACGGAGTGACCCAGAAAAACTCGATGTTCTCGCCGTCCCGGATCACCACCTTCATCTTGAACACCGACATGCCGGGTTCGGGATGCTCGGCGAGTTCCAGGAACTGATCCAGGCTCGCACGCGCCTGCGCAATGGCCCCGAGCATTTCCGGATCGGTGATTCCCAGAAATGCCTTTTCCGTTGTCTCACCCTGCGGTTCCCCTATCCGCTCCTGCGCACACACCATCGCGCTCGCGAAAACCGCGCAGAACAACAGGTTTCTTGGCAGGACCTTCATGCAACCACCATAGCTTGATAATGGACCGAACGGTTTGCGACCGGCAGGATTCTTGTACTGCCGATGGTACTTTTTCCCCTCGCGGTTGCCCAGACCCAAACGACCTCGATCCGGGACATCTCGAGCGCCCGGGTCTTCAACTCCCCCCCACAGGCACGTCCTCTTTCGCTAGAATGGTCTGTTCCTGCGTTCGCTGCATTGCATATTCATTTCCACCAACCACGTTCTGCATTCCTCATTTTTCCAAGAAAGGACAATCCATCATGGATCGAGTTTTCAATTTCAGCGCCGGCCCGGCCGCGCTTCCGCTAGAGGTTCTGCAACAGGCCCAGGCCGAACTGGTGAACTGGCATGGCAGCGGCATGTCGGTGATGGAAATGTCGCACCGCGGCAAGGAATACATGAGCATCCAGGCCGAGGCCGAAGCCGACCTGCGCGAACTGATGGGCATCCCGGCCAACTACAAGGTGCTGTTCCTGCAGGGCGGCGCCTCGCTTCAATTCGCCATGGTGCCGATGAACCTGCTGCGCGGCAAGGCCTCGGCTGACTACCTGAACACCGGCGAATGGTCGAAGAAGGCGATCAAGGAAGCCAAGAAATATGGCGCCGTGAACGTCATCGCGTCTTCCGAGGACAAGAACTTCTCCTACGCCCCGGCGCAGTCCGTGTGGAAACTCGATCCGAACGCGGCCTATGTGCACATTACCCAGAACGAGACGATCGGCGGCGTGGAAATCTTCGGAACGCCGGATACCGGTGCGATACCGCTGGTTTCCGACATGTCCTCCAACATCCTCTCGCGCCCGATCGACGTGTCGAAGTTCGGCCTGATCTATGCCGGCGCGCAGAAGAACATCGGCCCGGCCGGACTGACCATCGTCATCGTGCGAGAAGGCCTGCTCGGCCAGACCGTCGCCGGCACTCCGACGATGATGGACTACGCGATCCAGGCCGAGAATGACTCGATGTACAACACCCCGCCGACCTACGCCGTCTATATCGCCGGCCTGGTTTTCAAGATGCTCAAGGCCAAAGGCGGCCTCGCCGCGATGGAAAAGGTCAACCGCGCCAAGGCGCAGATCCTGTACGACGTGCTCGACGCCTCCAGCTTCTACAGTTCGCCGGTCGCACGCGAGAACCGCTCGCTGATGAACATCCCCTTCACCCTCAAGGACGCCGCCCTCGACGAGGAATTCCTCAAGGGCGCCAAGGATCGCGGCATGATCCAGCTCAAGGGCCACCGCTCGGTTGGCGGCATGCGCGCTTCCATCTACAACGCCATGCCGGTTGCGGGCGTCCAGGCGCTCGCCGACTGGATGAAGGAATTCGAGAAGACGAAAGCCTGATCGTCCTGACGCCAAGGGAGAATCCATGACACGCAAAATCAAGACGCTCAACGCGATCTCGAAACAGGGCCTCTCGCGCCTGCCTGACACCTACGTGGTAGGCAACGACGTGACCGATCCGGAAGCCATCCTGGTGCGCTCGACCGACATGCACAAGCTGGAGATTCCCGCCAGCCTGCTGGCCGTCGGCCGCGCCGGCGCCGGCACCAACAACATCCCGATCAAGGCGATGAGCGACAAGGGCATCGTCGTGTTCAACACGCCCGGCGCCAACGCCAACGCCGTCAAGGAGCTGGTGATCGCCGGCATGCTGATCGGCGTGCGCAACGTCGTCCCGGCGCTCAACTTCGCCAATACGCTGCAAGGCGACGACGAGTACCTGCACAAGGCGGTCGAGGCCGAGAAGAAGCAGTTCGTCGGCCGCGAACTGCGCGGCAGCACCCTGGGCATCGTCGGCCTCGGCGCCATCGGCTCAATCCTGGCCGAATCAGCCCTCAACCTCGGCATGAAGGTCATAGGCATCGACCCGGAGATCACGGTGGAAGCCGCCTGGCGCCTGCCCTCGCAAGTGAAGAAGGCATCCAGCATCGAGGAACTGGTCAAGCATTCGGACTTCATCAGCCTGCACCTGCCGCTATTGCCGACGACCAAGAACCTGATCAACGCCGAGCGCGTCAAGATCATGAAGAAGGGCAGCGTGCTGCTCAACTTCGCCCGCGAGGGCATCGTCGACACGCAGGCGGTCATCGACGGGTTGAACGCCAACCGGCTGCAAGCCTACATCTGCGACTTCCCGACCAACCTGTTGCGCCAGCACCCGCGCGCTGTGGCCATCCCGCATCTCGGCGCGTCCACGGAAGAAGCCGAGGAGAACTGCGCGATCATGGTTGCCGATCAGGTTGCCGACTACTTGCAGAACGGCAACATCCTCAATTCGGTCAACTTCCCGAACATCGCCATGCCGCGCGGCTCTCGCTACCGGCTGGCGATCGCCAACGCCAACGTGCCGAACATGCTCGGGCAGATCTCGACCGCGCTGGCCTGCGCCGGCTTGAACATCAACAATATGATGAACAAGTCGCGCGGGGAACTCGCTTTCACACTGGTCGACGTTGAAACCGAAATCCCGCAGCCGGTGATCGACCAGCTGGCGGCGATCCAGGGGGTGCTGAGGGTTCGTTACCTGCCGAGCTGATCGCTCCGTCGTTTTTCAGCGCCCCTGGCGGAATCTCTCCGTCAGGGGCGTTTCATTTGCAATCGGACTACAATGATTTCCGATGCTTTTCAAAGCGCTGGAGGCCACCATGCTCCGAATCCTTATTGCCATCGGCCTGTTGTTGTTCGCCACTGTCGGCAGCCAAGCCCAACCAGCGCATGGCCTTCCGGACTCGCCGGCCTACAAGGGAGACATCCGGCGCAGCCCCGATGGCAAGCTGATTGCGGTCGAGGAACAGCATACCGGCACCAGTGCCGACTCCACTCGACCAACCACCTTCGTTGTCGGACCGCAGGAAAAAATCCGGACCATCAGCGAAGCCGCCAAGTCGGCCCGAGATGGCGACATCATTGAAATCCTTCCCGGCGAATACCGCGGCCAGCCAGCCGTATGGACACAAAACAACCTCGTCATCCGCGGCAAGGCCGCGCGGCCAGTGTTGATCGCTGACGGTAAGAGCGCGGAAGGCAAGGGGCTGTGGGTCATCCGCGGAGGTAACGTACGTGTTGAAAACATTGAGTTCCGGGGCGTGCGCGTCCGGGACGGAAACGGGGCCGGAATTCGCTTTGAAAAGGGTCACCTGAGTATCCATCGCTGCGCCTTTATCGACAACGAGATGGGAATTCTCACCGGCAACTCGCCGGAGTTGACGCTTGAAATCAGCGACAGTGAGTTTGCCGACGCCCCGCGCCACGAAGGCGATCTGCACCACCTGCTTTACGTTGGAGCCATCGGCCGGTTCATTCTCACCGGGAGCCGCTTTTCAAACGGTTACAGGGGACACCTCGTCAAGTCACGCGCCCGGGAAAATCATGTGCGCTACAACCTGCTGGCCGACGGGCCGGGAGGTCGTGCCTCCTACGAACTGGAATTCGCCAACGGCGGCGTTGCCTACGTCATCGGCAATGTCATTGAAAAAAGCGCCACTGCGGACAACTCCGTGCTGGTTTCTTACGGTTCCGAAGGCCCCCGCTGGCCAGACAATGCGCTCTACTTCGCCCACAACACCTTGGTAAACGACCGGCACGCCGGGACTTTCGTCAAATTGGGAACGGAGAAATTCCCCGCAAGCACCGAGAGTTGGATCATCAACAACCTGACCGTTGGGAACGGCGACCTCTTCCCTCCGCCGCAGGGGCGCTTTGAAGGCAATCTCTCCGCCCCGAGGGGGGACCTGATTACCTACGCCGGATTCCCCCTACGGCTGAAGTCGGACTCGCCGCTCCGCGGGCAAGTGCGGATTCCCGGCACAGCACGCGATTCCGATCTGCTGCCCAAGGCGGAGTTCACGCTTCCCGCAGGGCAACGCCCGATTTCGCCTGGCAGCGCGCTGGCTCCCGGGGCGTTCCAATAGTCCCGCTGAAACGCGCCTGCAACATCGCCATGCTGAAATGGCGGCATGGAAAACCAAATCGCACTGATCGCCTTCCGTTGCTGGGAGTGCTATCTCAAACCCTTTCTCATTGCGGCCATGCTGGGCATCCTGGCAGGAGCATGCTTCGGCAGTCTTGCACACGCCGCTCAGGGCGGTAACACGAAATCGCTCACGGATAATGCCGCCGTTTCAAACCAGATCGCCAGCGCTGGAAGAATTCGCCAGCAGGCGCAGCGGATCGCCAAGCTCTACCAGCAGATCGGCATGGGGCTCGAGGCGGAAAGGGCACGACGCCAGGTCATGCAGGCCACGCGCCAGATTGATACCGACGTTTCCGGCCTGATGCGCTCGACCATGGCCGAGAAGTCTCAGCAACTGATGGAGCGCACGAGAAAGGTCTGGGAGGAGATGAGGCGCGACTGCGACCTGCCCTTCACCCCGCAGAACCGTGAGCGGATTTTCATCCACGCCGACGACTTGGCCATGCTCTCCGGCAGATTGGCCACGAATTTCGAACTCGGAGCAAGCACCCCGGCGTCCCGCCTGCTCGACCTGACGCTACGCCAAGGCATGCTCGTGCAACGCCTAGCACGCCTCTACCTCACAGCCTACGCCGGCGACAAGTCCACTGGGCTGCACATCGATATCGAACAGGCGCGGCGCGAATTCTCGTCCGCTTTGAACGAGCTCGCGACCGCGCCGGAAAATTCCGAAGCCAATCGACGGATACTCGATCTTGCCCGGACCCAGTGGTTCTTCTTCGAGCAATCGCTTGCCGGCATGAACAATTCGGAGTCGAGCAACCCGAAAAACGTGGCGACCAGCAGTGAACGCATCCTGGAGGTACTCGACGAGCTGTCGATTCAGTACGCCAGAGCCGGCGAAGCAACCGTCCCGGCGCGGAACGAGCGCAATTCCTGAGGCATAACCCCGGCGGGTCATTCCGCCGGTGTGACCGCCTTCGGCTTGCGTGGCCGACGCCCGCGCGAGGCCGGCCGCTTCGGAGGCGTGGATTCCGATTCGGTAGCGCCTTCGGGCAACGCTGATGCTTCGCTGGGTGGCTCCGGGTGCGTTTCGGCACCGTTGGCGGCGATCGGAACGGGCACCGTTGCCTTCTCCTCGACATGGTCTGTGGCGGGCGCTGGCGCTCCGGCCGGATGCATGACATCCGCTGCTTGCTCCTGGGATCTGTTGGCATCCTTTCCGGCGCCTTTTCCGCGGCCACGGCTGCGGCGCTTTGGCGCCGCAGCATGTTCCTCGGCGATCGGCGCTTCTGCTGCCTTCGGCTCTTCGGGTTGAACGCATGCCTCCTCGAAGGGCGCAATGGCCGTCTCGGAACGTCCCGAGTGGATCACGCTGCGCGACACGAAGGCACCGGACTTCTCGTCGCGACCAACCTCCAGCAAGCCTCGCGCCTGTGCTTCCTCGAGCAGGTTGCCAAAACTGCGGAAACCGAAGTGGCTCTCGTTGAAATCGGGCTTGCGCCGCTTCATGGCCTCCTTGAGCATCGACGCCCAGATCTTGCCGCTCTCGCCGCGTTCGATGGCCAGCGCCTCGAACGTCGACACGGCCAGTTCGACGGCCTGGCTCTTGCGCCCTTCCATCTCCTCGGGCGACAGGCGCGGCATGGTCTGCGCAGCTTTGGGATCACGCCGTGTCACCGCCCGCTGGCTTTCGCGCACCAGGTCGTCATAGAAGATGAACTCGTCGCAGTTGGCGATCAGCAGGTCGGAGGTGGATTGCTTGACGCCGACACCAATCACGTATTTGGCGTTCTCGCGCAGTTTGGACACCAGCGGCGAGAAGTCCGAATCGCCGCTGACGATGACGAAGGTATTGACGTGCGACTTGGTGTAGCAGAGGTCGAGCGCATCGACGACCATGCGGATATCGGCGGAATTCTTACCCGACTGGCGCACGTGCGGGATCTCGATCAGCTCGAAATTGGCCTCGTGCATCGTGGCTTTGAAGGCCTTGTAACGGTCCCAGTCGCAGTAAGCCTTCTTCACGACGATGCTGCCCTTGAGCAGCAGGCGCTCGAGCACCGGCTTGATGTCGAACTTGTCGTACTTCGCGTCGCGCACGCCGAGCGCAACGTTCTCGAAGTCGCAGAACATCGCCATGCTGACGGTTTCGGGGGATGCCGCCATGTTGTTTCTCCTTTTTTGGGCTGTTCACTGGCCCTTGATGGGCGTCATTTTCATGCCGAGGCCGGCGAGGAAGGTATCGACCAGCGCCGGGCCGTAGCTGGACAGCGGGAACAACTTCTTGTCCAGCGTCCAGTTGAGCACCATGCCGTCGATCACCGACATCATCCCGACCGCGGCGAAATGCGGATCGACCGATGCGGGCAGGTGGCCCCGCTCCCTCGCGAGGCGGAACGCTTCCTCGGAAATCGACAGGTAGCGGTTGCCGCATTCGAGGTGACTGTCGCGGATCGCCGCCATCTCGCCGACGTACTCGCATTTGTGCCAGGAAATCTCGATCATCCGGAAGTAACTCGGGTCGTTGGCCACGCGTTCGAGAAAGTGGAAGGCCAGTTCGCGCAACAGGTCGACGGGGTTCTCGCGGCTCGTCTCCTGGAACTCGGCCAGTTTGGCTTCGAGTTCGCCGAAGACGCGCTGGACCATGGCGTCGAAGAGGTCGGCCTTGTTGGCGAAATGCCAGTAGATGGCCCCGCGCGTCACACCCGCCGCCGCCGCGATCTCTCCGAGCGAGGTCTGGCTGACCCCGCGCTCCTGGAAGACGACTTCCGCGGCGTTGAGAATCGCGTTGCGTGTCTCCAGCGCCTCTTCCTTGGTTTTCCTGACCATGAACCTCCCCCTGTACGGGTGTCTATATCACAACACTCTGTATTCTAGCGCAAGACTTTACATACATTCCTGCACGTATGTAAAATACCCGACGTCAACCGTCAACAACCCGACGCCCTCCCCGAGGGCGACCCGCCCCCGGAGAAACGCCATGTCGCGTCGTCCAGCCGTTTTTCGTTTTTCTGATTCCTGCCCCCTCTCCCATCCGTTCTCTCGCCGCGCATCCATCCTGGCGCCGGCGATCATCGCCTCGCTGATTCTCGCGGCTTGCGGCAAGGCACCCGAGGGAGGCAAGGGGGGCATGTTCGGCGGCGGGCCGGTTCCCGTCTCCGTCGTGACGGTGCAGGAGGAAACTCTGCCGATCACACTCGAATACGCCGCGCAGACGCTCGGTTCCCGTGAGGTGGAGGTACGCGCGCGGGTTACCGGCATCCTGCAGAAGCGCAACTACGTCGAAGGGGCCAAGGTCAAGGCCGGGCAATCGCTATTCACCATTGACCCGGCACCATTCGAAGCGTCAGTGGCCCGCGGCGAGGCCGACGTTGCCGCCGCCGAAGCGCGTTACGAGCAGGCCGAACGGGAAGCCGTACGACTTGCGCCCCTGGTGCAGTCGAAAGCCATCAGCCAGAAGGAATACGACGACGCGACATCCTCCAAGGCGATCAGCCACGCCGACCTCCTTGCCGCCAAGGCGCGCCTGCGCGAAGCCAAGCTCAATCTCGAATGGACGCGCGTCGAATCGCCGCTGGCCGGAATTTCCAGCCGTTCGCTGAAATCCGAGGGATCGCTCGTATCCGGCCCCGACGTCCTGCTCACCACGGTAACGCAGATCGATCCGATCCAGGTCATCTTCGGCATTCCCGACAACGAGCGCCTCCGCCTGCGCCAGGACGCGGACGCCAAGCGATTGCAGTGGCCCAAGGACGGCCGCTTCAAGGTCACCGTCAAGCTAGCCGACGGCACCGAATATGCCAGGGCCGGATTCACAGACTTCTCCGACGTGCGCGTATCGCGCGACACAGGCACAAGCGAAGCGCGCGCCGAGTTGCCCAACCCTGACAGCCTGCTGCAGCCGGGCCAGTTCGTGCGAGTGGAACTCTCCGGCGCGTCGCGCATCGGCGTCTTCCGCGTACCACAGCGCGCGGTGCTTGAGGGGCCGCAAGGCAAGTTCGTTTTCGTTGCCGGGAAAGAAAGCAAGGCGGAAATCCGGCCAGTGGAGACCGGCGAATGGACCGGAGGCAACGTCGTCATCACCAAGGGGCTGACGTCCGGAGAGCAAGTCATCGTCGATGGCGTGCTCAAGCTCGGCCCCGGCGCTCCGGTACAGATCGCCCCGCCACCGGCGGCGCCTGGCGCACCGGCCACGAACGCCAGCGGCAAGCAAGGAGGCTGACCGATGTTCTCCCGTTTCTTCATCGACAGGCCGATCTTCGCCATGGTGATCTCGGTCTTCATCGTGATTGCCGGGCTCGCGTCGATGCGCAGCCTGCCCATCGCGCAATATCCCGAAATCGCGCCACCGCAGGTGATAGTTGCCGCGACATATCCCGGGGCGTCGGCCGACGTGTTGGAAAAGACCGTGGCCGCGCCACTGGAAACGCAGATCAACGGTGTCGAGGGCATGATCTACATGAACTCCACCTCGGCCTCGAATGGACGCGTCGAGATCAACGTCACGTTCGAGATCGGCACCAACATCGATCAGGCAGTGATCAACGTCAATAACCGCGTCAAGCAGGCCGAGGCGCGTCTCCCGATGGAGGTCCGCCGGCAAGGCATCCAGGTCGAAAAGAATTCCAGCTCGTTCCTGCAGGTACTCGCCTTCTCATCGCCCGACGGGCGTTATGACGATTTGTACACCAGCAACTACGTGACGCTGAACGTTCTCGACGTGCTCAAGCGCGTCCCCGGCACCACCAACGTGCAGATCTTCGGCGCCAAGGACTACGCCATGCGCGTGTGGCTCAAACCTGACCGCCTGGCTCAGCTGAAGCTCGCCACGTCGGACATCGTGCGCGCCATCGTCGAGCAGAATGCCCAATACGCGGTGGGCCGCATCGGCCAGCCGCCGACCGCCGCCGGCCAGGAAATGTCCCTGACCATCAACACCAAGGGCCGTCTGGCCGACGTCGCAGAGTTCGAAAAAATCATCGTGCGCGCCGGACCGGAGGGATCCGTCCTCCGCCTGAGGGACGTGGCCCGTGTCGAACTCGGTTCCAAGGACTACGATTTCATCGGCCGCCGCAACGGCCAGCCGGCAACGCTGATGGGCATCTTCCTCAAGCCGGGAGCCAACGCCCTGGACACGGCCCAAGAGGTGAAAAAGACGCTTGCCGAGCTCTCGACCCGCTTTCCGGACGGACTGACCTACACGATTCCTTTCGACACCACCGACTTCGTGCAGGTCTCGATCCGCGAGGTGGTCAAGACACTCGGCGAGGCGATGGTTCTCGTCTTTCTCGTCGTCTATCTGTTCCTGCAAAACTGGCGAGCAACACTGATCCCGACGCTGGCCGTGCCGGTGTCGCTGATCGGCACCTTCGCCGGCCTGCTGATGCTCGGCTATTCGATCAACACGCTGACGCTGTTCGGCATGGTGCTGGCCATCGGCATCGTGGTGGACGATGCGATCGTCGTGCTGGAAAACGTCGAGCGCATCATGCACGAGGAACAGATTCCGGCAAAGGCCGCGGCCGTTCAGGCCATGCGCGAGGTGACCGGCCCGGTCATCGCCATCGTGCTGGTACTATGCGCAGTGTTCGTGCCGATAGCCTTCCTCGGCGGACTCACCGGCGAACTCTACCGCCAGTTCGCGGTGACCATCGCCATCGCCGTGGTCATTTCGGGTGTCGTCGCACTGACGCTGACCCCATCGCTGTGCGTGCTCATCCTGAAACACGAGCACAAGGTCAGCAACCGCGTTTTCGAAGCCTTCAACGGCTGGTTCGGGCGCGTCACCGGACGCTACACGGCGGGCGTGGCCTGGCTGATCCGGCGCGGCGCCCTCGGCGCCCTGCTTTTCGGAGGCATGGTCGTCATCACCGCAGGTCTGTGGAAATACACGCCGGGGAGCCTCGTGCCGGACGAGGACCAGGGCTACTACATCAGCGCCGTATACCTGCCCGACGGTGCCTCGCTCGAACGCACCGACCGGATCGTCAAGGAAGTCGACGAAATCATCCGCAGCAATCCGAACGTCGCCCACACCATCGTGTTCACCGGTTTCGACTTCATCGGCGGCAGCTTCAAGAACAACGCCGCAACCTTCTTCGTCACCCTCAAGCACTGGGACGAGCGGCAGGTTCCGGCCAACGCGCTGGTCGGCGAGCTGTTCATGAAGACGGCGCACATCAAGGAAGCGCTGGTCCTCGCTTTCGGCCCGCCAGCCATCTTCGGCATGGGCAACTCCGGCGGCTTCGAGTTCTACCTGCAGAACCGCGGCGAAGGCGGAGCCAAGAGGCTTGGCGAAGTCAGCCAGGAGTTCATAGGCAAGCTCCGGCAGGACAAGAACTTCGCCATGGTCTCGTCGCTGTGGCGCTCCAATGTGCCGCAGCTCGACGTCGACGTCGACCGCGAGAAGGCCAAGACGCTCGGCGTGCCGATCGACAGCCTGTTCGACACGCTGGGAGCCACGCTCGGTACCTACTACGTGAACGACTTCAACAAGTACGGCCGCACCTGGCAGGTACTGATGTCGGCCGAGCCAAAATTCCGCAGCAGTCCCGGCGAGATCGGCGGCATCTACGTGCGCTCCGAACGCGGCCAGATGGTGCCGCTCTCAGCGCTCGCACAGATCCGCCAGACGACCGGTCCTGAAACGCTGGAGCGCTTCAACAATTTGCCGTCGGTAAAGATCATCGGCTCAGGCGCGCCGGGCATCTCGTCCGGCCAGGTGATCACCGAGGTCGAGCGCATCGCGCGGGAAACGCTGCCGTCCGACTTCGGTTACGACTGGGGTGGCGCCTCGTATCAGGAGAAGAAGTCGAGCGGATCATCCAGCTACGCACTGATTCTCGGCGCAATCATGGTCTTCCTGATACTGGCCGCCCAGTACGAACGCTGGTCGCTGCCGCTGGCCGTGCTGCTCGCCCTGCCCTTCGGCACCTTCGGCGCGTTGGCCGCGGTCTGGCTGCGCGGCATGAGCAACGACGTGTATTTTCAGATCGGCTTGGTCACCCTGCTCGGCTTGGCCGCCAAGAATGCCATCCTGATCGTCGAGTACGCCGTTTACAAGCACGGCGAGGGCATGACCGCGGCGGCGGCGGCCATCGAGGCGGCGCGACTGCGCTTCCGCCCGATCCTGATGACCTCGCTGGCTTTCATCCTCGGCGTGCTGCCGCTGGCCATCTCGCACGGCGCCGGGGCGGGCGCCCGGCAGGCGGTCGGCACCGGCGTCATGGGCGGCATGCTGGCCGCGACATTCCTCGCCGTGTTCTTCGTGCCGCTATTTTACCGACTGATCTCCGATCGCAAGTTGGGCGAACCGCGCACCACCGGCGAGTTGTTCGAGGAAATCAAGCAGACGCACGCCCGGGCCCACGAAAAACTCCTGAAGCGCATTCAGCGCGATGATCGCTCGGGAGAGGACGATGAGTAAGAGGATCTCCGCCATGATGCAAGAACGACTCACCCGCCGCAGTCTGCCGATTGTTCTCTCGGCGCTGTTTCTGGCAGGCTGCGCGGTCGGCCCCGATTACGAACGGCCAGCGTTCGATCTATCCTCGGCCTGGCCGGTCGCCAAGACACAAGGATCCCCCTCGCAACCGCTGCGCAAGGCAGATACGGCAAGCGAGCGCTGGTGGTCGCTGTATGCCGACCCGGTGCTCGACCGGCTCATCGACGAGGCGCTCGAACACAATGCCGATGCCAAGATCGCCGCCGCACGCGTGCTGCAGGCGCGTGCCCTCGCCAAGGCCACCGACGCCGATCTGTACCCGACCGTCTCGGCGGGATTCACCGGCAAGCGCACCAAGAGTTCCGAACTCGGAACCTACCCGCTCGGCTCGATGCCGCGCATCCAGAACGATCACATCGCCACGCTCGACGTCAGCTATGAACTCGACCTCTGGGGCAAGTACAGTCGCGCCAGCGAGGCGGCGCGTGCGGAACTGTTCGCCGCCGAGTCGGCGCGCGAGGCGGTGCGCCTATCGCTAATCGCACAGGTGGCCCAGCAGTATTTCGCCCTGCTTGCCAGCGATGCCCAGGTCGAAGTGACGCAGCGGCTATTGACGACACGCACCGAATCGCTGGAGTTGTTCACCCGCCGTTATCACGCCGGAACGCTCTCGGAATTCGTGCTGCACCAGGCGGTAGCCGAACAGGCGGCTTCCCGCAGTCAAGTGGCGGCCTCGCGGCAGGCTCAGGAACGCAACGAAAGCGCGCTGACCGTTCTGCTTGGTCGTTCGCCGCGCCAGGTCATCGAAGACGGAGTGGGCCGAGGAAGCCCGCCTCCGTTACAAGAACTGGTCGTCCCCGCCGGCCTGCCGTCCGACCTGCTGCTGCGCCGCCCGGACCTGCGCGAAGCCGAACAGCAGTTGATCGCCGCCAACGCGCGTATCGGTGCCGCACGCGCGCAATACTTTCCTTCGCTGGGCCTGACCGGCTATCTCGGCAGCGAGAGCACGTCGTTCTCCAAGCTTTTCACCGGCCCGGCCGGCACCTTCCTGTTCGCCGCCAATATTACCCAGCCGATCTGGAACGCCGGGCGTATCGCCGCAGGAGTCGAAGCGTCCGAAGCCGTCCGTGACCAGGCCTTGGCCGGTTACCAGAAAGCAGTCGCCAATGCCTTCAAAGACGTGCGCGATGCCCTTGCCGCACAAGATGCCGCGCGCGAAATACTGGAGGCTGAGACTATCCGCGCCACCGCCTTGGACAAAGCGCTCAAGCAGGCGAGGCTGCGCTTCGACGCAGGAATCGCCAGCCACCTTGAGGTTCTCGACGTGGAGCGAACCCTGCTCGCTGCCGAACTCGTGCGCATCGACAGCGAACGCGCACGCAAGGCGGCGCTGGCCGACATGTTCAAGGCGCTCGGCGGTGGCTGGCCTGCTGTGGAGCAGAATGGCAAGACAGCCGGATAGCCAGACGCTCGGAATACAGCAAACTTTATTATATTGAGGCTCATCCCATATAAATCAAGACCTTGAAATTGCGTGCAGGCACCCTAACTAGGGCATACCAGCGTGGCAGAAGTGCCGCGCGCAACCCAAGAAAGGAGAAATGCATGTATTACCGTTCCCTGTTCCCCCGCGACCTGTTCGCGGAGCTCGACCGGCTGCAACGCGGCATGCAGCAGCCATTCGACCCGAACCCGAATATCCGCGGCTTGACGCGCGGATTCCCGGCGCTAAATGTCGGCGGCAGTTCGCAGGCGGTGGACATCTATGCCTTCGCCCCCGGCATCGACCCGGCGACGCTGGAAGTCCATCTGGTAAAAGGGATGCTTACCATCGCCGGCGAACGGAAGGTTGACCCGGTTCCCGAAAAGGCCACCCTGCACATCGACGAGCGTTTCGCCGGCCGTTTCCGGCGCGTTGTGTCATTGCCGGACGACGTCGACCCGAACGCCATCGAAGCCAAGTACCGCGACGGCGTGCTGCATGTACGCATCCTGCGCAAGGAAGAAGCGCAACCGCGGCGCATCACCATTCAGTAAGGAATCAGGAGGACACCATGAGCGAAAATCCCGCCGTAACCAAGGCTACCGAGATATCCCGAGACGAAGCGGCGTTGCTGCCGCCAACCGATGTCATCGAGGACGCCGGTGGCATCACCCTGTATGCCGACCTTCCGGGCGTACCGAAGGACAAGCTCGCTCTGCAGGTGGAAGCCGACACGCTGACCATCGAAGGCGAAGTGGCGCTGGACTTGCCCGAGGGCATGGAATCCAGTCACGCCGAGGTGAGCCTCCCCCGTTACCGCCGGGCGTTCACCCTCTCGCGGGAACTCGATTCGAGCAGGGTCAGCGCCGAACTCAACCAGGGCGTGCTCAAGCTGCGTATCCCCAAGGCCGAACACGCGCAGCCGCGCAGGATCGAGATTCAGGTTGCTTGAGTCCAATGGCGGGAGCGCCCCGCGCGCTCCCGTGTCGGCGCAAGGAGAATGACATGAATCTGGAGTCGTTCAAGGGCAGTGTTGGATCGCTTTTGGACAATCTGGCCGAAGGCTGGAAACATCTGACGCAGTCTGCATCAGGCGCGTTGACCCGGTTCATCCCGGGCGAGAAGACCGAGCTGCCGGCCAAATCCGATGTGGACGATATTTTCTTCGTACGCGGCCGCAGCTGGACGATGCTCGGCGGTGATGTCTTCGAGGACGACAAGCGCGTCGTCGTGCGGCTAGAGGTTCCCGGCCTCGACAAACAGGACATGGCCATCGAAGCGCGCGACGACGCACTGATCATCTCGGGCGAAAAGCGCTTCGAGCGGGAAAGCACGGAGGGCCGCTGGCGGGTGATGCAGTGCGCCTACGGCAGTTTTCGCCGCGTCGTCCCGCTCAACGTACCTGTCCTTGCAGAGAAGGCCAACGCGTCGTACAAGAACGGCGTGCTTCGCGTCGAATTGCCAAAAGCCGCACCGGGCGCACCGAAGAGCGTGACGATCCGGGTGAAGTAACACGTCCGCGGCTTACGCCGCCGCCCGCCACTCAAACCGCGGCCAGCCGCGCTCGGCGGCGACGGCGGCGAGGCGCGGATCGGGGTTGACGGCAACTGGCTGATCGACGGATTCGAGCAGCGGCAAATCATTGATCGAATCCGAATAGAAGACGGTGGCCGAGAAATCGCCAAACCCGCGTCCGGCGCTTTCAAGCCAAGCCCGCAGGCAAAGCATCTTGCGCTCCGCGTAGCAGATATCCCCTGCGACACGGCCGGTGAAAGCGTCGTCGCGCACTTCCGGCGCTGCGGCCAACACATCCAGCCCCAGCAAACCGCCTACCCCTTCGGCCAGAAAGCTGTGCGTGGCGCTGATCACCAGCAGACAGTCGCCGGCGCCGCGATGCGTCTCGACGGCCTGGCGGGCCGCAGCGGAAATCCGCGGCGCAACGCAGGAGGCCAGATACTCTTCGCGGCGCGCACGCCATTCAGAAACGGACACGCCGGCAAGCAGGGACAGCTGGAATTCGATGTAACCGACGATATCGAGCTGGCCGGCGAGGTAGCGGGCATGGTCGGCGATCTGCCGCTGCATCGCGTCGGGGCCGGCCAGGCCGGCGGCCATCAGGTATTCGATCCAGAGATGGTTTCTATCCGCATCCAGCAGGGTGTGGTCGAGGTCGAACAATACGAGTTTCATTGAAGCATCAATCGATGAGGTAGCCCGCGGCGTCGAAGAAGGGGAAAGGACCGGCGAAATCGCCGATCACTGCCGCGTGGGACGTCAGTATACCGCCTGCCCACCGGTGCAGCAGGAAGCCGGGCGGTTCCATGATGAACCGGCTCGGCGCATCGTCGCGCAGATCGAGCACGACCTGGTGCGCGGGACTCGGGCAGCTCATCGCCACGCGCCCGCCGACGGTGGTGATGATGGAACGGTGCAGGTGTCCGCACAGGATGCGCAGCACCTGCGGATGCCGCGCGAGGACGTCGGCGTATCGGGAGCGGCACGCAGGGCATCTTCGAGCCAGGCCAGTCGTTCCACGCACACTGCACCGCCGCCTTGTCCGGGCACCAGCGTATCGAGGCCGACCAGGCGCAGATCGCCGCAATCGACGGCGAAGTTGAGGAAGCCGTGTTCCGGAAAACAGCCACCATCGGCAAACGCGGCGCGCATGCCCTCGCGTTCGTCGTGATTGCCGGGCACGACGAACATCGGCATCTTCATTGGCGCCAGCAACTCGCGCAGCCAGGCGTATTCCTCCGGCGAGCCGATCTCGGTGAGATCGCCGGTGATGAGCAGCAGATCGGGGCGCGGGACCAACGCGTTGATCCGGCGCACGGCCTCGGCGAGCATGGCCGCCGTATCGACCTTGTTGTAGGCGAGGCGGCCTGGCAGCTTGATGTGCAGGTCGGAAAGATGGGCGATCAGCATGGAGGCTCCATCAAAGAACCAGCACGCCGCGCGGGTCGACGCGCAGATAGACGGCGTCGCCGGCCACATGCACGTCCTCCCGGCAGAACAGGATTACTCCGGCATCGGGCGACAGCGCGCCGGCCGCCCCATCCGCCGCCATCGCGACAGAATGCACTTCACAAAAAAACCAGGGCGGCGCTTTGCAGCGCCGCCCCGGCTCTTCAGAAGGCTTTCTTGCTACGGATCAACCGATCCTGAACATCAGCGCTTTGGCGCCGGAGTTGAGGGCCACGCTCATCGGCATCTGGTTGGCCACGCTGCCCCACAGCTGGCGCGGGCCGGGCGAGCAGAAGCGGTCTTCGGCCGCCCACTCGGCACGGCGCGACACGAAGTACTGCATGGCCGGCGA
>JARKPC010000105.1 GCA_029975435.1 Propionivibrio sp. | reverse complement strand
CTCGCCCAAAAAGACGAGAGTGGACCTTATTTCACCAGAGTTCACAACCCCATGTCATAACCCTATGATCGTCAACGATTTTTCATGCTCCGGCCCTGCGGAATGCGGTTCGTTGCCCGATGGCGCGCAGTCTGCGGTGATAGAATCTTCCAACGACACTTCTTTGAATCCGAATTGTGAAAAGGCTGGCCATGGGGTATGAACAGATAGCGGCAGTTGATCTCGGTTCCAATAGTTTTCGCCTTGAGGTTGGCCGGGTCGTCGGCGATCAGATCTATCCGCTGGATTCGTTGAAGGAACCAGTGCGCCTCGCTTCCGGGCTGTCGCGGGAGAAGATTCTCAACGACGAGGCCCAGCAGCGCGGGTTGGAAACCTTGAGCCGTTTCGGCGAGCGATTGCGGGGTTTTCAGGGCCAAACCGTGCGCGCCGTGGCCACCAATACGCTCCGCGTGGCCAAGAATGCCAAGGTGTTCATCCACAAGGCGGAAGCTGCCTTGGGCTTCCCGATCGAAGTCATCGGCGGCCGCGAAGAGGCACGCCTGATCTACATCGGCGTGGCGCACGCCATGCCGCCCGCCCGGCACAAGCGCCTGGTCGTCGACATTGGCGGCGGTTCGACCGAGTTCGTCATCGGCAAAAAGGTCGAACCGCTGGTGATGGAATCGCTATTCATGGGCTGCGTCAGCTACTCTTTGCGTTTCTTCCCGGATGGCAAGGTCGACAAGAAACGCTTCTTCGACGCCGAAGTCGCTGCCGCGCGCGAAATCGAAATCATCGCGCACGATTACCGGGCTTATGGCTGGACCGAGTCGGTGGCGTCCTCCGGAACGGCCAAGGCAGTTGCCGATATCCTCGAACTCAACGGACTCAACCCGGACGGCGGGCCGGGCATCTCGCGCGAAGGTCTGGACAAACTCAAGGCCCAGCTGATCCGCGCCGGTTCTGGAGCGGGTTTGAAACTCGCCGGCCTGCGGCCCGATCGTGCGCCGGTGTTCCCCGGCGGCGTGGCGATCCTGTCTGCCGTCTTTTCGACACTCGGCATTGCGCGCATGACCTATGCGGAAGGGGCGCTCAGGCTAGGGGTGCTGTACGACCTGCTGGGGCGGTTCCATCAGCACGACATGCGCGATACCACGGTCCAGCAATTCATTCGGCGCTATCAGGTGGACGCGAAACAGGTGGCGCGAGTCGAACGGACGGCGCTGCAACTCCTTGGACAACTGATTCCGATCGGTCAGCCGGAGCACGAAAGCGAAGTGCGTTTCCTGCGCTGGGCAGTGGCGCTCCACGAGATCGGGATTTCGATTGCGCACGGTGGCTTCCACAAGCACGGGGCCTACATCGTAAGCAGTGCGGATATGCCCGGCTTCTCGAAAAAGGATCAGGAGAAGCTTTCGCTGCTGGTGCTCGGACAACGAGGCAAGATGGAAAAGCTGCCCCTCATTCCGTCGCAGGATCCCCTCTGGAGGCAGCTTTTCTGCATCCGGTTTGCGGCCTTGCTGCATCGTTCCCGGGACGATCTGCCCCTGCCGCCCCTGATGGTCAAGCAGTCCGCGCAGGGCTTCCAGGTCGAACTGCCGACACAATGGCTGCATGAAAACCCGCTCACGGCCGGTGCTCTGGCGGAGGAAGCCGAGCACTGGCAGCGGGTCGGCTGGCAATTGCGGGTACGCCGGCGCTCGGCGGCTGCGGCGCCGGAGTAGGTCGATGGCCGCTGCAGCCATCGAGATCAGAGCGACGGACGGCCAGCCCCGGATCTGTCTTTCCGGAGAATGGACGCTGACCATGCTGCCGTTGCCGCTGGCCGATCTGCAGGGGCGATTGCGTGCTTGCGCGGCGAAAAATCCATGCTGGGATTTGTCCGGCTTGTCCCGTCTCGACAGCGTCGGCGCCGTTTTGCTGTGGCAGTCCTGGGGGAGGCACTGGCCGGCATCTCTGGTCGCCACCGACGAGCAGCGCGCCATCATCGATCGCGCGGCTGGCGTGTCGCCGCATCTGGCCACGCATATGCCGTGGTCGGCCCTTGCCTGGCTGGCCGGGATGGGAAAGATGGTGCTGTCCGCCGGTCGGCACGTGCGCGACATGATCGCGCTGATCGGACAGCTGGCGCTGGACGTCGGTCACCTTTTTTTGTATCCGCGCGACATCCCATGGCGCGAGTTTTCCGCGACGTTGTACAAGAGCGGTGCGCAGGCCCTGCCGGTCACGGCTCTGGTCGGCTTCCTGATCGGCGTCGTGTTGTCCTACCTGTCGTCCTTGCAACTCAAGATGTTCGGCGCGGACATCTTCATCGTTAACCTGATCGGCATCAGCGTCATCCGCGAACTCGGGCCGGTCATCGTCGCGGTGCTGGTGGCGGGGCGTTCCGGGTCGTCGATGACGGCGCAGATCGGCGTGATGCGGGTGACCGAGGAGATGGACGCGCTGGCCACGATGGGCATTTCCCGATCGCTGCGTCTCGTCCTGCCCAAGGTGGCTGCGCTGGCGCTGGCCATGCCCCTGCTGGTCGTTTGGTGCGCGGGCGCGGGGCTCGTCGGCGGCATGGTCTCGGCCAACCTGGAGATGGATCTGGCCTATGGATTTTTCATCGACACGCTGCCCAAGGTGGTGCCGGTGGCCAACTTGTGGATCGGCATCGGAAAAG
>JARKPC010000104.1 GCA_029975435.1 Propionivibrio sp. | reverse complement strand
GCTTGGCCGCTGATCAGCGCGATTTTCGATTTGGCCACGCCGAGTCGCTTTGCCAGGAAATCCAGCAGGGCTGCATTGGCCTTGCCGTCGACGGGTGGCGCCAGGAGGCGGATTTTCAACGCGTCGCCATGGGGGCCGGCGATCTCGGTTTTCTTCGCTCCCGGCTGGACGTGCAGCGTCAGCGTCGTGCGCGTGCCGTGGTGATGAAGCCACTCGGGCATGGCCGTGTCAGAGGAACAGCAACACCACTTGGGCTGCGAGGATGGCGATCAGTGGTGTCAGGTCGACGTTGGCGATCGGAGGAATGATTCGTCGCAGCGGCCGCAGAAGCGGATCGGTCATAGCACCGATCGGGCGGCTGAGGGGCGAATACGGATTGACCCAGGACAGAATGGCCTGCGCAATAAGCAATCCGATGAACAAATAAACGCAGAGGCGCAGGACGGACAGCATTCCCTGAAAAAGAATGAAGATGGCGATTTCGGCCGGGTTGGGAGGGGTCAGCCTTGACTGGAGAAGCAGCAGGACAGAAAGCGCAAGAATCTGCAGGAGGTACGCGCCGACCAGGCTGGCCGAATCGAGTCCGAAGACAGCGGGAATGGCCTTGCGCAGCGGCAGAACCAGCCAGTTGGTCAGCTTGAGCACAAAAGAGGCGGCCGGCGTGTTGAACGGAACGCGTCGCATCTGCATGAAGAACCGCGCCAGCAGAAGAATCGAGAAAAAACCGACGACGGAGTTTACGATCAGCAGCAGTGCCTGGATCAACGGGCCGGCCATCTCAGTCCTTGCCCAGCAGGTCGGCGAGTTCACCGCCCCGGGCGTTGGCTGCCTTGGTGCCCGCAATGATTGCCTCTTTCAGTCCATGCTCGGCCATGGCGCGCAGCGCCGCCTCGGTCGTCCCGCCTTTCGAGGTGACACGCTCGCGCAAGACGCTGGCGGGCTCTTCCGAGAGAGCGGCGAGCCGCGCTGCCCCGAGGACGGTTTCGATCGATAACTGGCGGGCTTGCTTCGGAGTGAAGCCGAGTTCGGTCGCTGCCTGGTACAGCGATTCGATGAAGTAGAAGACATAGGCCGGGCCGCTGCCGGAAATCGCCGTCAGCGCATCGATCTGCGACTCCTCGTTCACCCAGACCGTGCTGCCGACGGCGTGCATGATGCGTTCTGCGCCAAGGCGCTCCGCTTCGGAAACGCCGGGCAGGGCGTAGAGTCCGGTGACACCGGCGCCAATCAGGGCCGGGGTATTCGGCATCGCGCGGATCAGGCGATCATGCCCGCCGAGCCAGCGAGACAGATCACTGAGCCGGAGGCCGGCGGCGACGCTGATGACAAGCTGCTGGTCGATGAACGGTTGCAGCGGAATGCACGCTTCGCGCATGTGCTGGGGCTTGACCGCGAGCAGCAGGGCGTCGCAGCTGAGCGCGGCGGCATCCGCCTTGGCATGGGCGCGAATGCTGAACGAGCGTTCGAGATTGGCGCGGTTTTCCTCGTTGATCTCGATGACGGCGATTTCATTGGCCGGGAAGCCATTGTTCAGCAGGCCGCCAATAAGGGCGGTGGCCATGTTGCCGCCGCCAAGGAAGGTGATTTTCATGATGTGTGTCTTTCCCCAAAGAGTGCCGTTCCCACGCGGACCAGTGTGGCGCCTTCCG
>JARKPC010000085.1 GCA_029975435.1 Propionivibrio sp. | reverse complement strand
TCCGACGAAGATGACCGCGTAGGCCAGGCCGCCACGCACCGGGCCGAAGAGTTGGCCGATCGTGTCGAGGAGGTCCTCGGCCATTCCGGATCGCTCGAGAACCAGTCCCATGAACGTGAAGAAGGGCACGGCGAGCAGCGTCTCGTTGGCCATGACGCTGAAGATGCGATCGGGCAGGGCCTGGAAAAGCTGCGGGCCGAGCAACCCGAGTTCGATGCCGAGCAGGCCGAAGACCACTCCGTTGGCGGCCAGCGCAAAGGCAACGGGGAACCCGGTGAGCAGGAAGACGACCATCGAGGCGAAGATGATCGGCGCCATGTTGGCAATGAGGAACTCGGCCATCACGCATCCCCCTTGTGTGCGCTGATGGCTGCCGCCAGTTCTTCTTCGTGCGTCGGTGCCTTTTGTTTCTCGGCCGGGTCCGGGCAAAGCCCTTTGAGGAAGCCGATACGCTTGATCAGTTCGGACACCGCTTGCAGGATCAGCAGCAGGAAACCGGCCGGGATCATCAGTCGCGCCGGCCACACGATCAAGCCGCCGGCGCTGTTGGACATCTCGCCAGACTCAAAGGCGTGCATGAAGACCGGCCAGGAGAGCGCCAGGATGGCGATGGCCATGGGCATCAAGAAAAAGAGGATGCCCAGGATGTCGATCCAGATTTGTCCGCGCCGGGAGAGCCGGCCGGAAAGCAGGTCGATCCTGACGTGCTCGTTGCGCAGCAGGGTGTAGCCGGAGCAGGAGAGGAAGATCAGGCCGAACAGGTACCACTGGATTTCGAGCAGAGCGTTCGAACTGTAATTGACGGTGTAGCGCATGACGGCGTTGCCGGCACTGACAAGTACGACGACCAGCACCAGCCAGATGGCCGACTTGCCGATCCGTACCGTCAGCGCGTCGACGTGACGCGACAGCTTGAGTAGGGCGTTCACTGGATAAATCCTTGTCTGGAGGCACAATCCCGAATTTCGCGCGTTTGCAAGGACAAGAAGGCGGGTGGGTCGCACCCGAGGGTTTACATGGGCGACGCAGCGTCCTTGTGGGAGTTTTTGTTTGGCCCGGCCCGCAAACAGGCAGCGATTATCGCACAGATCGGCCGCTATTGGGCACCGCTTGGCACTGTCGCCAAGTTATACGCCATTGTTATACAAGCAGTTTTCGGTCGCGGCGCGGCGGGGGGCAAGTCGGAAAAGAGCGGT
>JARKPC010000083.1 GCA_029975435.1 Propionivibrio sp. | reverse complement strand
GAACAACGTCAGCGATGTGGCGGCGGCAACCAGCGAACAAAGCCAGGCCAGCGGCAGCGTGGCGCGCAACGTCGAGCAGATTTCCAGCATGCTCGAGGAATCGGCGCAATCGGTGCATGCGGCCAACGACAACGTTCTGATACTTGAGAAACTGGCCGAGGATCTGCGCCAGTCCGTGGCGCGCTTCATGGTGTAGCGGAGCGGCAACAAGGCAGAAGTGCATGATGCGAAACCCCGGCACCAGCCGGGGTTTCGCTTTTCAGCGGAAGGCGTGTCATGACGTATCAGCAAACGCTTCAATACCGCATCCCGGGTCGGTCAACGCTGGAGATCACCGCCGAGGTCGGGCAGGTGGTACGTGCATCCGGAATCGCGGTCGGTTTGGCCCACGTGTTCGTGCAGCATACGAGTTGTTCGCTGACCATCACGGAGAATGCCGACGCATCGGTTCGGCACGATCTCGAAACCCTGGCCCGGCGCTGGGCACCGGATGGCGATGCAGCTTACCGCCATGATTACGAAGGCGATGACGACATGGCCGCTCATGCGCGCTGTGTGCTGACCGGATGCTCGGTGACCATCCCGGTAGGCAACGGCGAACTGCTGTTGGGGACCTGGCAAGGCGTCTATCTTTGGGAGCATCGAGCACAGGCGCATCTGAGACGCGTGGTGGTGACCGTCGTCGGGTAATGCCGATGATGACCACGCCAGCGGAAAAACTATTACTGTCCACGAATGTTCTAAGCTGATTGAGTGGATTCTTCTTCGGGAAGGAACAGCAATGGCGGATGGCTACCCAGGATTGGTATTCCAGGAAGAAGGCGATGCTCTGGTGGCGGCAGTTTTTCCGCCTGATGAACGCCCCGTTCTCGACGACGCCTCCGTGCGCGCCGAACTCGATCTCTCCGGCTACGGGCAATGGCGTCTTTCCGAAAATGCGTTGCTTGCCCTTGTCGAGCGCTACAACGCGGGACTCGCCGAGCCTGCACTGACCATTGGTCAGCGCGAGGACGCCAGCTTTGCCCTCGAAGTCGCTCCGGATGCAATGCAGGCGTGGGTGATCATCAAGCCATCGCACGGGGGGAAACGGCTCGAACCCGAATCGGTTTATCTCGCGCTCGGCGAGGCGGGGGTGACCTTCGGCATCGATGAGGCGGCGGTAAGCGCCGCCTGCGAGGGCAATGAAGCTGCTCGCATGCTGGTCGCTGCCGGTATGCCGGCGGAAAACGGAGAGGACGCCCGTTTTGAACTTCTGGTCGCCGACGCGCGTGACCGCACCCCACACCTGGATGAGAGAGGGCTGATCGATTTTCGTGATCAGGGAGCCATTCCGACCGTATCTGCCGGACAACCGCTGATGCGGCGAATTCCGGCGACGTCGGGCAAGGCTGGACGCAACATCCGCGGCGAGGCGCTCGACCCTGTTCCCGGCAAGAACGAGCCGTTCGCCGAGAATCTCGTCGGCGCCTGTGTGGCCGCGGATGATGCCAACCTGTTGCGCGCCGTGGTCAGCGGACAGCCTGTGCGTTGCGGCAACGGGGTCAATGTCGAATCCGTCCTGCATTTGCGCGGTGTGAACATGGCCACGGGCAATATCGCCTTCGACGGAACGGTCAACATCGATGGCGAGGTGCTGCCGGGCATGAAGGTGAACGCGAGCGGCGACATCGTGGTTGCCGGCGTGGTTGACAACGCACTCCTCGATGCCGGTGGTGACATCCGGGTGGCCGGCGGGATCATCGCCAAGTCGAGAGTGCGTGCGGGTGGTGCCGTCTCGGTGCGTTTCGTCGAGAATGCACAGGTCCAGGCCGGCACCAACGTCGTCATCGAGGATTCGGCCCTGCAGGCCGAACTGCAGTCGAACAACCAGATCATCGTCGGCCTGAAATCCACTCATCGAGGACGTCTCGCGGGAGGTTCTGCCCGGGCGATGATGCTCATCCGGACCCCCATCCTCGGATCGTCGACCGGTGGCGTCACCCAGCTCCTGCTCGGGGTGAATCCGGTACTGGAGGCGCAGTATCAGGAACTGCTGCGCAAGATCGAGAAGCAGCGCGAGGACGAGCAGAACCTGGAGAAACTGGTCAAACACCTGTCCAAACAGCCGGACAAGGCAGCCCTGGTCGAACGCGCAAAGAATTCCTGGCAACAGGCGTTGCAGGGCTGGGCGAAACTGTTGCCGGAACGGGAAGAACTCGAGCGGCAGTTGGCACTGGTGGCCGGGGCACGTGTCGATATCGGCGTCGGGATCGAGGGCGCTGTCGATTTGACGTTTGGCAAGAGATTGCTGCGTCTGCGGCGCAGCTATGGTCCGGGGAGCCTGGGAACGGCTGGCGAACAGGTTGTGTTCACCGATGCGGGCGGCAGGGAGATGCCTCTGTCGTGAGGATTCGCAGCGTCCGTTCGGACTGCGTGTAAATGCGCTGGCCAAACGGACGGCGATGGTCGATTGTGCCGAGCCCGCGCGTTGTTCGCCCGGGCTCGGCGTCTGTTGCCGCGTTACTTGCTGGCCGCGTCCACCACCGTCAAAGCCGTCATGTTGACGATTCGGCGAACCGTTGCCGTCTGCGTCATGACGTGCACCGGGCGCGCGGCGCCGAGCAGAACCGGGCCGATGGTGATGCCGTCGGCACCGGTCATCTTGAGCAGGCTGTACGAGATATTCGCTGCATCGAGATTCGGCATGATCAGGATGTTGGCCTCGCCTTTCAGCGGGGATTCCGGGTCGAATCGATTGCGAATATCCGGGGAAAGTGCGCCATCGCCATGCATTTCCCCATCCGACTCGATTTCCGGCGCCATCGCGCGGAACAGGGCGGCCGCGCGGGCCATTTTCACTGCCGAAGCGGATGATGAGGCGCCGAAGTTGGAGTGGGACAACATGGCCACCTTGGGCTCAATGCCGAAGCGGCGGACTTCCTCGGCCGCCATGGCCGCAATTTCGGCGAGTTGCTCGGCGGTCGGGTTCTCGTTGACGTGCGTGTCGCAGATGAACAGGGCGCGCCCCGGCAGAATGAGGTGATTCATCGTGGCCAGGGTCGAGCAACCGGGAGCCTTGCCGATGACATCCTCGACCTGTTGCAGATGATGCTCGAAACGTCCCGTGACGCCGCATACCATGCCATCGGCGTAACCCAGGCGGATCAGGATCGCCCCGATCAGCGTGTTGTGCTTGCGCAGTCGCGTCTTTGCGATGTCGATGGTCACGCCCTTGCGCTTCATCATCTGATGGTAGGCCTGCCAGCATTCGTTGTAGCGCTCATCATTGTTCGGATCGACGATCTCGATGTCCTTGCCGACCTCCAGCTTCGAGCCGATCTTCTTCAGTCGCGCCGCAATGACGTCGGGGCGGCCGATCAGGATCGGACGGGTCAGTTTTTCCTCGATGACGATTTGCGCCGCACGCAGAACCCGCTCGTCCTCGCCGTCTGGAAAGACGACGCGGGTCGTTTTTCCGTTACGTGCGGCATCGAAGACGGCGCGCATGCCAACGCCGGTCCGGTAGTTGAATTCCTTCAGCCGTTTCTTGTACTCGGCCATATCGGCGATCGGGCGCCTTGCCACACCGGAATCCGCGGCCGCCTGGGCTACTGCGGGGGCAATGACGGCAATCAGGCGCCGGTCGAAGGGTTTGGGAATCAGGTATTCCGGGCCGAATTGCAGTTCCTGGCCGGGGTAGGCCGTGGCTACGTCGCTATCGACCGCTTCATGCGCCATGGCGGCGATGGCACGCACGCAGGCCAGTTTCATTTCCTCGGTGATGCGGGTTGCGCCGCAATCGAGCGCGCCGCGGAAAATGAAGGGGAAGCAAAGGACGTTATTGACCTGGTTCGGGTAGTCCGAACGGCCGGTGGCCATGATCACGTCCGGACGGGTCTCTCGGGCCAGTTCCGGCATGATTTCGGGGGTCGGGTTGGACAGCGCGAAAACGATCGGCTGCCTGGCCATTTTGGCGATCATGTCCGCCTTCAGCACGCCGGCAGCCGAAAGGCCCAGGAAAATGTCGGCGCCATCGATGGCGTCGGATAGCGTGCGCGCCTCGGTTTCGCGGGCGTAGCGCGCTTTGGTCGGTTCCATTTTTTCGTCGCGGCCGGCGAAGATCACCCCCTTCGAGTCGCACACCATGACGTTCTCGCGCCGGATACCCAGATCGCACCACAGGTCGAGGCACGAAATCGCCGCTGCCCCTGCGCCGGAACAGACGACCTTCACTTCCTCGATCTTTTTCCCGGTCACGATGAGAGCGTTGAGCATGGCCGCCGCCGAGATGATTGCGGTGCCGTGCTGGTCGTCGTGGAACACCGGAATCGACATGCGCTCCTTGAGTTCCTTCTCGATATAGAAGCATTCCGGCGCTTTGATGTCCTCGAGGTTGATGCCGCCGAGCGTCGGCTCCAGGGCGGCGATCATCTCGATCAGCTTGTCGGGGTCGTTTTCGGCCAATTCGATGTCGAAAACGTCGATGCCGGCAAATTTCTTGAACAGGCAACCCTTGCCCTCCATGACCGGCTTGCCGGCCAGGGGGCCAATGTTGCCCAATCCGAGGACGGCGGTGCCGTTGGTCACGACGCCTACGAGATTGGCTCGTGACGTGTAAAGCGCTGCGTTCTCAGGGTCATCCACGATGGCTTCGCAGGCGAAGGCCACGCCGGGAGAATAGGCCAGCGCCAGATCGTGCTGGTTGGTCAGTGGTTTGGTCGGCTGAACGGAAATCTTGCCTGGCGTCGGCCGCAGGTGGTACTCCAGCGCTGCGTCGCGCAAGTCGTTTTTGGTTGTCATGATGTCTCCTGTCGTGGTTGTCGTGTTTTTGTTGTTTTCATTGTAGATCGATCGCCGTATCCGGGTGTGACGCCACGGGTTGCGGCGTCGCAGCGAATTGAATCCGGCGATGCGGTTTCCGCGTCAATGCGGAATGCATGGGTGCAACAGTCCTTCGGTTTGCCGGGCTCGGTATTATCCTGCCGGAATGTCTGTTCCAGCCATCATGCCTGGGTCGAATACTCTGGCAGTTCGTCATTGTCCTGACGAACCCGCCTCGCGTTGGCCGCGCGTGCGATTGTCCTTCGTGGGGAATCGGCGAGGGGCGTGATGAATCGCGACAAACCGGCTCGATTATTACTTTTTGCGCTGTTTTTTGCCAGAGGTCGCTGGTTGGTCGATGAATGCGAATCGTCGAAAATGCTGATTGAGCTTGTCTCTCGGGTAGACTTGGGTCCTTTACCACCGACATTTGCGATCATGCCCATCGACCCTGCCTCCCGACTTGCCAACATCGCCCCGTTTCACGTCATGGAACTGCTGGCACGTGCCCGGCAGCTTGAACAGCAGGGGCGTGACATCATCCACATGGAAGTCGGCGAGCCCGATTTCCCGACGCCGCAACCGATTATCGCCGCGGCGCAGGCCCATATCGCCTCCGGGCGGGTCTTCTACACCCCGGCGCTCGGACTGCCCGAATTGCGCTATGCCATCGCCGAATTCTACGTGGCACGCTATGGCGTCAGCGTTCCGTCATCACGGGTGGTCGTCACTTCCGGTGCATCCGCCGCCTTGCTGCTGGCACTGGCTTGCCTGGTCGAACCGGGCAGCGAGTGGCTGGTGACCGACCCCTGTTATCCATGCAATACCAACTTCATCCGATGTTTCGACGGCGTACCGGTGGCGATTCCTGTCGATGCGGGGAGCAATTTCCAGCCGACCGTAGCGGATATCGATCGCCACTGGACGGCGCGCACGGGCGGGGCGCTGTTCGCCTCGCCGGCCAACCCGACCGGCACGCTGCTCGACGAAGCCGTGCTTGCCGGCATCGCCGGCAGGATGCGCGAAAAGGGAGGACAACTCATCCTCGACGAGATCTACCACGGGCTGACCTACGAGCGCGACGTGCCCACGGCGCTAAAGTTCGGAGACGATATCTTCGTCGTGCAGAGTTTTTCCAAGTACTTCAACATGACCGGCTGGCGGCTCGGCTGGCTCATCGTGCCCGAACGGTTCGCGCGGCAGGTCGAAATCCTCGCGCAAAACCTCTATCTCTCACCCTCCACCCCGGCGCAGCATGCCGCGCTGGCTGCGTTCAGGCCGGAGACCCTGGCCATCCTCGAATCGCGCCGTGAGGAATTCAGGCGGCGCCGCGATTTCCTGGCGCCGGCCCTGGAGTCGCTCGGTTTCCGTCTGACGGCCAAGCCCGAAGGCGCTTTCTACATCTACGCCGACAGCAGCCAACTGACGGACGATCGCGATACGTTCGCCCGCGACCTCCTGGAAACGGCGGGCGTTGCGGTTACGCCCGGGCTGGATTTCGGGGCAAGTGCACCGAAATCGCACCTGCGTTTTGCCTATACGACCGGCGTTGACCGGCTTGCCGAAGCGATCGAACGCATCGGCAGGTACCTGTCCGGGCGCTGATCAGGAGCGGCTCTTCCGGTTCAGCCGTGCGGCCAGGTCGCGCACGGCTTCGCGCGTCGTTTCGTCAGCCGTATTCTCGCGCAGAATTTTCTCTGTCTCGGCCCGGAATTCAGGCGAGGCGAGGCCCGACTCGGCAATGCCGAGGTTCATGACCAGCCTGTCGATCAGGCTCCAGTCCTCCGCCGTCATGATCGAGTTGTCAGGGTCGCGGTGCATGCGCGTCCACCCATCGATGTCGCCATCGAACTCTTCGAAAATACCCAGCATTCGACGTGTCAGCATAGGGAATCCAGTGTACTTGGTTACAAATACGCACAACATAATGCAAGATACGCACAACAAAAATTTTTCTGCAATAATGAGTCGCTTGTGCGGTCCCTGCGTTCCGGTTCCGGCCACGATTTCCCTTCTCCACCTGCTCAACTATCCCTATGTCAAAAAATACACTTTCCGTGACCGACAATCGTACCGGAGCAATCTACGAAATTCCCATCGTCGATGGGGCCGTGAAAGCCATGGATCTGCGACAGATCAGGCTCAATCAGGAGGACTTCGGCCTGATGACCTACGATCCGGGGCTGACCAATACCGCGTCGACGCGCAGCGCCATTACCTACATCGACGGTGACCAGGGCATTCTGCGCTATCGGGGTTATCCCATCGAGCAATTGGCGGCTCAGAGCACTTATCTGGAGACGGCCTATCTGATCATCTTCGGGGAGTTGCCGACGCCGGAGCAGCTGGCGAAGTGGGAACACGACATCAGCCGCCACACGCTGTTGCACACCAACATCCAGAACCTGATCCAGACCTTCCGCTTCAACGCGCACCCGATGAGCGTGTTCATCAGCGCCATCGCCTCATTGTCCACGCTGTATCCCGATGCACGGCGCGTCACCGATCCGGCCAACCGGCGCCTGCAGGTGGAGCGCATGGTCGCCAAGGCCGCCACCATCGCGGCCTTCACGTATCGCCATAACCACGGCTGGCCGGTTAACTTGCCTGACGACGGCCTGAGCTTCATCGGCAACTTCCTGAAGATGATGTTCCGCATGACCGAGGTCAAGTACGAGCCGGACCCCGTGCTCGAGCGTGCCCTGAACATCCTGTTCATCCTGCATGCGGACCACGAGCAGAACTGCGGCACCAACGCCATGCGGGTGATCGGTTCATCGCAGGCGGATCCGTACTCGGCCCTGGCTGGCGCGGCGGCGGCGCTCTACGGACCGCTGCATGGGGCCGCCAACGAAGCCGTGCTGCGCATGCTGGAGGAAATCGGCAGCCCGGAGAATGTTCCTGCCTTCATCGAACGGGTCAAGAAGGGCGACGGTGAGCGCCTGATGGGTTTCGGCCACCGCGTGTACAAGAATTACGATCCGCGTTGCCGCATCATCAAGGCCACCGCCGAGGAAGTGTTCAAGGTCACCGGGCACAACAAGCTGCTCGACGTCGCACTCGAACTCGAGCGCATCGCGCTGCAGGACGACTACTTCGTCTCGCGCAAGCTCTACCCCAACGTGGATTTCTACTCCGGCCTGATCTACCGTGCGATGAATCTCCCGGCGTCGATGTTCACGGTGATGTTCGCCGTGCCGCGCACCTGCGGCTGGGTGGCGCACTGGCTCGAACTGCTGACCGACAACGAGCAGAAGATCTCACGCCCGCGGCAGATTTACACCGGACCGGAAGTGCGGGACTACGTGCCGATGGGAAGGCGCTGAGTCAACGCCTTATCGAGTGCCGGCCCGATTCGGCCATGATGCGCGCGTGCCCCTCGACGCCGACCGCAAGGAATCCGAACGCGACCCGAACCAGCCGGAGACTCGTGGCACGGCGTCGGTGAGCGAGGCGAGTACCAGCGAAACCGACCTTCCCAGCTCCGGTGTTGCCTCCTGCAGATCCGGAACGAGCACTACCGTGGTGCCGGCGGCCGAAGCGGAAGCCACGCCGTGCGGGCTGTCCTCGAACGCCAGGCACTGGATCGGAGAGACGCCCAGACGCGCGGCGGCCAGCTGGTAAACCGCCGGGTCGGGCTTGCCGCGGTCGACCTCATCGCCGCCGGCGATCGTCTCGAAAAAGTGCAGTACGCCGACACGCGTCAGGCGTTCCTCGATCTCCCGTGCCGACGAGGAGGAGGCTACGGCGCAAGGAACGCCTTGCTCCCGAAGCACGGTCAGCAATTCCATCGCTCCTCGCTTGAGGGGGTAGGCCACCGAGCCGGCGAGCCGTTCGCGAACCGAGCGACGAACCCGGTCCAGCATTCCCGGATCGCCCAGCAGGGCGGCCAGAACCGCGTCCGATTCCTCGACGTTGAGGCCGACCACTTGCATGTATTCATCCGGCTTTAGCGATAGACATCATGTATTGACCTGCCGCACCTCAAGCAGCGCGGATTACGCTTGAGGCTTTTCAACCTGAGGCGCAGAGCCGAAATTGAGGGGGCAGGCCATGAATGAGTTTAACAAGTACGTTGGGCTGGATGTTCATAAAGAAACGATTGCGGTGTCGGTGGCCGAAGGCAATGGTGGCGAGGTTCGCTACGTTGGCGAAGTTGCCAATACCCCGGAAGCCTTGGAGAAATTAATCAGGCAACTGCGGAAAGGTGGCGCGAACTTGTCGTTCTGTTATGAAGCCGGCCCCTGTGGATACGGAATCCATCGGCAGTTACGGGATCTGGGTTGGGAGTGTCTGGTCGTCGCACCGTCGCTGATTCCGAAGAAAGCGGGGGATCGGGTCAAGACGGACCGGCGCGATAGTCTGGCTCTGGCACGCCTGCACCGGGCCGGCGAACTGACTGCCGTCTGGGTCCCTGACGGCGCGCAAGAAGCGCTGCGCGATTTGATGCGGGCACGGGAAGATATGAAGCATCTACAGAAACAAGCTAAGCAACGTTTGCTGGCCTTCTTGCTGCGACATGGTAAGCGCTACGGCGGTCAAGACAACTGGACGCAAAAACACTACCGCTGGTTGGAGCAGACGAAATTCGATCAACCGTTACAGCAGATCGTCTTCCAGGAATACCTCGACACCGTGAAGGCGATGAACCGACGTATTGATTCGTTGGACCAGCAGATCCAAGGTTCTGCCGCCGAATCGGTGTTCTGGCCGGTAATCGAAGGTCTGATGGCGTTGCGTGGCATCAGTTTGATCACGGCGACGACAATCGTAGCTGAAATCGGTGACCTCAGACGCTTCGCCAGTGCCCCACAACTGATGGCCTATCTTGGCGTCGTGCCCAGCGAACACTCCAGTGGCAGCAGTAAATCCCGCGGCAGCATCACCAAGACTGGCAATGGCCATGTACGGCGCGTCTTGGTCGAGGCCGCGTGGAGCTACCGTTATCCCGCGCGCAAGACAGTGACACTACAGCGCCGAGCCGAACGGACCTCGGAGGCTGTCCAGGAGATCGCGTGGAAAGCACAAAAGCGCATGTGCGGCCGTTATCAGTTGCTACAGTCACGAGGAAAACTCAAGGTGCAAGTTACCACAGCAATTGCGAGAGAACTGGCAGGATTCGTTTGGGCGATCGGTCAGACAGTGCCACCGCCAATCGCACACGCATAGGAGAAACCAGAATGCGTCAGCAGTGTGTTGGTAGCAGAATGGACAACGGTGGGAGAACCCTCAATGGGACTAGGAGGCGTCCAGCAATGGAATGATCCTCGACTTTAGAGCGAGGCAGCTCCTCGACGAATCGGTTGTCATGCGGTAACCAACCCGCGCATATCAGACTGATCAACCGTCGGCATGCCGTCCGTTCTGCTACCAACACACTGCATGAATATACAAAAAACCGTTCAACAATTTGACAGGTCAATACATATCAGCCCTTCCTTTACACTCCTTTACCAATTCTGCCGCAAGCAAGAAGCGGCTGTTGCGCCGGAAGGGCCGGCGAGAGACGTTCCGGCGCGCGGCCAGGGGTGGTCTGACAGGGGGAGTGTCATGAAGGGTATCCGACGGTTGTTGGTTCTGGCAGCCTGGCTGGCTGCCGCCGTATCGTGGTCTGGCGCGTGCTTGGCAGCCGAGGATCTGGTACTCAAGGGCGACGCGAAATGCACCGGCTGCCACGACGAAGTCGATGACGCTGCGCCGACCATGCTCGAACTGCATCCGTCGGTCCTGTCGATCGGTAAGACGAAGCATGGAACGCGAGCCGATGGCCGAACCCCGACGTGCATCGATTGCCACGGCGAGAGCGAGAAGCACCTCAAGTACCGCGGCGGGGGAACGCCGCCGCTGACCGACCGCGATTTCCGCAAAAAGACCAAGACACCCGCGGAGGAACGCAACATGGCGTGCACCGGCTGCCATCAGGGCGGCAACCGCATCGCCTGGGAGACCAGCTCGCACGGTTCGCAGGATGTCGCCTGCACTTCCTGCCATCAGGTTCATTCCCGGAACGACAAGGTGATGGCCAAGCGGACCCAGCCTGAAGTCTGCTTCACGTGCCACAAGGAGCAGCGCGCACAGGTCAACAAGCCGTCGCACCATCCGATTGTCGAAGGCAAGATGACCTGCTCGTCTTGCCACAACGTCCACGGGGACAATCCCAAGCAACTCGTCAAGGCCAGCACGAACGACACCTGCTACACCTGCCACATGGAGAAACGCGGTCCGTTCGTCCATAACCATCAGCCGGTGTCGGAAGACTGCGGGATCTGCCACCAGCCGCACGGCACGAACGTCGCAGGCCTGCTCAAGGCGCGCGCTCCTGTTCTTTGCCAGGAATGCCACTCGCATGACAGCCACCCGGGCCAGGCGATGGCCCTGCCGAATGCCGCGAGCAACAGTACTTCCCTGACGGGGACGGTCGGGCGGGCGTGCATGAATTGCCACACGAACATCCATGGTGGCAACAGCACGGTGAATAGTGCAACCGCCGGGCGCTTCCGCCGCTGACCGAGGGGACGAGAGGAGGGGGTCATGAGAACACTTAAATGTTCGTTCAGGCTGGCCGGGTTGCCGGCAGCACTGATGATGGGATTCGGGCCGGCCTTTGCGGAAGATCCTGACGTCGCGGGGCTGACGAAACCGGATAGCTCGATTTCGGTAGGCATCGGCAACTGGTCGGGTGATCGTCATCAGCAAGGCATTTACGATGGCATGCGGGATAGCGGAGCGTACGGTCTGTTCGATGCCGATATCAACAAACGCGATGACTCGACAGGCACCTGGCTGAAACTCAGGGCGACCGATCTTGGGCTGGATGGTGCCCGGGAAATTCGAGGCGACTACATCCGCCAGGGCGATTTTGGCGGTTTCATCGAGTACAACAGATCGACTCGGGACAATCCGTACACTTTCAACACCGGGTTGCAGGGGATCGGCTCGTCGAATCTGACGGTAGGAACGGGATTGGGGTCGTTCGCCAAACGCGAAGTCGAACTCGGAACCACGCGTGAGTTGACGCGATTGGGGGGCTTCAAGAGCCTGGCTCCCGGTCTTGAGCTGAAGCTCGACTTCAAGAACGAAGAAAAGACGGGAACGCGTCAGTCGGGCTGGGGAAGTGCCGCACTATTCTCGGTGGAACCGATCGACAGCACGACGCGGCAACTGGAAGCCGTCCTGCAGTACACAGATGCGAAATTGCAGCTGTCGGGTGGTTATTATGGGAGTTGGTACGACAACCACGAAAATCTTGTGCTTGAGCGGCTGAACGGTGTGACCGGTGGCACCAGTGCCAGCTTCAATTCCGTCACCCCAATGTCGCAACCGCTCAGCAACCAGGCGCATCAGGCGTTTGTGGATGGTGGATACGCATTTACGCCGACCACTCGCGGTACCTTCAAGCTCGCCTACACGAGAGCGACCCAGGATGAGAATCTGCCATCCTATGGATTGACCGGCGCCAATGCGCCGTTTGTCAATGCGCCGTCGAGTCTCAACGGGCGCATCGACACCACGCTGGTACAGTTGGGGCTGAGTTCCCGGCCCATGCCCAAGCTGTCCATAACAGGCAGCCTGCGCTATTACGATGTTAACGACAAGACGCCGGTCAGAGGATTCGTCGGCAACAACACCACGGGCGTGGCCACCGTGTACAACACGCCGCATTCGTATACCACCACTTCCGGCAAGCTCGAAGCAACCTACCGCCTGCCGCTCAATTTCAGCCTCACCGGAGGATTGGAGTACTCGGATCAGGACCGCTCCAGCCCAAATCTCGGCACGGTTTATGTGCCCTACCGGACAAACGTCAGCGAGACCACGTACAAGGTTCAGATGAAGCGTTCGTTGGCCGATAACCTGAACGGATCGCTTGCTTTCCTGCATAGCGAACGAGATGGCTCGTCGTATCAAGCGGCGAATGGCACGAATCCTTGGTCAAACCAGATCAACCCAATGCACATTGCCGACCGCAGCAGGGACAAGTGGCGCATGGCTTTCGATTGGGAACCTGTGGAGAGCATGTCGCTGCAGTTCCGTGTCGATAGTGCGCGCGACAAGTATCCACAGGATGGTCGCCCCTACGGTCTGCGCGATGGCAGTTCGGAAGTCTATGCCGTCGACGGAAGCTATGCGTTTTCGGAAGACTGGGTGCTGTCGGCCTGGTATTCCTACGACGTCACCGAGGCGCGCGACGTGAGCTACCGGGCTTCGGGTACCGGAGCGGCCAATGCGGTGAAGGACACCCGGCTCAAGGACGTCGGTGATTCCTTCGGGCTCAACCTGCGTGGCAAGCTGAACCCCAAAGTCGAAGTCGGTGCCGGCTTCGATTGGTTCAGAAACACCAGCAGCTATCCGCAGGAGTTGATTCTCTCCGGATCTGGAGCCAACTATGTGACTGGCACGACCGGGCCGGTCGCCGATGTCAAGAACAAGTTGCTGCGCCTGAAACTGGATGGGAAATACATCGTGGACAAGAGTTCGGAGGTTCGCTTCGATCTCATCCATGAGCGTTGGAAGTCGAACGACTGGACGTGGAACTTCGCCAACGGTTCACCGTTTGCCTATTACAGCGGCAACATTACCTGCACCGGTTGTTCGCCCAGCGCAAACGTCAACGTGCAGGACGGGACCACGGTGACCGCCGACCAAACGCAGAACAACACCTTTGTCGGGGTTCGCTATATCTACAGATTCCAATAAACTGTATAGTCGCCCCGTCGGTTGGAGCAGGTCGGCAGCCCTTTAAGTGATTGAGCTTCCGGAGGAATTGGGAGAGGCGATGCCACTTTCTTTTGTCAGAAATTTCGCCGCATTCGGGTGGCTGATGCTTGCCGCGGCGATTGCTCCCGCTGTGATGGCGCAGGAGCGCCCGCTCACCCCCGAGCAGCAACAGAAGCAGCGCGCGGCCAACGCCGAGTGTTTTTCCTGCCACTCCGCGGAAGGATTGAAGGCCCCGCCGAAGGAAGGCCTCGATCTCCGGAAACTGCGCGGGCTGTTGCAGCACCCCGAAACCTTCTATCAGTCCGACCACCAGAAGCTGTTGTGCACCAAGTGCCACAACGAAGGCTATGACGAGCACCCGCATGCGGCCGACGCCAGGGAATCGACCAGCACCTGCACCGACTGCCACTCCAAGAAAGCCACCCTGATCGAAGCCCAGTTCGAAAAGTCGGTGCATGCCGAGCTGGCCGACAAGATCACCTGCCCCACCTGCCACAACCCGCACCTGATGCGTATCGCCGACAAGCAGAGCGACCCCGCGCGCATCGTCGCCCAGGACAACCGCGTCTGCCTCGGCTGCCACGACTCCGACGAGCAGTTCGCCAAGTTCGCCCCGGAAAAGAAGACCCGCCCGCCCATCGACGACATCCACGCCTGGCTGCCCAACACGCGCCTGCACTGGAAAGCCGTCCGCTGCGTCGAATGCCACACCCCCGAAGTCGCTGCCGGCGAGATGCTCTCGCACCAGATCCTCGCCAAGGACAAGGCCGAAAAAGACTGCCTCACCTGCCACAGCGCCAGCAGTGCCCTGAAGACCCGGCTCTACCGCCACCTCGTCAAGGAAGAACAGCAACGCCTCGGCTTTGCCAACAGCGTCATCCTGGCCACCTCCTACGTCCCGGGCGCCACCCGCCACCCCCTGCTCGACACCCTCGTTCTCGGTGCCTTCGCCGCCATGCTCCTCGGCCTGCTGGCCCACGGCCTCGGCCGCTTCCTGACCCGCGGCAGGCGTTCGAAGGAAGCTCAGCAGCACGATGCCGACGACGGCAAGAACGGAGAGCACCATGGCTGAGCGCGAATACCTCGTTGCCCTGTGGATCCGCATCTGGCACTGGACCAACGCCGCCCTCATCGTCACCCTCGGCGTCACCGGCCTGAGCGTGCACTTTGCCGACCCGGCCTTGCCGCTGGTCAACTTTGCCCTCGCCGTGCGCATCCACAACACCGCCGGCGTCCTGCTCATCGGCGCCTACCTGTTCTTCGTCATCGCCAACATCGTCACCGGCAACTGGTGGCAATTCGTGCCGAAGCCTCCCGGCATCCTGCAACGGATCATCAAGCAGGCCATGTGGTACGGCATCGGCGTCTTCCGCGGCGAACCGCACCCGCACGAACCGAGCAAGGAAGAGCACTTCAACGCCCTGCAGGCGGTGACGTACTGGAGCGTGATGTACCTGCTGTTGCCGGTCATCCTGGTCAGCGGCCTGATCTACCTGTACCCCGAGTTCGCGCCCGACACGCTGTTCGGTTTCGACGGCCTGCTGCCGGTCGCCCTGACGCACTACCTGGCGGCGGTGGCTCTCCTGCTCTTCCTGCTCTCGCACATCTACCTCGGCACCACCGGCAAGACGGTCGGGCAGATGTTCAAGATGATGATCACCGGCTGGCACGAGCACTGAGGCGTTCCTGCGCTGTCCAACTTATCCCTGACCCCAAGGAGATTCCACATGAAAACACCCCTGATACTTGCCACCACCGGCCTCATGGCCGCCGTTCTCGGCGTTCCCGTTGCCCAGGCCGCCGATGCGGCAGCCGCTGAAGCCTTGGCCAAGAAGGAAGGCTGCCTGAAGTGCCATGCCGTGGATAAGAAGAAGGACGCCATCTCGTTGAAGGAGGTGGCCAAGAAGTATGCCGGCAAGCCGGACGGCGAAACCAAGATCCTGGCCCAGATTACCACCGGCCAGAAGGTCAAGCTCGAGGACGGCACCGAGGAGGAGCACAAGGTCATCAAGACCAAGGACAAGGCCGAAGTGACCAACATGATCCAGTGGATACTGTCGTTGAAGTAAGCGCGCTGTTTTCCGACAGACGGCCCCGGCATGAACCGTGGCCGTTTTTTTTGGTCATTGGTTCCGTCTGCGCAGAACGAAATCGCCGCTGGCAAGTGGCACCGGGGTGTCGTATGAGGGATATCACGGATTCACCTCGCCAACGTCATGCGCTAGAATCCGCCCCTGCAAAAAAACCGCGCCGATCAATCCGACCGAAAAATCCTGTGCCGACTTACGAAACCCAAAGCAATGTGCTCTGTCACCGCATTCGCCTGACAGGTGTCGTCCAGGGCGTTGGCTTCCGCCCTCTGGTGTGGCGCCTGGCCAAGGAGCTCCGTCTGACCGGCTGGGTGCGTACCGACGCCAAGGGCCTGGAAATCGAGGTTCGCGGCCAGGACCAGAAGATTGATCTGCTGGTAGACCGGCTGCAAAAGGAGGCCCCGCCTTTTTCGCGCATCGATTCCGTGCATCGACGTCCGGTCGAGGCGAACGGCGCAACCGAGGACTTTGCCATTCTCGACAGTCTCGGCGGGCGGGCGTCCACGATGATCGGTCCGGACACGGCGGTCTGCCGCAACTGCCTGCATGACATGTTCGATCCGAAGGGACGGCGCTGGCGCTACGCCTTTACCAGCTGCGCGCATTGCGGGCCGCGTTACACCGTCTGCCAGACCTTGCCCTTCGACCGCGAGCGCACCACCTTCAAGGATTTCGTTCCCTGCAGCAAGTGCCAGGGCGAGTTCCAGCGGCCGCACGATCGGCGGCTGCACACCGCCGGCATTTGCTGCCCGAAATGCGGTCCGCGCTTGTCGCTTGTCGATCCCACCGGTACGGCATTCCAAGGCGATGCGATCGCCGGTGCGGTGCAATTGCTCAAGGCGGGGAAGATCCTGGCGATCAAGGGGCCGGGCGGTTTTCAACTGGTCTGCGATGCGCGCAACGTCGAAGCCGTGGCCTTGTTGCGGATGCGCAAGCGCCAGCCGGCCAGGCCGTTCCCGGTCATGTTCGCCAACGCGCTTTCGGCAACGGCTGTCGTGCACGTCAGCGTTGGCGAACCGGGGCTGCTGAACCTGCCGGAGCGACCGATCATCCTGTTGCGCAAGCGCAGCCGCTGCGATGCGGCACTTGCCGGCGTGGCGCCTGACCTGGGTTGGCTGGGAGTCATGCTTCCGGTCTCACCGCTGCATTATCTGCTGTTCCACGAAGCAGCGGGGCGGCCCGAGGGCACGGCGTGGCTGGACAGGGCCGAGGAACTGGCGTTGACGGTGACCAGCGGCAACCTGAGCGGAGAACCTCCGGTCATTGACAATGACGAAGCGCTGGATCGCCTCGCCGGATTGGCGGATGCCTTCCTGATGCACGACCTGACGTTGGTCACCGGCGTGGAAGACAGCATCGCCTGTTCCGGTCCCGGCGGCCTGCAGCTCGTGCGGCGTTCGCGGGGGTATGCCCCGCGTTCGGTCAAGTTGCCGTTTGCGACGCCGGCGATTCTGGCCCTCGGCGCCCACGACAAGAGCACGATATGCGTTACGCGCGGCAACGAGGCGTTTCTCTCTCCCCACCTTGGCAACCTTTCCGATTCCTCGGCCGTCGATGCCATGGCGGAGGTGGCGGATCACCTGCTGCGTGTTCTGGACGTGGCGCCCGCCGTGGTCGCTCACGATCTGGACACGGAAAGCCCGGCCTCCCGCCTGGCCATGATGATTGCCGCACAGCGCGGTGTTCCCGCGCTCCGCGTGCAGCATCATCACGCGCACGTTGCGGCCGTTCTCGCCGAACATCATCGCGACGAGCCGGTTTATGCGCTGGCGCTCGACGGTTACGGCATGGGCGATGACGGCAATGCCTGGGGCGGGGAGTTGCTGCGGGTGGAAGGAGCGCACTTCGCCCGCCTCGGGCACCTGGCACCGCTACGGCTGACCGAGGGCGACCATGAAGCGGGCGAACCCTGGCGTCTGGCGGCGGCAGTCCTGCAGGCCCTCGGGCGAGGCCATGAGATCGTACGGCGATTCGCAAACCAGTCAGAGGCGAGCGTTCTCGCGGAACGGCTGGCTTCCGGCTACGGAGGACTGAATACGACCAGCATGGGGCGTCTGCTCGACGCGGCCGCCGGGCTGCTCGGCATCTGTTTCGTAACCCGCTTCCGGGGTCAGGCGGGATTGCTGCTCGAAGGACTGGCCGAGCGTCACGGCGAGGTGGCTCCGCTACCGGCCGGATGGACGATCGAGAATGGCTGCCTCAACCTGCTCCCGATGTTCTCGGCGTTGGCCGACGAGAAGAATGCCCAGTATGGCGCCGCCCTTTTCCACGCGACGCTCGCCGCCGCGCTGTCCGACTGGCTGGTTTCCGCAGCGCCCGCGGAGGCTGCGGTGGTCGCCGGAGGCGGCTGTTTGCAGAATCAGGTCCTCGGGCGTGGCCTGCGCAGCCGGCTGACGGACGCCGGCTTCCATCTGATCGAAGCGCGGCGCATCCCGCCCAACGACGGCGGCATCGCCCTCGGCCAGGCATGGATTGCCCAGCACCATCTGCTGGGAATCAGCGCGTAACGAAAGTCGGCTTGTAACCGAGCGCCAGACGAATCCGCTCGGCCACTTTTTCAGCCTCGGCGCGCGTGGCGTAAGGGCCGAGATGGACGCGATGGATATTCCCCGCCGACTGGATCTGGATTCCCTCGGTCAGCCATTCCAGTTCGCGCGACAGATGTGAGCGCAGACTTTCGGCGTTGTCCGCGCTGGAGAAGGCGCCAAGCTGAAGGAACAGCCCTTTCGTTTCGCCGGCGGCGGGCGATGGTTCTGGGGATTTCGCCATGGATCCGTTGTCCGTTGCCAGTTGCTTCATCAACAGTTCGAATTCGTCGCGTTCGGCCTTTGCGGCTACCGGCCTCACGGGCAATACCGGCGTACGGGCTTCGGCGTAGAGGGGCGAAGTGGACTCGGTGGGCAGCAAGGCTTCGACCTCAACCAGCGTGCTGCCGGTGTTGACGTAGCCGAGACGATGCGCGGCAGCATAGGAGAGGTCGATGATGCGGTCGGCGTGGAAGGGGCCGCGATCCGTGACGCGCACGACCACCGATTTCCCGCTGCCGACGTTGGTCACGCGTACGTAGGACGGAATGGCCAGGGTCGGGTGTGCGGCCGTCATGGCGAACATGTCGTAGGGTTCGCCGATCGAGGTCTTCTGGCCATGGAATTTCTTGCCGTACCAGCTGGCGATGCCGCGCTGCCGGACTGGCTTGAGCGTGGTGTTCGGCACATACGACTTGCCGAGCACGACATATGGGTTGTTGGCGAAGCGGTGCAATGGCTCCAGACGCGGCTGCGCGTCGGGGATCGCGTCGAGGTTGTCGGGGATGTCGTCGGCCGGGCCGTCGTCCTTATAGTAGCCGCCGCCGCGTTTCTGCACGACGGGCGACGGTTTGCGCGACGGAGCGCCGGGAGTGAGCGGTTCGGCACCGGGAGCCGAGTCAGGGACGCGTGCCGGCTGTCCGCCGCAACCCGCCAGCGCCAGCAGTACGGCCACCGTGCCAAGTCGCAGCCAACTCTCTTCTCGCCTCACTCCTCGCTCCTCACTGTTTCACAAGCATCCGGTGAGTCTGGATGCTCATCAGGATGCCGAGACCGAGGAACAGCGTCACCAGGGCCGTGCCGCCGTAGCTCATGAACGGGAGCGGTACGCCGACCACCGGCAGGATGCCGCTGACCATGCCCATATTGACGAAGGCGTAGGTGAAGAAGCTGAGGGTGATCGAGCCGGCCAGGGTGCGGGCGAACAGCGTCGAGGCGTTGGCGGTGATCATCAGGCCACGGGCGATGAGCAGCAGGTAAAGGACGACCAGGATGCAGTTGCCGACCAGGCCGCGCTCTTCGGAAAAGACGGCGAAAATGAAGTCAGTATGCCGTTCCGGGATGAACTCCAGGTGGGTTTGCGTGCCCTGCAGCCAGCCTTTGCCGAATGGGCCGCCGGAGCCGATGGCAATGGTCGACTGGATGATGTGGTAGCCGGAGCCGAGCGGGTCCGTGGTCGGATCGATCAGGGTCAGGATACGCTTGCGCTGGTAGTCGTGGAGCATGCTCCAGATGAAGGGCGCGGAACCAGCCGCCGCGGCGATCATGCCGACAATGATCTTCCACGGCAGACCGGCGAAGAAGATCACGTAGAAACCCGCCGCGCCCACCAGGATCGCCGTGCCGAGATCCGGCTGCTTGGCGATCAGGGCGAAGGGGACGAGCAGCAGCAAGCCGGCGATGGCGTAATGACGCAGCCTGAGGACGGCCTCGTACTTGTGGAAATACCAGGCCAGCATCAGCGGCGTGGCGATCTTGAGGATTTCCGATGGCTGGATGCGGGTGATTCCGATCGGCAGCCAGCGGCGTGCTCCATTAACCTTGACGCCGATTACATAGACCAGAATCAGCAATATCACGCCGATGACGTAGAGCGGCACCGCAAAACGCATCAGCTTTTGCGGCGGCAACTGGGCGATGAGCCACATGACCAGCATCCCGACGCCCATGTTCAAGAGTTGGCTGACAGCCCGGTTGCTGGCGTAGACGGTGGCGCTGTAGATGGTCGCCAGTCCGAAGGCCATGATCACCAGGGCGATGGTCAGCAGGGGGCCGTCAATATTTTCGACCAGGCGCTTGCGCAGACGTTGGAGGATTTGGGGGGGCATGGCTATTCCTCGTCCTCGATCGCGGCTTCGTCTTCCTTGGCCGGGCCTTTGGGTTGCTTGCCGAGCAGATAGTAGTCCATGACCATGCGGGCGATCGGCGCCGCCGACTGAGCGCCGAAGCCGCCGTTTTCCACGAGCACGGCCAGCGCGATCTTCGGCTGGTCGGCCGGGGCGAATGCGATGAACAGGGCATGGTCGCGCAATTCCTGCTTCAACTTGTGTCCCTTGTAGTCGGCGCCCTTCAGGCTGAACACCTGGGCCGTTCCGGTCTTGCCTCCCGAGACGTACTCGGCGCCGGCGAAGGCGCGGGCGCCGGTGCCCTCCTTATTGACGCCGACCATGGCTTTCTTGATGGTCTCGATGTTCTGTGGCTTCCAGGGGAGAGTGCGCAGCGGCTCCGGCTCGATCAGGGTTTTTTCTCCGGTCTTGCTGTTGGTGATGTGCTTGACGAGGTGAGGGCGGAATATCACGCCGTTGTTGGCCACGGCGGCTGTGGCCTGGGCCAGTTGGATCGGGGTGTAGGCGTTGTAACCCTGGCCGATGCCGATGGAAATGGTTTCCCCGGCGAACCATTTCTGTTGCTCGGGCCGCTTGAAACGTCGCTTCTTCCATTCCGGCGAAGGCAGGACGCCTTCCGACTCGCCGTCGATATCGATGCCGGTCTTGCTGCCGAGACCGAGCGGACCCATGAACCGGGCGATGTTGTCGATGCCCATGTCGTTGGCCAGCATGTAATAGTAGGTGTCGCACGAATGCACGATCGACTTGTACATGTCGACCATGCCGTGACCTCCCTTCTTGTCATCCCGGAAGGTATGTCCGCCAAAGGTGAAGTAACCGGGGTCGGAAATGGCTTGCGCGGGAGTGCGCTTGCCGAGTTCCAGAGCGGCCAGCGCCATGAACGGTTTGAATGTCGATCCGGGCGGATAGGCGCCGTTCAGCGCGCGGTTGACCATTGGCCGGTCGGGAGAGTTGTTGAGCTGCTCCCAGTCCTCGGAGCGGATGCCGTCGACGAAAAGATTCGGGTCGAAGGTCGGCGTGGAGACGAGCGCCAGGATGCCGCCGGTCGACGGTTCGATGGCCACCAGTGCGCCGCGCCGTTCGCCGAAGGCCTTTTCAGCCATTTCCTGCAGCTTGGTATCGAGAGTCAGGGTCAGGTTGTTGCCGGGTACCGGAGCGGTCCGCGACAGGTTGCGGACGGCCCGGCCACCCGCGTCGATCTCCACTTTTTCGTAACCCGTCTCGCCGTGCAGATGGAACTCGTAGGATTTCTCCAGGCCGGTCTTGCCGATGTGTTCGGTACCCTTGTAGTTGGGGCCCTGCTCCTTTTCCTCGATGGCTTCGAGGTCGGCCTTGTTGATGCGGTTGATATAGCCGATGGCGTGCGAGGCGATCGGTCCGAGCGGGTACTGGCGGAATAGCCGCGCCTTGACCTCGACGCCGGGGAAGCGATAGCGATTGGCCGCGAAACGGGCGACTTCCTCGTCGGAGAGGCGCGTGCGTATGGGCAGGCTTTCAAAGGATTTGCTCTCTTCGAGCAACTTGCGAAAACGCCGCTTGTCCTTGGGCAGGATTTCGATCAGTTCGCCAAGACTCTCGATGGTCTGGTCGAGGCTTTCAATCTTTGATGGCGTAAGTTCCAGGGTGAACGCGGAGTAGTTGCGGGCCAGGACCACCCCGTTGCGATCGGTGATGACCCCACGGTTGGGCGGGATTGGCACCAGCGAGATGCGGTTGTCTTCGGCACGTGTCGTGTAGTACTCGTGCTGGAAGACCTGGAGGAAGACGAAGCGCCCGACCACGATGGCAAAGGCCAGGACCACGGTGCCAGCGGCAAATGCGATGCGGAAGCGAAACCGGTTGAGTTCGCCGTCCTGGGATTGCTGCGAGGTGGTGCGGATCAGCACGGCCGTATTCTCAGATGGGCCGGTTGTCGTCGCGCTCGACCGGCTGGTACTGCGGCAGCAGCAGCGCGAAGGTCAACGGCACCCACAGGGCCGCTCCGACGAATGGGCCGATGAAATAGCTCAAGCCGGGCAGCACGATTCCGGGCATGGCGCGGACGATGAATTGCACGGCCTGCACGATGAGCAGCAAGGGGAGGACATGCAGCGCCTGCTGACCAAGTGGGAACCACAGGATGCGGCGCGAGATCGAGGCTGCGGCATACGACACGAGGACGTAGGCCAGCGTGTGCTGTCCCAGCAGGCTGGCATCGGCGACGTCCATGATCAGTCCGAGCAGGAAAGCGATCCCCATGCCGACACGGCGCGGTTCCCGGATGCTCCAGAAAATCAGGACCAGTGCGACCCAGTCGGGCATCCAGGGCCACGCCGAAGTGGGCAGGAAGTTGAGCAGCAGAGCGACGAACAGGCTCACGGCGATGAACCACGGGCGTACCGGAAGGAGGATGCGCGAAGAATAGAAAGTCGGCTGCATCCGCTTAATCCTTCTTGAGGCGCCGCTTGGCGCCCGGTTTGGCAACCGGATTTCCCGTTGCCGCCGGGGTCTTCAGTTGCTCGGGTATTTGCATGGCCTCGTGGCGATCGAGCACCATGATTTCGCCGAAATTCTCCACCCCCGCCATGGGGGCGCAGAAGATGCGGGCGAAAGAATACGACGTGTCGCGTTCGATATGCACGACGCGGGCGACCGGCAGGCCGCGCGGGAAAATGCCGTCGAGCCCCGAGGTGACCAGCGTATCGCCATTCTGCACGTCGGCATTTGCCGGCAGGTAGCGCAGTTCGAGCTGGCCGTTGCCCAGGCCGAAAACGACGGAACGCTGGCCGGTGCGCAGGATCTGCACCGGAACGGCCTGATCCTTGTCGGTGATCAGCGTGATTTCGGAGACGAACGGAAAGACGCGCGTTACCTGGCCGATGATTCCGGCATCATCGACTACCGGTTGTCCGGCCGAGATCTTGTCTTGCTGTCCTTTGTCGACAATGACTCGCCGCGAGAACGGGTCGCGCGCCGCGTAGATGATCTGCGCCACGCGGCCGTTGACCTTCTGCCGATTCCTGACGTCGAGCAGTTTGCGCAAACGCTCGTTTTCGGCTTCGAGCTGCTGCGTGCGCAGGATGGTCTCGGCATTCGACAGCTGGGCGCGCCTGAGGCGCGTATTTTCATCTTCCAGGCGCGACAGGCTGGAAAAATAGTCGGCCGAGTTTTTCAGGAAATCGACCGGGGCATGCGCCGCCTGCTGCGCGGGGTGAGTGAACAGCGATACGCCCTGGCGCAGCAATTCCAGGGTCTGGAAGCGCGAGTCGACGAAAAGCAGGGCGATCGAAAGCATGGCGTAGAACGACAACTGCGCCAGCGGCGCCGGTCCGCGCTTGAAGAACGGTGGCGGCTGATGGTCCATGCGATTCAAGGAAGGATGGCGGGCAAGCAAGAGAAAAGGGCAGCGAGACGGTGGGGATTATCCCACAGTCTCATGCTCCTTCCTGCTTCGGTTGGGTCAAAGGACGTCAGTCGGATGCGAAGATGCTGCCGAGCTTGTCCATGCGCTCGAGCGCCAGACCGCAGCCACGCGCCACGCAGGTCAGCGGCTCCTCGGCAACGATGACCGGCAGGCCGGTTTCTTCCATCAACAGCCGGTCGAGGTCGCGCAGCAGGGCGCCGCCGCCGGTCAGGACCATGCCCTTGTCGGCGATGTCGGCACCGAGTTCCGGCGGCGTCTTTTCCAGGGCCGACTTGACGGCAGAAACGATGCTGTTGAGCGGTTCGGTCAAGGCTTCGAGGATTTCGTTCGAGGAAATCGTGAACTTGCGCGGAATGCCTTCGGCCTTGTTGATGCCGGAAACCTCCATTTCGCGCACTTCGGCGCCCGGGAAAGCGGAACCGATGTTTTTCTTGATGCCTTCGGCGGTGTTTTCGCCGATCAGCATGCCGTAGTTGCGGCTGATGTAGTTGATGATCGCTTCATCGAGCTTGTCGCCGCCGACACGCACCGAACCCGCATAGACCATGCCGCCGAGCGAAATGACGCCCACTTCGGTGGTGCCACCGCCGATGTCGACGACCATCGACCCGGTTGGCTCGGAAACCGGCAGTCCGGCTCCGATCGCCGCCGCCATCGGTTCCTCGATCAGGAATACCTGGCTGGCACCGGCGCCGATGGCCGATTCGCGGATGGCGCGGCGCTCGACCTGGGTGGAACCGGACGGCACGCAGATGATGATGCGCGGGCTCGGGGAAAGCAGGCGCGAGTCATGCACCTTGCGGATGAACTGCTTGAGCATTTGCTCGGTGACCGTGAAGTCGGCAATCACGCCATCCTTCATCGGGCGAATCACGGTAATCGCGCCCGGCGCCTTGCCGAGCATTTCCTTGGCACTCTGGCCGACGGCCTGAATGGTCTTGCGGGCGTTGGGACCGCCTTCCATGCGAATGGCAACGACCGACGGCTCGTCGAGGACGATGCCCTTGCCGCGTACGTAGATCAGGGTGTTGGCGGTGCCCAGGTCGATGGCCAGGTCGTTCGAAAAATAACTGCGCAGAAAACTGAACATGCGTCTCTATCCGTTAAAGCTCCGCAGAGGCTGCGGACTGCAAAGCATTTATGATACCTTATAAGGCTTCCCGATTTCACATCTTACTGATTTATCAGCCATGTCGCTTACCCTGGAACAAGTCCGGAGGGTCGCCCAGCTCGCCCGGATCGACATCAGCGACGCCGAGGCGGAAAGCACGCTCGGCCACCTGAATGGAATATTTTCCCTGATCGAAGAAATGCAGGCCGTCGATACGCGCGGGGTCGAGCCGATGGCGCATGCCCAGGATCTCGCTCAGCGCCTGCGCGTGGATGAGGTGACCGAGGTGAACCGGCGGGACGCCTACCAGGCCGTCGCTCCGGAAACTGAAGCCGGCTTGTACCTCGTGCCGAAGGTGATCGAATGATAACACGCAGCCTTTCTGCCCTGGCGCGGGCGCTGGCAGCCCGGGAAATCTCCAGTGTCGAACTGACCGGGCTCTATCTTGAACGCATTGCGCGCCTCAATCCCAAGTTCAACGCCTACATTTCCGTCGACGCGGAAAAAAGCCTGGCGCAGGCACGAGTTGCCGACGACATGCTGGCGGCGGGCCAGGCCGGTCCGCTGACCGGAATACCTCTGGCGCAGAAGGACATCTTCTGCGCCAAGGGCTGGCTGACGACCTGTGGCTCGAAGATGCTCGGCAACTTCGTCAGCCCTTACGATGCTACCGTAATCGAGCGCTTCAACGCCGCCGGTACCGTCATCCTCGGCAAGACCAACATGGACGAGTTCGCCATGGGCTCGTCGAACGAAACCTCGCATTTCGGCGCGGTACGCAATCCGTGGAACACCGAATGCGTTCCGGGTGGATCGTCCGGCGGCTCGGCGGCGGCGGTGGCGGCGCTGCTCGCTCCGGCGGCGACCGGCACCGATACCGGCGGCTCCATACGCCAGCCGGCCTCGATGTGCGGCCTGACGGGCCTGAAGCCGACCTACGGAGTCGTTTCGCGCTACGGCATGAACGCCTTCGCCTCGTCGCTCGACCAGGGCGGGCCGATGGCCCGGTCGGCAGAAGACTGCGCGTTGCTGCTCAACACCATGGCCGGTTTCGATGAGCGCGATTCGACCAGCCTCGACCGTCCGGTCGAAAACTACGCGCGCGACCTCGAGAAGCCGCTGGCCGGCCTGAAGATCGGCCTGCCCAGGGAGTTCTTCGGCGAGGGCTGCGACGCCGGAGTGATGCAACGGGTCGAGGAGGCAATCGCGGAGTATCGCAAGCTCGGCGCCGAGACCGTTGCGGTCAGCTTGCCGAACATGAAGCTGGCGGTGCCGGCGTACTACGTGATCGCTCCGGCCGAGGCCAGCTCGAACCTGTCGCGCTTCGACGGCGTGCGTTACGGCTACCGGGCGCCGGAATATGCCGACCTCAACGACATGTACAGCAAGACGCGGGCGCAGGGCTTAGGCGAGGAAGTCAAACGCCGTATCCTGATCGGCACCTACGTGCTTTCGCACGGCTACTACGACGCTTACTACCTGCAGGCGCAGCGTATCCGGCGCCTGATTGCCAACGACTTCGTCGAGGCGTTCAAACAGTGCGATGTGATCATGGGGCCGACCAGTCCGACCACCGCCTTCAGGATTGGTGAAAAAGCTTCCGATCCGGTGCAAATGTACCTATCGGACATTTATACGATCGCCGTCAACCTCGCAGGCCTGCCCGGAATGGCTGTCCCGGCGGGATTCGTCGGTGGACTGCCGGTCGGGCTGCAACTGATCGGCAACTATTTCAGCGAAGCCAGGCTGCTCAACGTTGCGCACCGCTACCAGCAGGTGACCGACTGGCACCTGCAGCATCCGTCAGGCCTTGACTGAGACTGCCATGAGAGTGGTCGTTCTCCTCGCTCTGCCTGTTCTGCTGGCCTCCTGCGCTACGCGGGAACCGGCGCCGCCGGCGCAGGGAAAGGCCGTGGAGCCGGAGAAACCTGTCGCGAGCTCCGAGAAGAAGCCGCGGCAGGACAACCAGATAGAGTCACAGCCGCTCAAACATCTGGTCGGGCGCAAGCTCAAGCCGATTCCGGACAAGGAGCTCGACGTGCGTACACGCTGCAGCTTCAAGGATGTCCAGGGCGGTCGCGGCAGCATGGATCTGCAGGTCACGAAGGCTGAAGTGAAGCGCTTCGTGGCGGAGGTGACGATCCCGAAACAGGGATTGTGCCGTTTCGACATGAAGCAATTCGAGCAGACCGCCAGGATGCCCAACGTGGTGCTCACCGACCGGGAAAGTGCCTGCACCGTGCGCATGTGGGAACAGGAAAAGGGCGTCACGGTGGCGTTTAACAGTTGCCAGGCGAAATGCAGCGGAGATGCATTCAGCTATCTCTGGCCGATCCTGGTCGATACGCGCAGCGGCCGCTGCGCATGATGAATGGGTAAGAGGCGATGAAACAGTGGGAAGTGGTGATCGGCATCGAGACGCATGTTCAACTCTCGACGCAATCCAAGATTTTCTCCGGCAGCTCGACGGCCTTCGGCGCCGAGCCGAACGTGCAGGCCAACGCCGTCGACCTGGCACTGCCCGGTGTATTGCCGGTGCTCAACAAGGGAGCCGTCGAATGCGCGATCCGCTTTGGCCTGGCAGTCGAGGGGCAAGTGGCGCCGAAATCGGTGTTCGCGCGCAAGAACTACTTCTATCCCGACCTTCCCAAGGGCTACCAGATCAGCCAGTATGAACTGCCGGTGGTGGTCGGCGGCAAGGTGGCGATACAACTCGGACAGGGCGACGACCTCGCCGAGAAAACGATCAACCTGACGCGCGCCCACCTCGAGGAAGATGCAGGCAAGTCCTTGCACGAGGATTTTCACGGCAAGTCGGGGATCGATCTTAACCGTGCCGGAACGCCGCTGCTGGAAATCGTCACCGAGCCGGACATGCGCTCGTCGGCCGAGGCCGTGGCCTACGCCAAGGCGCTGCACGCGCTGGTGCGCTGGATCGGCATCTGCGACGGCAACATGCAGGAAGGCTCGTTCCGCTGCGACGCCAACGTGTCGGTGCGTCCCGTAGGCCAGAAGGAATTCGGCACGCGGCGCGAAATCAAGAATCTCAATTCCTTCCGTTTCATGCAGCAGGCCATCGACTACGAAGTGCAGTGGCAGATTGCGCACATCGAGGATGGCGGGCGCATCGAGCAGGCCACGGTCCTGTTCGACCCCGATACCGGCGAGACGCGCGCCATGCGCTCGAAAGAGGACGCGCACGACTACCGCTATTTCCCCGACCCCGACCTCCTGCCGCTAGTCATCAGCCGCGACTGGATCGAGCGCGCGCGATCGACCCTGCCGGAACTGCCGGCAGCCAAGAAGCAGCGTTTCGTGACCGACTTCGGACTGTCGGCCTACGACGCGACGACGTTGACCGCATCGCTGGACGTCGCGGACTTCTACGAGGCAACGGTTGCCGTGGCCGGGAAGGCGGCGGCCAAACCCTGTGCCAACTGGGTCATGGTCGACCTGGCGGCACGCCTGAACAAGGAGGGCATGGAACTTGCGGACTCTCCGGTGTCAGCAGTCCAACTGGGCGGACTGGTGGCACGTATCGCCGACAACACGATTTCCAACAACATCGCCAAGAAGATCTTCGACGCATTGTGGAACGGCGAGGGCAAATCCGCCGATGAGATCATCGACAAGCAGGGGCTCAAGCAGATCACCGACTCCGGCGCCATCGAAGCGCTGATCGACGAGGTGCTGGCGGCCAACGCGGCGATGGTCGCGGAATTCAGGGCCGGCAAGGAGAAAGCGTTCAATGCGCTGGTGGGGCAGACGATGAAGGCCACCAAGGGCAAGGCCAACCCGCAGCAGGTCAACGAACTGCTGCGCCGCAAGCTGGCTTAGGAAAACAGCAGTCGATCGGTCGCTCCGGCGAAAGCCGGGGTCCAGTGCGTTGAATCTTGTGGACTGCGGCAAGCGCGGACGTTACTTCAACGTCCCCTTGCGGCGCATCAGGTCGAGATAGCGCTTGCGATCGTCGTCATACTTGGCCTGGACGGCATCGATTTCCTTCTTCTTGGATTCGATGATCGCCTCCTGGCCCTTGATCTCGAATTCGGTGTCGCTCAGACCTTTCTGAATCTCGGCCGGCATCTTCTTTTTCTTGTAGAACTCGGCCTCGTTCTCGTATTTCTTGCGCAGGGTCCGGATTTCCGCAATCCTCGCCTCGGCATTCTTGATGGATTTGTTGATCTCCTCGAGCGAACGCTTGCGCATCGACTCGATGTCATCCACGTTGGCGTAGGTGTCCGTCAGCGCCTGATCCTTGCGCTGCTGTTCCTTCTGCCGGGCTTCCTCTTCCTTGCGACGCTCTTCTTCGGCCGCCTTGTGGGCGCGCTGTTCGGCGGTCAGCGGAGCCTCGACCTCGCGTACTGTCCGCCCGTCCGCGCCCAGCTCGCGGTAGGCGCGTCCGAAGCACGCCTGGGGCAGGATGTCGCCGCACACCTGTTTGCCGGTCGAATCGGCGCAGCAATAGAACTTGTTGGCCGATGCGGCCGGACCTGCAGCACCTGCGGCTCCCGAAAGGCCGAGCACCAGGGACAACGCCAAAAATCCTGCAGCGCTACGCAACACCGTATTCCTGGCGGTAACGTGCGACGGCCTGTTCGTATGCCGCGAACTCGGGTCGCTGTTTGAGGAATGCCATCAGATCGGCGAGCGTGGCCACAGCGACGACGGGAATGCCGTAGTCCTGAGCAACTTCCTGCACTGCCGACAGTTTTCCAGTTCCGCGTTCCATGCGATCCAGCGCAATGACCACACCGCAGGGCGTAGCGCCGGCGTTACGGATGATTTCGACCGATTCGCGCACCGAGGTGCCGGCCGAGATGACGTCGTCGATGATCAGGATACGGCCGGCGAGCGGTGTACCGATGATGTTGCCGCCCTCGCCATGGTCCTTGGTTTCCTTGCGGTTGAAGGCGAAGGGCAGGTTGCGTCCGGCACGTGCCAGGGCCAGGGCGGTGACTGAAACCAACGGAATGCCCTTGTAGGCCGGTCCGTACAGCATGTCGATGGCGATGCCGCTTTCCAGAATGGCCTTGGCGTAGAATTGCGAGAGTCGGTCGAGGGAGGCGCCGTCGTTGAACAGCCCGGCGTTGAAGAAGTAGGGAGAAAGCCGTCCGGCCTTGGTCTTGAATTCGCCGAACCGAAGTACGTTCTGGGCGAGGGCGAATTCTATGAATTCCTGACGAAAGTCCATTGATACACTGCCTTATTTCTGACTGTCGGGGCCGGAACCGGCCCGGAGTGGCTATGTTACGCATCATTACCCTAAACCTCAATGGCATCCGTTCCGCGTGGAGCAAAGGCTTTCCCGCGTGGGCGTCCAGCCAGGGGGCGGACGTCATCTGCCTGCAGGAGCTCAAGGCCCAACTGCCCGATCTTGCGGACGAAATGCTGGCGCCGCAGGGGTTCCACGCCTTCTACCACTGCGCCGAAAAGAAGGGTTATAGCGGTGTGGGCCTGTGGTGCCGGGAGAAGCCCGACGCGGTGATCGAGGGGATCGGCAACGCCGAATTCGATGCCGAAGGCCGCTACCTGCGCGCCGATTTCGGCAGTCTTTCGGTTATTTCACTTTACGTTCCTTCGGGTTCGAGTTCACCCGAGCGGCAGGAAGCCAAGTTCCGTTTTCTCGACATTTTCTATCCGCAGCTCGTCGAGCTGGCCAGATGCGGACGCGAGGTCGTCATCTGCGCCGACTGGAATATCGCCCAGCGCGAAATTGATCTGAAAAACTGGAAGTCCAACCAGAAGAATTCGGGATTCCTGCCGGAGGAGCGTGCCTGGATTGGTCGGGTTCTGGCCGAGGCCGGCTGGGTCGATGCATATCGCCGCCTGCACCCCGATGCGACGGACGAGAGCTACACCTGGTGGTCGAATCGTGGGCAGGCGTGGGCCAAGAATGTCGGGTGGCGCCTCGACTATCAGCTGGCGACCCCGTCGTTGGCGAGAAAAGCGGTTGCCGCGAGCGTGTATAAGGAACGACGGTTTTCGGATCATGCGCCGCTGGTCATCGATTACGAATGGAGTGCAATCGCTTGACGTGCGCTGATCCGCACGGCACGGCGTTTCTGCCCAGTCACGGTGACTCCCGACATGCGCATTGAATCTTGTCATTGATTCATCTCTCTGAATTGGATACTCTGAGCATGAGGGTTGCCATAGGTGGCCCGTTCTGTGTCAAATCCATCAAATTGTGAAGAGGTGTGCTATGTCCGAAGTGACCGATTTCTCCACCAGCAACAAAGAAAAACTCGTATCCGACATGAAGGTTGTCGTGTCGGATGCTGAAGAAATCCTGCGGGCGACTGCCGGCGTGGCAGGCGAGAAGGTCGGCGAATTGCGCGAACGCATCATCGACAGGTTGCGTGATGCCAAGGTTCGCATCGCGGACGCCGAGGAAATGCTGGTCGATCGGACCAAGGCCGCGGCACGCGCGACCGACGACTATGTGAATGACAATCCCTGGCGGGCCGTCGGCATTGCCGCCGGTATCGGCCTGCTGCTCGGCATCATCATCGGTCGCCGGTAAGCGGTTCCGGGCATGGGAGAAACGCATGGCGGGGAGACCGGCGGTCTGCTCTCCGCCCTGAAAAACATCGCCGCCACGCTGCTGGCCAGCGGCCGGACGCGCCTGGAGCTCCTCTCCAACGAAATCGAGGAGGGCAAGCTGCGCGCCATTCAACTGGGCATGCTGGCTGGTGGCGCGTTGTTCTGCTTCGGGATCGGCATCGTGCTGGTCGTCGCCTTGCTCGTGGCGCTGTTCTGGGACCAGCGACTGGCCATCCTGGGAATATTCTCGGCGGTGTTCCTGGCGCTCGGCGGCTATTTCCTGGCGCGGTTGAGGCAGGCTTGGTCCCGTCCCGAGAAGATCTTTGCCGCCAGCCTGGCCGAGCTGGAAGAGGATCTGCGGCAGTTGAAATCGATGGCCGGACATGAACCGCCGGCTCGATGACCTGCTCCTCCGGCGCGGCCGGCTGATCGAGCGTATCGCCGGTCAGCGCGAGGCGTTGCGCCACGACTTCGTTCCGGTGTCGGCGGCGCTGGGAAAGGCGGATTCTGCCGTAGCCAGCGTCCGGTCGTTTGTCGGCACCATCCGCCACCACCCCGTGGTGACGTCGGTGCTTGCCGCCGCCGTTCTGATCTTCAAGGGCAAGGCGGTTTTGCGCTGGGCACGGCGTGGCTTCTCGCTCTGGCAGACATGGCGAGCAGTGCGGGGAACGCTGCACGAACTGGGAGGCCGTGTCCGTTTGTGAGCCAACCCAATCCCGGTCCGGAGGTCGAGAAAGCAGACGATAACCTGCTCGCGCGTCTGGTGACCACCCAGAAGCGCCAGGCGCGCGATCTCGTTTGCGACGTGGTGCGCATGCGCGGTCTGATGCCTTTGCTGATGAAGCACCGTAACGGCGGGAGTTGGACGGTCGAGGAACGGGCTGAGTTGCTGATGCAGTTGCGCATCCTGTCGCGGGTGTCGCCGACGCTGCTGCTCCTGCTGTTGCCCGGCTCGGCGCTATTGCTTCCGGTCTATGCCTGGTGGCTCGACCGACGCCGCGCGCCGCGCGGCAAGACTGGCGACGGGCAGGCCTGAAGCCGAAATTGCCTGTTCATCCCCAGATGCCTTGAGCGGCAAGCTGCCGGGTTGCCGCTTCGGCCCAGCCGCGGTTGGCTGCCGGGCTGGCCGGGCTGGGATGCAGCACCTTGCCGATACGCACGTCCATTCCCGCCAGGGCGTCTGCAGCGCGGGCCTCGGCGAAACCGCCGATCCCGATGACCCATTGCGGCTGCAGCGCATTCACCAGCCTGCGCAGGTGCTCGTCACAGGCGGCGTAGAGCGGTTCGGTTTCGGCAGTGGGCAGTTTGTCGGGGGTCAGGTTGCGCCCCTGGTCGAAGAAGGCCAGCGGACAGTAATTGGCCACGAAATGCTCGGCGAAGAACGACTCGGCGCTGCCGAAACGCTGCTGGAAAAGCCCCCATAGCCGACGTCCGCTGACCTCGGAACGCTGGCAGGCAAAGCCTTCGATGGGGCGCTTGGGGTTTTCCTGTGCGGGCTTTTCGACCGGGGCGTCGATGCCCATCCAGTCGCGCGCGGCAGCGATTTCGCCGAACGGAATGCCGCACTGCACCATACCGAAAGGCCCGGGGTTCATGCCAATGAAGACGATCTTCTTGCGATTGGCGCCGAAGCGCCGCAGGTACCGTTCGTGCGGCGCCCAGGCGTAGCGCAACGGGTTGTACAAGTGCGAGACGGGAGGCGAGAAAACAAGTTGGTCGACCCTGTCCGCCAGTTCCTGGGCGGAATGGACCAGTGTTTCCGCAATATTCATGTCTTCTTCAGGCACTTCCGGTTCCTCTCGTTGAGTACTCTTTCCACGGGGCGACGCGGGCCAACAACAACATGCCGGGAACCGCCAGGGCAAAACACAGCAGGAAGAAATCGACCCAGCCCAGGCTTTCCACCAGCCACCCCGCCGAGGCGTTGATGAACGTGCGCGGGACAGCGGCCAGGCTGGTGAACAAGGCAAATTGTGTGGCCGTGTAGGCAGGATGGGTCGTCCGGGCGATGTAGGCAACGAACGCCGCGGTGCCCAGGCCGACGCCGAGCGCCTCGATGCCGATCACGGTGGCGAGCGCCGCGCGCTGTTCACCGCCGATCGCGTTCTGCGGCCCGAGCCAGGCCAGCCATGCGAAGCCGAGGATCGACACCATCTGCACGACGCCGAACAACCACAGGGCGCGGTTGATGCCCAGCCTGACCATCCACAGGCCGCCGAGCAAGGCGCCGATCACGGCGGGCCACAGGCCGGCGTGCTTGGCAATCAACCCGATATCGGTCTTGGAGAAGCCCATGTCGAGGTAGAAAGGTGTGGCCAGTGCCGTGCACAGCGAATCCCCCAGCTTGTAGAGGAAAATGAAGGCAAGCACCAGCAGCGCGCCCTTCACTCCAGCGCGGTTGATGAATTCGTGAAACGGCTCGACGACGGCTTCTCGCAGGTTCTTCGGGGCAGCCCGCGAGGCCTGCGGTTCCGTGACCCGCAGGATCATGATCATGCCGGGGATCATGAACGCGGCCGTGATCCAGAAAACGGTGGCCCAGGGCAGCACGTCGGCGAGGATCAGCGACAGCGAACCCGGAACCAGACCAGCGACGCGGTAAGCATTGACGTGAACGGCGTTGCCAAGCCCGAGTTCGGTTTCCGCCAGCAGTTCGCGCCGGTAGGCATCGAGTGCGATGTCCTGGGTGGCCGAGAAAAAGGCCAGGAGCGTGGACAACCAGAGCACCGGGGCGATGCTTGTGCTCGGCGAGAGTCCGCCGAGCATGCCGATCGTCAGGAGAAGCCCGATCTGCATCAGCAGAGTCCAACCCCGTCGTCGTCCGAGGATAGGGACGGAAAAACGGTCAAGCAGGGGTGACCAGAGGAATTTCCAGGTGTAGGGGAACTGGATCAGCGCAAAAAAACCGATGGTCCTGAGGTCGACCCCTTCGCTGCGCATCCATGCGGGAAGGAGGTTGAGCAGCAGATACAGAGGCAGGCCGGAGCTGAGCCCGGTAAAGATGCAGATCAGCATCTTCCGGGTTAGGAGCACCTTGAGCCAGTCCGGCATCAGGCCTTGCGCGCCAGTCGATAGAACGCCAGGCTGCCGTTCAGGTTGGGATCGTCGGTGACCGGCTGGCCAAAGACGTCGAAAGCAAGCCGTTCGAGGATCTCGATGTTCAGCTTGTCGCACAGGGCTTCGAAATCGACGATGGTGAAAAAGCGCACGTTCGGCGTGTCGTACCACTCGTAAGGCAGATCCTCCGAGACCGGCATGTGGCCGGCGGCAATCGCCTCGCGGTTCACCCGGTAGGCGAAATTGGGGAAGCTGACGATGGCTTCGCCGGCGACGCGCAGCATCTCGCCGAGGATGCGCTCGGTGCTGTGCATGGCTTGCAGCGCCTGCGAGATGATGGCGTGGCTGAACGATTTGTCCTCGAAGCCGGACAGCCCGCCCTCGATGTCGATCTGGATGACATCGATGCCATTGCGGATACATCCCAGCACGCTGTTGTCATCGATTTCCACCCCGTAGCCCGTGATCCCCTTGTTCTCGTTGAGATAGCGCAGCAGTCGTCCGTCGCCGCAACCGAGGTCGAGCACGTGTTCGCCGGCGGCGATCCAGTTGGCGATTACCGCGAAGTCGAAACGTTCGCGCTCCTTGGCTGTCAGCGGGTTCATGCCGGTCCCGTGCAATTTTCCGTGGGTCATACCTTAATGTTCTCCAGATAGGCGCGCAGCACCGCATGGTAGTGCGGGTCGTCGAGCAGGAACGAGTCGTGGCCGGCGTCGCAATCGATCTCGGCATAGGCGACCCGGCGGCGGTTGTGCGTCAGCGCGAAGACGATCTCGCGTGAGCGTGCCGGGGAGAATCGCCAGTCGGTGGTGAAGCTGGCGACCAGGAAACTCGCCTTGGCGCGGGCCAGCGCCGCCGACAGGTTGCCATCGTAGGCATAGGCCGGATCGAAGTAATCGAGAGCCTTGGTCGTCAGCAGGTAAGTATTGGCGTCGAAAAATCCGGCGAACTTGTCGCCCTGATGCCGCAGATAGGATTCGATCTCGAAGTCGACGCCGAAACTGAAACTGTGCTCGCCGTTGCGCAGTTGCCGTCCGAATTTCTCGTCCATCTGGTCGTCGGAGAGGTAGGTGATATGGCCGATCATGCGTGCTAGGCGCAGGCCGCGGGTCGGAACAACCCCATGGTCGGCGTAATGTCCGCCGTGGAATTCCGGGTCGGACAGGATAGCCTGGCGGGCCACTTCATTGAAGGCGATGTTCTGCGCCGAGAGCTTGGGGGCGGAGGCGATTGCGACAGCGTGGCGGATGCGTTCCGGGAATTGCAGCGACCACTCGATGGCCTGCATGCCGCCCAGGCTGCCGCCGATGATGGCTGCCCAGGTGTCGATGCCCAGATGGTCGGCCAGCTTGGACTGTGCGGCCACCCAGTCTTCCACCGTGATCAGCGGAAAATCGGCACCGTAACGCTTGCCGGTTTCGGGGTTCAGCGAGAGCGGTCCGGTCGAGCCATAGCAACCGCCCAGATTGTTGACTCCGATGACGAAGAACTTGCGGGTGTCCAGCGGTTTCCCGGGGCCGACAAGATTGTCCCACCAGCCGACGCTGCCAGGATTGCCGGCATGGATTCCGGCAACGTGATGGCTTCCGGAAAGCGCGTGGCAGACCAGCACGGCATTGGAACGGGAGGCGTTGAGTGTTCCGTAAGTTTCATAAACCAGTTCGAACGACGGCAGGCAGCCGCCGCCTTTCAGGGCCAGCGGTGCGTTGTGACAGAAGCGTTGCGGGGCAACGAGGCCGACAGAATTCTCGAGTGACATTGCTTTCGTACCGATAAAAAACAAGAGCCCAGTCGGCTGTGCATGGCGGACTGGGCTGACTCCGCTTTAGCCGTATTTGTTGAGCGCCCGCAAGCTGATCGTTCAAATCGGCGCTATGGATGGAAGTTACCGCTGCCTTCCGCAAAAGTCAAACCGCGTGGGGAATGGTTTCCGCCGGCATCCCTCTTCCTCGCGCAATCCGTTGCCGCTACAAGGTATTCAGACGCTCGATCTGTTCCTCGATCTTGGCCGACTCCTCCAGACGGACGATGCGGCGGACGATCGGTTCAATCTCGGAGATGTCGCTCTGCTTGATGCG
>JARKPC010000075.1 GCA_029975435.1 Propionivibrio sp. | reverse complement strand
ACCGCTGCACACGATCAGCGCTATCGCCGACCAAGCGCCAGCAGTCAACGTCTCCTTCCAGAACAGCATGCCGAAAAGACTGGCAAAGATCACAGTCGAATAAGCCAGGCTCGCCGACACCAGGGTATTGCCCCGCTTGTAGGCCCGGGTCATCACCAGTTGCGCCAGCGTTCCGAAAGTGCCGACGCCCAGAAGCAACAAGCCGCCGCGCAAATCAACGGCGTGAAACTCGAAGAATGCCATCCACACGGCGCTTACGGCGGTGGTTACGAGCGCAAAATAGAATACGATCCGTTCTTCCGCCTCGCCGCGCGCGCCAAGTTCCTTCACGTTAAAGTACGCGAGTCCGGCAACCATTCCGCTCGCCAGACCGATCACCCCACCAAACAGTTGGTCAGCTTGAAACGACGGTCGCAGCAGCAGTATCACGCCGAGAAAACCAAGTACCAGCGCAAATATCATTCCACCACGCAGACGCGCCTTGCCGAGCAACACCAGATAGACGGCGAGAAACAGCGGCGATGTATAGGACAGTGTTACGGCTGATGCGAGCGGGAGCATCGATATTGCATAGAAGTACAGCATCAAGGAGACGCATCCACTGCCGCTGCGCAGGACATGGAGCCTCCACAAGGGTGTCTTGACCGGAATCCCGCGTGCCTTCACCAGCACCAGCAAGAACAGGAGATTGATGAACGACCGATAAAACACGATTTCCGCCGCCGAGTATTGTGTGGATGCCAGCTTCACGCACACGCCCATGCAGGCAAAGAAGAAACTAGCGATGATCATCCACAAGGACTGCATGGTGTTCCGGACCGGACGAGGTAATGAATTTGCCCGAACCTTCGCAGGGGCGGCAATTTGATTGGGCACCATGCATTCTATCGCCAAGCCCCGCTTTCCATTTGACCGTAATGTTATTCTTGAGCTATTTTTCAATGTTTTAGTTGTTTTCACGCCATGGTCCGATCAAACGCAGACGAAAAGGTTGGTGGCGACGCAACGCCATCCACACCGCAAAATCCACCGGAAGCGACATTCGAGACGGCCCTTGCCGAACTCGAGCAAATCGTTCAGAAAATGGAAAGTGGAAGCCTTACCCTCGAGGAATCCATCTCGGCTTACCAACGCGGTAGCGTACTGCTCAAGCACTGCCAGAATCAGCTCGGCGAGGCGGAAGACAAGATTCGATTGCTCGAGAATGGCGTATTGCGTGACTTCGACCCTGCCCGAGGTGAATCTTGATGAACGCAGATATCCATCCCGACCATCGCCAGATTCCGTTCCCGGAATGGATGGCGGAGATTCAGAAGAGGGTCGAGGCGGCTCTTTCCCGTTATCTGCCACCAGAGGAATCCATCCCTGCCCGACTGCATCAGGCCATGCGCTATTCCTGCCTGAATGGTGGCAAGCGCGTACGGCCACTGCTCGCGTTTGCCGCTGGGGAGCTCTGTCTGGCGGAACCGGACAAGCTGGAAATCGTCTCCTGCGCCGTGGAAATGATCCACGCTTATTCGCTGGTCCACGACGACTTGCCATGTATGGACAACGATGTGCTGCGCCGCGGCCGCCCGACGTGCCATGTCGAATACGGTGAAGCAACGGCGCTTCTCGTCGGGGACAGCCTGCAGACCCTGGCCTTCGAGTTGCTCACGCGCGACAATCTCGGCGACGCCAAAATCCAGCTTGAAATGCTGCGCGTCCTCGCCCATGCCAGCGGATCGCTTGGCATGGCCGGCGGGCAGGCCATTGATCTCGATTCGGTTGGCCGCACGCTCGGCCTGCCCGAACTGGAACTCATGCATGCACTGAAAACCGGTGCGTTGATCCGTGCAGCAGTCCTGCTTGGTGGCCTTTGCGGAAACCCACTGACGCAAGAGGCACGCGAGGCACTCGATCGCTTTTCCAGGCGCGCCGGGTTGCTCTTCCAAGTGGTCGATGACATCCTCGACTGCACGGCAAGTACGGCGACGCTCGGCAAGACGGCGGGCAAAGATTCGGCGGCAGACAAGCCGACCTATGTCGGCCTGATGGGACTCGAGCGCGCACGGGAATTCGCCGACGATCTTAGAGCCCAAGCTTTGGAATCGCTGGCGGTTTTCGGCGAAAGCGCGCAACGGTTGGTCGAACTGACCAACTTCATCACCCAGCGCAAGTTTTAAGCCGATCCCGGCCGAGGTTACCGGCCCGGATCGGCTATCAACGCAGGACCGCGACACACCATGACAATCTATCCTCTGCTCGACACCATCAGCGAACCGGCACAACTTCGCGAACTGGACCGGAAACAGCTACCGCAATTGGCCGAGGACTTGCGCAATTTTCTTGTCGAATCGGTATCCCGGACAGGCGGACACCTCTCGTCCAATCTCGGCACCGTCGAACTGACGATTGCCCTCCATTACGTTTTCGATACGCCGATCGATCGACTCGTGTGGGATGTCGGCCACCAGACCTACGCGCATAAGGTACTTACCGGGCGCCGCGCCGGAATGGCGAAATTGCGAACGCACGGTGGAGTTTCGGGCTTCCCCAAGCGAAGCGAAAGCCCTTACGACACATTCGGCGTAGGACATTCGTCGACGTCCATATCGGCTGCGCTCGGCATGGCCATGGCCGCCAAGTTGAATGGCGATGAACGCAAGACCGTAGCCATCATCGGCGACGGGGCGATGTCCGCCGGCCAGGCTTTTGAAGCCCTGAACAATGCCGGCGTGGCGGACGCCAACATGCTCGTCATCCTCAACGACAACGACATGTCGATTTCTCCCCCTGTCGGCGCTCTCAACAAGTACCTGGCCCGTATTCTCTCCGGAAGCGCCTTCAACGCGGCACGACGTGCCGGGGAAAAGGTTCTTGGCGTATCGCCCTCCCTGCTCGAGTTCGCCAACCGGGTCGAGGAGCACGTAAAGGGAATGCTGACGCCGGGCACCCTGTTTGAGGAACTCGGCTTCAACTATATTGGGCCGATCGACGGGCACGATCTGGATTCCCTTATCCCGACACTGCAAAACCTGCAGAAACTGAAGGGGCCGCAGTTCCTCCATGTCATCACCCGCAAGGGGCAAGGCTACAAGCTGGCGGAAGCCGACCCGATCCTTTACCACGGCGTATCCAAGTTCCAGCCGGATATCGGCATCGAAGGCGGGAAAGCAGGCGGAAAACCCACGTACACCAGGATTTTCGGGGAGTGGCTCTGCGACATGGCCGACGCTGAACCCAAGCTGGTCGCCATTACTCCGGCGATGGGAGAGGGTTCCGGAATGATGGAATTTGCCGAACGTTTTCCCGAACGGTATTTCGACGTCGGAATTGCCGAGCAGCACGCCATTACGTTTGCCGCAGGACTGGCCTGCGAAGGCATGCGCCCGGTGGTGGCCATCTATTCGACCTTTCTTCAGCGCGGCTACGACCAGTTATTGCACGATGTTGCGCTGCAGAACCTGCCAGTCGTCTTCGCGCTCGACAGAGGCGGACTTGTCGGCGCCGACGGTCCGACGCATCACGGGTCGTTCGACCTTTCCTATCTGACATGTATTCCGAACATGGTGGTCATGACTCCGGGCGACGAAGAAGAATGCCGAAAGATGCTGACCACCGCATTTCGCTTCGATGGTCCATGCGCCGTTCGCTACCCGCGCGGCATTGGCCCCGGCGTTCCCACTGGAAAGGCTCTCGGGGAACTCCCCCTGGGCAAAGGAGAAATACGCCGTCGCGGCAAGAATATCGCCCTGCTCGCCTTTGGCAGCATGCTGACGCCCGCCCTGCAAGCGGCCGAGGAACTTGACGCAACTGTCGCCAACATGCGCTTCGTCAAGCCGATCGACCGCGATCTGATTGCCGAACTGGCACGGGAACATTCGCTGCTGATAAGCATCGAAGAAAACGTGCTGATCGGCGGCGCAGGTTCCGAAGTCGCCAGGATTCTGGATGAAACCGGCAGCCCGGTGCATTTCGCCAGAATGGGCCTCCCCGACCATTTCATCGATCACGGGGACCAGACCCGCCTGCTCACGGAAGTCGGGCTCGACAAAGCAGGGATCATCCGCACAGCCCAAACATACCAGGACAAACAATGAACGATCGACAAAACGCCACCTCAATGGTGGATGTTCAAGGACTTGCAGACACCCGGCGCATAGCCATCAATCGGGTCGGTATCAAATCGATTCGCCATCCGGTCAAGATTCTCGACCGGTCGGGTGGAATTCAGCACACCATTGCCGTATTCAACATGTACGTCAGCCTGCCGCACAATTTCAAGGGCACGCACATGTCGCGTTTCGTGGAAATCCTCAACAGCCACGAACGCGAGATCTCGGTCGAGAATTTTCCGGTCATGCTGCGCGAGATGGTTCGCAAGCTGGAAGCGGAGACCGGGCACATCGAGATGAACTTCCCCTACTTCATCAATAAGTCCGCACCGGTTTCCGGAGTACAGAGCCTGATCGACTACGACGTCACGCTGATCGGCGAGATTTGCCACGGGGAGATCGCATCGACAATCAAGGTTGTCGTTCCGGTCACCAGCCTGTGCCCGTGCTCGAAGAAAATTTCGGAACGGGGCGCGCATAACCAGCGTTCGCACGTCACGGTCACGGCCACCATCCTCGAGCACGTCTGGATCGAGGAAATCGTCCAGTTGGTGGAGTCGCAGGCCTCGTGTGAACTCTACGGCCTGCTCAAGCGACCGGACGAAAAATTCGTCACCGAGCGCGCCTACGACAACCCGAAATTTGTCGAAGACATGGTCCGCGACGTAGCCGCCCGGCTTAATGCGGAAAACCGGATTCACTCCTACATTGTCGAGTCGGAAAACTTCGAATCGATACACAATCATTCGGCTTACGCCTTGATCGAAAACACCAAGCGCAAACCCGATTGACCCCACCAACCCGGCTGAACAGCAATGCAAAACGGGGCAGGATCTCTCGATCCTGCCCCGTTTCTTTTCTCGAAAGAGGACTGCTTATTCCGCGCTTGCCTTGTTCTTGTGCGACAGCTTTTCCTTGATCCGTGCGGACTTTCCGGAACGCTCGCGCAGGTAGTACAGCTTGGCGCGACGCACGTCGCCACGACGCTTGACCTCGATGGCAGCAACCAACGGGGAATAGGTCTGGAAGGTACGTTCGACGCCTTCACCGGAGGAAATCTTCCGCACGATGAAGCTCGAATTGAGTCCGCGGTTACGCTTGGCAATCACCACGCCTTCGTAGGCCTGGAGACGCTCGCGCGTACCTTCCTTGACCTTGACCTGGACAACAACGGTGTCGCCGGGAGAAAACTCCGGAATGGTCTTGCCCAGTCGGGCAATTTCTTCTTGCTCAAGTTGCGCTATCAGATTCATTTTAAAACTCCTTTTTGGTTTCCTGACCGCATTGCTCCTGATACTGCTCCAGGAGTTGCGTTTCCTCTTTTGACAACGGACGCGCCGCCAACAAATCCGGCCGCCGCTGCCACGTCCGCCCCAGCGCCTGTTCAAGGCGCCAACGGCGGATTGCTTCGTGATGACCGGACAACAGCACGTCCGGCACCCGCAGGCCTTCGTAATCCTCTGGCCGCGTATAGTGCGGGCAATCCAGCAAACCCGCAACAAACGAATCCTGTGTTGCCGACTCGGCGTCGTTCAGTACGCCCGGCAACTGCCTGACAACGGCATCCAGCAACGCCATTGCCGGGATTTCGCCCCCGGAAAGGACGAAATCGCCGATCGATATTTCCTCATCGACGCAACGTTCGATCAAGCGCTCGTCGACACCTTCGTAACGACCGCAGAGCAACACCAAACCCTCTCCAGCCGACACATCCTGAACCAGACGCATCACCCGCTGATGCGTCAGGGACACACCTTGCGGCGACAGATAGACAACCCGGCTCTTCGCCACACCGGCCGCAGATTGCTTCGCCTTGGCCGTCTCGATTGCCGCCTCCAACGGCCCCGGCATCATCACCATGCCCGGTCCGCCGCCGTACGGCCTGTCATCCACGGAACGGTAACTGTCCGCCGCAAAATCGCGCGGATTTGTGCAAGACAGGCACCAACGCCCTTCTTCCAAGGCCCGGCGCGTAATCCCAGACTGCGTCACGGCCACAAACATCTCGGGAAACAGCGTCACCACATCCGCAACAAATGGCGCCCACCCAGACTTCACATCTTCCCGGGGGCTCACCAGTCCGCTTCCCAGTCAACGCGAACACGCTGCGCCGACAAATCCACATCCAGAACAACCGCCGCCACGAAAGGCAACAACTGTTCCGTGCTCTCACCGTCGCCCACCCGCAGAACATCGTTGGCGGGGGTTTCGATCAGGCCAAGAACCTTCCCGAGGCTTTGGTCCCGCAGGTTAACCACCTCCAGCCCGATCAGATCGGCCCAGTAATACTCATCTTTCCGGGTGGCTGGCAGCGCACGTCTCGGCGCACCCACCAGAACCCCACGCACCTGTTCTGCAGCGGTACGGTCGGACCAATCCTCGATAGAGGCGATCAACACGCCCGAATGCTCGCGGCACTTGGCCAGTTTAACCCGGCGCCATAGATGAGGTGGATCGCTTTCGTTGCCGAGCCACCAATGCGGCATCGAGGCCCAAGCGCCCGGATCGTCGGCGAACGGATGAATCTTCACCGCACCTTTCATGCCGTAAGCGTCGACGATCTTGCCAAGAACGACTATATCAGCGGGTGCTTGCGCCCCGGTTGCTTCTTGCGACAATGGATCAGGCCGCAGCCTTGGCGCTGGATTGCTTGACCAGACGGGCAACGGTCGGCGAGAGCTTGGCGCCCTGCTGCTGCCAGTAAGTCAGTCGGTCGGTCGCAACGCGAAGACCTTCTTCGTTGGCCGCAGCCACCGGGTTATAGAACCCGATCCGCTCGATGAAACGGCCATCACGGCGCGTACGGGAATCAGCCACTACCAGGCTGTAGAAAGGACGCTTCTTTGCGCCACCGCGGGCAAGACGAATGACTACCATAGGTTTTCTTCCGAATTCAGAAAAAGAGCGAGATTATAACCAGAAAGCACGAAAAAACAAGCTGATAATTGAGTACCAAGTTTTCCGCACCGAATATGGCACGGTCCTCAACAGGACTTTCCGTTGCCGCGACAGCTCGCGCTATACTCACGCTCATTCCTGCCCCCTCCACCGTTTCCATGCCAGATCCGTATTCAGACACCGGCAACAGAACACCCGGCACATGGTTATCCAGCCTGGACGCCTGGCTGGATTCCCCGGATCTGTCACCCCCTGCCGAATCCATCTCGGCGCTGTGCGATCATCTGCACGGCTTTGGGAGCGCCGAAATGCCGCTCCCAAAGCGAGCCGATATCCTAGACAAAGTCTACGTGCGAGGAATGGCCTGCGTCGAGAAGCTTATTCCCGATCTTATCGACACACCGGTGCCCGTCCCCGGGAAAACCAGGCAAGTCATCCGGACCATACAGGAAGCGCTGTCTGGCATTGCCGAGCAATTTTTGGAACTGCACGACAAGATTGACAGCCTGGGCCAGACAGTCCCATGTATTGCCCCGGATCTTGCACTCTGGAGGGCCCTGCACGCCCTGTCCCGCCACCTGCTCATCGGAAGCCTGACGGCCTCCCCACCCGGGATCGGTATCTGGAGAAAGCTGCACCAGACTTATGACCTCGCCCGGCAGCAGGGGATCACACGCAATATGCCGGAAGGAACAACCCGCCCGTTGCAGGATGAGTATTACGCCGCTGTCCTGCTTGGCTGCGCGCAACCGGCATCTTTCACGGCCCGCGAGATTTTGTTTCTTGATGCCTATCTGGAAAGTTTCTCCAGCCAGATTGATTCCAACCGGGACAAACCCGACCGCAACCCGGTGATGTTCTGGATCGATCCCATGCGCGACGCTCCGGCAACCCCCTGCTCGAGAAAGCCCCCACCGCAGGAAACACCGGTTCGGTATTTTTCCTGCGGGCGACTGGCCGATCTGTTGGCAAACCAATTGGAGGCGCTGGACTCTGGCGCGGGCGCGAAACAGCTTGAGTTGCCTGAATATGCCGCCACTTCCGCCGGCCGCGGCGTCCTGCGCCGGCTGAGTGTGCACTGGGGCGATCCGGGGAAGCGTCGTTTCCCGCGACGGCGACAGAACTACCGTGCACAGGTGTGCGCCGGTTTGAACAAGATATACCAGCTCTTTCAGAAACGGCCTGTTTCGGCAGAATCTTCAAACTGGATGATCGTCAATGAAAGCCCGGACGGGTATGCCATCATGCATGTCTCGGGCAAAATCGGGCCAATCACGGTCGGTGATGTTGTTGCCCTGAAGACAGAAACCGGAAACAACTGGCAGCTGTGCATCATCCGCTGGGTACTTTCGGAAAATCAGGAGCACCTCGAACTCGGACTTCAGATCCTGTCCGCGAGCGCCGTCGCGGCACACCTTGCCCTGCCGTCAGGCACCGACGGAAACGCCTGCCGCCCCGTACTCGTTCTGCCCGCAACTCCAGCGCTTCGCCCGGAAGAAAGCATGGTTGTTCCGTCCGGAATGCTCGCCGGACACTCGAAAAACCTGGTGCTGATCATCGAAAAGGACAATATCGAAGTACGCGAGATAAACACCGGCCAACGCGGAGAGCAGAACGGACAGATTGAAATATACGAAATCGAGACAGAGCAACAAGGCTGCTAACTGCAATCAGCCGGGACACGCTTCCCACACCTGAATTCGAGAAGGGTCGCCGCGACAAGCGCCCCGAGCAGGACCATAGCCCAGGACAAGTACAACCACAACAGGAAGATCGGCACCGTGGCGAAGGCCCCATAAACCAGGGTAATGGACGGAAAATACGCGAGATAGAGTTCGAATCCCTTCTGCATCGCCAAGAAGCCGAAAGCCGCAAAAAAGCCGGCGACCAGAGCATCGCTCGCCTTGACCCGAGCGTTGGGAACGGAGTAGTAGAGGCCGGCGAAAAACACTGCCGATACCGAGACCATGGTCGCTTTTGACAACAGGTTGTGCAGCCACTGCTGTTGGACCACAAGCCCGGCGGAAAGACTGACGGCGAGGGAGATACCGGCGACAACATACGCCACCGCCAGGGGCCACAGAAGAATAAGAGCCGCATAGAGCCCGACGCGCCGCCACCAGGAACGCTTCGTGGTTGTTTTCCAAACGTGGTTGAAGGTCCGCTCGACGGTCTGCAGCAGCAGAAAGACTGTGGCGACCAGAACCAGCAAACCGATGACCGTGACGTTTAGCGCCTTCTGCGAAAACTCGAGGACATGCTCGACGATCAGGCCGGCACTGCGCTCCGGGAGCAGGTTGCGCACCACGCCGTCCAATTGATCGACCATCACGATAAACGACGGCATCGCCGACATGGCGCCGAGCACGACCGCGACAAGCGGCACGATGGAAAGCAGGGTAGTGAAAGCGAGGGCAGCCGAAGTCTGATCGAAATCCTCCGCGACAAAACGGTGAAGGACTCGACCAAAAAATCTGAACGGCAAGGAAAACCAGCTTTTCATTGATTTCGACGGACCGATACTTGAGCGACGGGCGCCGTTGCGCGGCTTTGGCGTTCAGCCCCGCTGCCGCCGGTGTGCCGCGCCAACTGAATCAGCACGATACGTCAGGCCAGTTCGGCAAGGATACTGCTGGAAGCAAAAACCCGTTCTCCGATGACCACCTTGACCTGAGCGTCCAGCGGAAGGTACACGTCCACGCGGGAACCGAAACGGATGAAGCCGTAGCGCTGGCCCGATGCCAACGCGGCACCGGCCTCGACATAATTCAGAATCCGGCGGGCAACCAATCCGGCGATCTGGACGCAGGTAATGTTCTGCCCGTCACGTGTTTTCAAGTGCAGCGCGCAACGTTCATTCTCGACTGAGGCCTTGTCCAGCGAAGCGTTGAGAAAGCTGCCCGGGTTGTACCACTTCTGCTGAACGGAGCAGTCGATCGGTGAGCGATTCGAATGCACGTTGAACACGTTCATGAACACGCTGACCTTCAGCGCCCGACGGTTCAGGTAAGGATCGTTTGTTTCCTCGACGACCACGATTCGCCCATCGGCAGGAGCCACGACGCTTTTCGGGCCGCCGGCAACGACTCGGGCCGGATCGCGGAAGAATTGCAGGCAAAAGACAAAAATCAGCCAGAAAGGCAGCGACCAGAATCCGGCAGCGGAAGCCAGCAAGGCGAGCGCCAGGGATCCGGCGATGAACGGCCAGCCTTCCCGGGCAAGAATCGGATGCGGATAGTTCATGTGATTCCTTATAAGCCTTTGGGCGGGTCGAAGTCCGACACCGCCCAAAGCAAAGACGGGACGAACGCCCGTCGTGAAACCGCGAAAATCAGTTCTTGGTCTGGTCGACCAGTTTGTTCTTCTTGATCCACGGCATCATGTCGCGCAGTTTTGCGCCCACGACTTCAATCTGATGCGCCGCCATCAGACGACGTTGCGCCGTCATCGAAGGATAGTTGGTACGGCCTTCCAGAATAAAACTCTTGGCATATTCACCATTCTGGATGCGCTTGAGCGCCTCACGCATGGCGTACCGCGACTCCTCGTTGATGACTTCCGGGCCGGTCACGTACTCGCCGTACTCGGCGTTGTTCGAGATCGAGTAGTTCATGTTGGCGATACCGCCTTCATACATCAGATCGACGATCAACTTGAGTTCATGCAGGCACTCGAAATAGGCCATCTCGGGCGCATATCCGGCCTCGACCAGCGTTTCGAACCCCATCTTGACGAGTTCGACGGCGCCACCGCAGAGCACGCACTGTTCGCCGAACAGATCGGTTTCCGTTTCTTCACGGAACGTGGTCTCGATCACGCCCCCTTTGGTTCCGCCATTGGCAGCAGCGTACGACAGGGCGATGTCGCGCGCTTTCTTCGACGTGTCCTGATGCACGGCGATCAACGAAGGAACGCCACCGCCCTTGAGGTATTCCGAGCGGACCGTATGGCCTGGCCCCTTCGGTGCGACCATGATCACGTCAAGGTCGGCGCGCGGCACCACTTGGTTGTAGTGAATGTTGAATCCGTGCGCGAAAGCCAGCGCCGCGCCCTTTTTAATATTCGGTTCGACGTCGTTGTAATAGACAGCCGGGATGTTTTCGTCGGGCAACAGCATCATCACGACATCGGCACCTTTGACCGCCTTGGCCACTTCCTCGACCTTGATACCGGCCTTCTCAACCTTGGTCCAGGAAGCACCGCCCTTGCGCAGACCGACGGTCACCTTGACGCCTGAGTCGCTGAGGTTCTGTGCATGCGCATGGCCTTGAGAACCATAACCGATGATGGCGACCTTCTTGCCCTTGATCAGGGAAAGATCCGCGTCCTTGTCGTAATAAACCTTCATGCTATTCCTTTCGAGTAAAAAACTGGAAAAATCAGACCTTCAGAACCCTGTCGCCACGACCGATACCGCTTACACCCGTACGCACCGTCTCAAGGATCAAATCCGTATCGATAGCGTGGATGAAAGAATCGAGCTTCGATCCGCTTCCCGTCAATTCGATCACGTAAGTAGCCTCGGTCACGTCGATGATGCGTCCACGGAAAATATCTGCCATCCGCTTCATTTCCTCACGATCCTTGCCGGTTGCCCGGACCTTGATCAACATCAGTTCGCGCTCGATATGAGCCGCCTCGGATAGATCGACGACCTTGATGACGTCGATGAGCTTGTTCAGCTGCTTGGTTATCTGCTCGATGATTTCGTCGCTGCCGGACGTAACGATAGTCAGCCGGGACAAGGACATATCCTCGGTCGGAGCAACCGTCAGCGTTTCGATATTATACCCGCGCGCCGAGAAAAGCCCGGCCACCCGCGAGAGGGCACCTGCCTCGTTTTCGAGCAGGATTGAGATGATGTGTCGCATGTTGTCGCTCCCTTACAGATTTTCGTCGGCCAGAACCATCTCGGACAATCCCTTGCCTGCCGCGACCATCGGGAACACATTGGCTTCCCGTGCAGTCCGGATGTCGAGAAAGACCAGATCGTCCTTGTGGTCGACAAAGGCTTTTTTCAAGGCTGGCACCACGTCTTCGGGCTTGTCGACCCGAATCCCCACGTGCCCATAGGCTTCAGCCAGTTTCACGAAATCCGGAATCGAGTCCATGTACGTCTGCGAATACCGCCGGCTGTAGAACATTTCCTGCCACTGCCGAACCATGCCAAGGTAGCGGTTGTTAAGGTTGATGATCTTGATCGGCAAACCGAACTGCTTGGCCGTCGACAATTCCTGAATACACATCTGGATCGACCCGTCGCCGGTCACGCAGGCCACCTGCCTGTCCGGATTGGCAAACGCGGCACCGATGGCGTAAGGCAAACCCACGCCCATGGTGCCCAATCCACCCGAATTGAGCCAGCGACGTGGCTTGTCGAACTTATAGTACTGAGCGGCCCACATCTGGTGCTGGCCGACATCGGACGTGATGATTGCATCTCCTCCCGTGATCTCCCACAACTTCTCGATCACGTACTGGGGCATGATGGCGTCCTTCATTGCATAGTTCATGCATTGCCGGGCACGCCATTCCTCGATCTCCGACCACCAGTCGGAAATATCCTTCTTGTCCTGCTCCGCCTCCAGCAGCCGAATCATTTCATCAAGGACATCCTGCACATTGCCGACGATCGGCACATCGACGCGCACGCGCTTGGAAATCGAGGAAGGATCGATATCGACATGAATGATCTTGCGCGGAACGGTAGCGAAATTCTCCGGATTGCCGATCACGCGATCATCGAACCGAGTACCGATGGCCAGCAGGACGTCGCAGTTCTGCATCGCCATATTGGCCTCGACCGTCCCGTGCATCCCGGGCATGCCCAGAAACAAGCGATCGGTTCCCGGATAGGCGCCCAGGCCCATAAGGGTATTAGTAATCGGAAAACCGAGCAGACGGGTCAGCCGGGTGAGCTGCTCCGAGGCATTGGACAGGATCACACCTCCGCCGGTGTAGATCATCGGCCGCTTGGCTCCCAACAACAGCTGCATGGCTTTCTTGATCTGCCCGGAATGCCCCTTGATGACGGGGTTGTACGAGCGCAACTTGACTTCTGCCGGGTACTCGAACTTGCACTTGGCCGCCGTTATGTCCTTCGGCACGTCGACTACGACGGGGCCGGGACGGCCGGTACTGGCGATGTAGAAAGCCTTCTTGATCGTCACGGCCAGATCCCGAACGTCCTTGACCAGGAAATTGTGCTTTACACAAGGACGTGTGATCCCCACGGTATCGCACTCCTGGAAGGCGTCCTGGCCGATATAGGTCGTCGGAACCTGTCCGGAAATAACCACCAACGGAATCGAATCCATATAGGCGGTAGCGATCCCCGTCACCGCATTGGTCGCTCCCGGCCCGGATGTCACCATGGCCACCCCGACACGCTGCGTCGAACGGGAAAAGGCATCCGCCGCGTGTACGGCCGCCTGTTCGTGCCGGACGAGGATATGCTTCACCTTGTCCTGTTTGAACAACTCGTCGTAAATATGCAGGACCGACCCGCCCGGATAGCCAAAGACATAATCGACCTTTTCTTCCTGCAGGCACCTGATTACAATCTCCGCACCGGTCATCATGGTCATAGTTTTCGCCTTACAAAGAAAAAATGCTGGAAAAAGCTGGCAACGTTAAAGCCTGGGCCACTTTTGGTCAAGACTGAGGTTGTTTTGCCGCCGCCTTTGTAGACGTCACGATCACCTTCCAACCACCCACAAGGATCCGATTCTGGCTAGTCAACGCGAACTGTCGGACTTTCTTGCCGCCTCCGAAAGACGCGCCTTCAAGCAGGCGATGTTCGCTGTTCGCAACGAGGAGACGGCACTCGACATCGTGCAGGATTCGATGATGAAGCTTGCCGAGAAGTACGGCGACCGCCCGGCTGACGAGTTGCCCATGCTTTTTCAGCGCATCATCCAGAACACCATTCGCGACCATTACCGGCGCAGCAAGGTGCGCTCGCTGTGGACCACGCTGCTTTCATCGTTTACATCGGGAGAAGACGAAGACCACGACCCGCTGGAAACTCTTGAGGTCGATTCCGGGTCCTATACCCCAAACACTCCGGAAGGGCAACTTCAGCAAACTCAAGTTATTGATATAATTGAAAAAGAGATAAAACTTCTACCGCCGCGTCAACGCGAAGCCTTCCTCATGCGTTACTGGGAAGACATGGACGTGGCAGAGACCGCTTCTGCAATGGGCTGCTCGGAAGGCAGCGTAAAAACACATTGTTCGCGCGCGACGCACACGTTGGCTACAGCTCTGAAGGCAAAGGGAATCACGTTATGAACGAGCAACATTTCGCCTACAAGGTCCGGCAACACCTGAACCGCGGGTTGCACGACCTTCGCCCGGAAACACTTGATCGGCTCGCCGCCGCGCGTAATGCCGCCCTCGCCTGCCAAAAACAGCCCGTGACGAACCCGATCCTGGCGACGGCCGGCAACTTGTTCTCGTTCAGCTTGGGCAATTTGCGCGTCAGCCAATTCCTGGCGGCGATGGCGCTGCTGTTGTGCGCACTTTATTCGACGTATTGGGTCGCCGACCAGCGTGTGCAAGAATTGGGGAACATCGACTCGGCGATCCTTTCCA
>JARKPC010000070.1 GCA_029975435.1 Propionivibrio sp. | reverse complement strand
TCGAACGCCGAGCCAGCCAGCGCGGATACGCTGGACGCCAGAGACCCGAAGGCGCTCGATGCGGCGGTCTTGACTTGTTCCCATGCGGACGATGCGGCCGATGCCAAACCCTCGAACGGGGCCTTGATCCACTCCCAGGCGCTCTGCGCCATGGTCTTGATGGTGTCCCATGCCGTCGACGCCGTGCCGGTGATCCGGCTCCAGGCGGAGGAAACACTTCCGGCGATCCAGTCGAAGGGCGCGGAAAGAAGCGGCCAAGACGACTGGAACAGCGAACCGATCCGGCTCCATCCACCCTGCAGAAGGTTGGCGATTCCATCCCAGGCTGCGCCGGCTGAGGTTTGAACCCGGTCCCAGGCCTCTCCCGCGGAAACTGCGATCCACGAAAAAGGCGTGCTGACGAGCGACCAAGCCGTGCGCCCGACGTTGCCGAGGCCGGTCCAGAGTCTTGACGCCGCGTGTTCGATGCCGTTCCAGGCTGTCCCGGCCGCGGACAACATCCAACTGAAGGGCGCGGCCAACACACCCGAAGCTCCACGACCGAGTGCTGTGAGCCCGTTCCAAGCGCTCGATGCCGCAGTGCCGACAGTACGCCAGACGGCGGACGCGGCCTCCGCTCCTTTTCTGAACGGCCAGGTGACCGCGGAGAGGGTGCCGCCTCCAAGGCTTTTCAAACCGTCCCATACCCAGCGGACCGTGTTCAGCATTCCTTGCAGCGCCAAGCCCAGCACCTTGCCCGGCAGGGAGAGGACGCCGAGCATTCCCTTGGCCAGTGTTTTGAGAACGGCTGCGCCGGAAGCGGTGAGGTCCGACAACGGACCGGTCTCCGCGTCTGAAAAGGGCAGGAGTCTGCGGAGCCAACCGAGAGCCTTCTTGAGCATTTCGAACGGATAGGTGACCGCCGACCAGATGCCTTTGCCGAAGGCCACGAAAATCGCCTTGCCCGCCTCGAAGAAAGTCGTGTCGCCGGAAAGAAATCCCCGGACCGCGCCGAAGATCTCGGCCAACGTCTTGACCAGCGGTAGGTCCATAAAAGCGGCCGCCAAAGTCGATGCCGCGGAAACGAAGAAACTCCCAACGGCGGAGAAGAGTCCCTTGATGAAATCCCAGACACCGACGATCACGTCCCGGGCCCAGCGGAACGGCGTGGCCAGGAAATCAAAGACCGCGCCGCCGACGGCCTTGAGCCCGTCGAGCACGGAGATGTCGCCGGTGAGGACCTGCCAGACTGCATAGACGACCCGGGCCGCCATGCGGAACGCCTCGACCAAAAGCCGGACCGGCAGGAAGAACTTGTAGACGAACTTCCCCGCCTCGATGAAGGCGGTGACGATGGTCTTGCCGAGCCAGACGATCGCGCGCACCACCCAAGCCACCACCGTGATGACGGCCGCCAGGTTGTAGATGACGAACTTGAGGAGATAAGCGCCGACCTTGGCGATCACACCGAGCACCTTGCCGAGTGTCTCGCCGAGACTCCGGTAGGAGGAGGCATCGGCGGAAGAGGCCGCCAAGCCGAAGATTTCAAGGACCGAGAAAATCGCTTTGTACAGCATGCCGTAAGCCTGCATGAGCGCCCGGACCGCGGGTTCGAGAATCGCCCTGATCTTTCCGAACGCGTCGGAGAATGCCTCCCACAAGCTGGTCAGAAACTGGCGCACCCGGTAGTAGATGCGGAAGACCGTGACCACCAGTCCCATCAGTCCGGCCTGTTCGAGCTTCTGGGCCAGGTCGGCCGACATGGTTCCGGCTCCGCCGGAGAGCGAGGTGACGAGCGCCCGGATTCCCTGGAATACGAGTTGCACCTTTTCCCATGCGCCGAGGATGGTGTCCCTGATGCCGGCGAAGTTGGTCTCCCAAGC
>JARKPC010000069.1 GCA_029975435.1 Propionivibrio sp. | reverse complement strand
CTCAGGGTATTCCTGTTCGAGATACAGATAGAGCGCCCGGCCATGGGGGTCGCAGTGGCGGGCAAGCACGACCGCATCAGCCTCGTCACCCTCATCGAACAGGGACAGCACGGCTTGCTTGCCATACTCGTCGCCGAGGATCTCGATGCGCTCGGCGATCCGCTCCAGCCTTTGCCGCGTCACAGATGATGCTTCGCCAACCAGCGGGTACAGTGCCTTTCGCACAGTCGGAGGCAGGGCGCCTTTGGCCTTCTCCATCTTCTCGGCGAGTTTTTCCGGGACATGAACCCCCTCGTTTCTGAGCAGCCGACGAAGCAATGGGATGTTCTTGATCTTGCGCACCAGCCAGACGAAATGCTCCATGTCCGGCAGGAGATCGGGGCCGTGGTCGGCCGATGCCTGCTTTGCGCCGTCACTTGCCGTAATGGCAGTCGCCCCCGAATTGGCCTTCTGGCTTTCTTCTTGCGATTCTTGTTGCTGTTCGGTTACCGTTACCATTACATCTCCTTCAGTGTTGCGCGTTGCGCGAACGCGCAACATTACTGCTCAAAAAACGCCGGCTCGTGGCCGGCAACCTGCGTCCGGAGATCACCGGACAACTACGTCAACTGGCACCGTCTGCCAGCAAACCGTATCGCGCCATACGAACCTTGATGAAGCGACCGTGAACACCGAAGCGCTTCCCAATGGCCTTCTGCAAATTCTCGAGGTCGAAATCGCCAAAAGGCCCGTCAGCCTTGACCGTGAAAGTCGTTGGCGCATCGTCCTCCAGCAAGTCTGGGCGCGCCACCAGCGTCAAGTCATATTTCGGGGCCATTTCCATGACGGCTTCGACCAACCGTCGGCGGGGCACCAGCAGCGACCCCATGAATTCATTGGCGCGGAATTCCGCGATCCGCTTTTCCTTTTCCCGCTCGGCTTCGACGATCCTGGCGAGCAGCCCCTCATCTTGAGCTGGCGACGCGCCAGAGAACGTCAAGTGTCCGACATCGTGTGTCGTGGTGCGATAGGCTTGGCGGTGCGTTTGACCTGGCGTATCGAACAGTCCGGGAGCAACTTTCGAATCCGCGATCCATCCCGGCGCGTCGAACACGGCATGGCCGAGCTCGTGGCCAAAGGTGCTCAACACCAGTTCCTCCGTCATCCCTTCGCCGACTGGCGATACCAGCAGTGAGACCGCATCTTCGCCCGCCCCCGGATCGAACTCGCACAGGCCACACACCTGTTCTCCGGTTTCATGGTCGGTGACTGGGTGATCGAGACTGACCCACAGGTCGAAGCACAGACCATTGACGTTGAGCCTGGAAATCTCGCGCAGGGTCGAGATTGGCAAACGGTCTGTGTCCTCGGCAACCAGTTGGGCGCGAACCGCGCTCGCGGTTTCTTCGATTGCGGGATTCTTGAGGAAGAGCGGCCGGAAATGGCCGGAGTGGCGGTAAGCAACCGAGATCGACGTCATGCTCAGCCCTCGATTTTCGGGCGTTTCCGATAGGCCAGGACAACATCGCCGAGATTCTTCTGCAGTTCCGGCGGCAGGCGGTTGGCCTGCACAAAGACCTCGTCCAAGTCCAAGTGCAGTTCCTGGGCCGCCTTGGTGATCAGGTCATCCTTGGGCGGCTTTTCCATATTGCGTTCGATCCGCGACCAGTAAGCCGGTGAAATACCGATTCGCCGGGCGAAGTCGTTCAGCGGGATTTCGGCTTCCTCCCGCTTTTGTCTGATGAAGTCTCCAAATGGCATTGAAAGTTTGCGATTGAAAATTGGTCACCGTCGAGAATATCGAACTCACCCATTCCCGTCAACTGTTTTATCAACGCGCAATCACTTTCATAGTTGGTCTAGTTCATCCTGACCAGAAAAAGATTGTTCGATTACTCCCCATTACCCTACGTTGCCATCTAGTCCGAAGTTCCACCGTTTCGCAGACGGACGAGTCCTTGTGCGACAAGTGCTTGAGGTGAATTCGGTGTTCCGGGTTCTGTCTACAACCGGATCTGCTGAATCAAATCAAGCGCGTGACGTTGCGTCGCATTGGGTGTCGTGACGATATCGAAGGTCGGCGCCTCGTCCCCGGCGCTGGGCGTGCGGCAGGTATTGCGTACGAGGCAGCCCAATTCCGCCATCAAGGTTGAGAAGCTGTGTACGGGCGAGCCATCGTCCAGGACGCGACGCCCGATCTTGTTCAGGGCCGATTCGGAACGTTGCGCAGGCGCCACCGGATCGCGCACCGTCTTGGCCGCTTGGTCGACGTCGGCAAACAGCAACTCGCGCCACGCCTCACGCATGTGCCATTCGACGTAATAGGCCAGCATGCACAGCAGAATGTGCGCACGCACGCGATCCGCCGTGCGATGGTGGATCGGCCGCACCTTCAGATCCATCGTCTTCAAGCTGCGGAAGGCGCGCTCGACGTGCGCCAGTGTCTTGTAGTTGCGCACGCAGTCGGCCGCATCCATCCGTGCCGCCGCCACCGACGTGCGGATGATGTAGATGCCGTCCAGCGCTGCCTCGGCGGTAATCGCCTCTTGCTTGCGCGTAAACGTGAAGTGCGCGTCAGCGATGTCCAGGGTGAAATGCTTGGCCACTTTGTACTGGTTGACCACCTTACCCACACGCACGCCAATCGTCTCAGCCCCCCGTAGCCTGCCCGCGTCGACGCGGGCCTGAATCTCCCGCAGGCTCTTCTCGGTCGATGTCAGCAAGGACTCCCGCTTGTGCGCGCGCAGCTTGGCCAACTCCAGATTGCGGCACGCGACCAGCCGTTCGCCGGGGTAGTCGGGGGAGGCTATCTCCA
>JARKPC010000065.1 GCA_029975435.1 Propionivibrio sp. | reverse complement strand
GGCATCAGGCGGCCGAGGATGGAGTGCTTGCTGAGCACGGCGAACAGTTCGCCGGTGAGATAGGTGGCGTAGCGGACGATCCTGCCGTTTTCGATCTGCGCCCACTTGGAGTGGGTGCCCGGCAACAGCATGCAGGAACGGACAGCCCACTGCGGATTCATCAGCAGGGCGCCGGCGATCTGGATTTCTTCGCCGCGCATCACGTCGGGCAGTTCGTCCGGTTCGTCGAAGAGCACGCCGGGGGCGATCAGGATGTCCGGACCAACGCCACTCGGGACGGCAATGCTTTGCCCGGCCAACGTCTTGATGTCCGCCGGACAACGGACATACGGCGCCTCCTTCCAGCCCTGCGCACTGCCGACCATGCCGCAGGCAACAATCGGCAGGTTCGGCCATTGCTTGACCCAGTCGCCGGCGATTTCGGCGAAGGCCTTTTCGTAGCCGGGAACGCCGGGCAGCGGCAAGTGCTGGATGCCGTGGGCGGAGTGCCGGGTTTCGGTCACTTTGCCGTCGCGCATCAGGAACGCCCGCAGACTGGACGTACCCCAGTCAAGGGCGAGAAGCTGTGGAACGGGTGGGACGGTTGTGATCATGATTTGGCTTTCCTGCGGAGAACAAAAAGAGGGCGGTCTACCACTCGGCCACTGCCCCATCGGCGTGACGCCAGACCGGATTGCGCCAGTCCGGAGCGTTTCGGCTGCGCTCGATGACCATCTCCTCGTTGACCTCGACGCCGAGACCGGGCTTGGTCGGCGGCAGCATGTAACCGTCGTGGAAACGGAAATCGTCCTTGTTCAGCACATAATCCATCAACTCCGCGCCCTGGTTGTAATGGATGCCCATGCTTTGCTCCTGCAGCACGGCGTTGCGCGAAACGAAGTCGACATGCAGACAGGACGCCAGCGCCAGCGGGCCAAGCGGACAATGCGGCGCCAAGCCGATATCGTAGGCCTCGGCCATCGCCGCGATCTTGACGCACTCGGTGATACCGCCCGCGTGCGAGAGATCGGGCTGGACGATGGACAGGCCTCCGGCCTCGAACACGCGCTTGAATTCGAAGCGGGAAAACATCCGTTCGCCGGCGGCGATCGGCAGGTGAGTCATCGCTGCCAGCTTCGGGTAGTACTCGGCCTGCTCGGCGAGCACCGGTTCCTCGATGAACAACGGACGGTACGGTTCCAGTTCCTTGATCAGGATCCGCGCCATCGGTGCGGCGACACGGCCGTGAAAATCGAGGCCGAACTCAATTTCGTTGCCGAACGCTTCGCGGATTTCCGCAACCACGGCGACGGCGGCATCGACGGTCTTGCTGGTATCGATCAGCCCCATTTCCTCGCAGCCATTGAGCTTGAAGGTATTGAAACCGATCGCCTGCAGTTTTTTGATACCTGCAATCACATCGGCCGGACGATCGCCGCCAACCCAGCTATACATCTTCATCCTGTCTCGTACGAGACCGCCGAGTAGTTCATACACCGGCGCATTCAGCACCTTGCCCTTGATGTCCCACAGCGCTTGATCGATGCCGGCGATCGCGCTCATCAGGATCGGCCCGCCGCGGTAGAAGCCGGTACGATACATGGCCTGCCAGATATCGTTGATCCGTGCCGGATCCTTGCCAATCACGTACTCGGACAATTCCTGAACAGCCGTTTCCACGCTGCGCGCACGGCCTTCGATGACCGGCTCTCCCCATCCTGTAATCCCCTCGTCGGTTTCGATCTTCAGAAACATCCAGCGGGGGGGCAGGCGATACGTGGTCAACTTCGTTACTTTCACGGAACATTCTCCTTAATAAACTATGGCTGGTACATTCAGATTCCACTGGCGCAGCAGAAACCAAGACTTACTGTGTCAGCCACTTGAGTGGCACGAGGACGATGTCGGGGACGGCGATCAGCAGGACCATCACCCCGGTCTGGGCCAGGAGGAACGGCCAGACGCCCCAGACGACCTTGTTCATGGGCATCTTGCCGACGGTGCTGATGACGTTGAGCACGGCGCCGACCGGCGGGGTCAGGAGGCCGAGGCACTGGTTGAGGATATACACCACGCCGAAATACACCGGATCGATC
>JARKPC010000273.1 GCA_029975435.1 Propionivibrio sp. | reverse complement strand
TCTTTTTCTGGACGCATCCAGACCCCTTTTTTGTTGGTTGGTGGAGCTTACAGCACCCCGCAAAGCCGCGCCAGTACTAGCTCCCGCTAGATATCTACATGTATCAAGCAATAGGGGCCGTTCCGGCCCCTCCCCTGGCACCCTCTGCCGGGGGATGCTCCGGGCGGGCGGGCGGGCGCTGCGCGTCCGTCCGTCCGGCCTCCGCCACCCCGGCCCTGTTACGCCCGAGGGCGGGCCGCGTCATCGGGCACCCCTGCCTCGTTCAGCGCATAGAACTGCACCGCGCTACCTGACACGAACGCGCCGACCGGCACCCGTACAGCCCTGCCGATCAACGCTGTATAGGGCTTGGCGTCGCGCACCTTGAGCGTCACCAGTTCCATGCGCTTCTGACCGTTCTGCAGGATGTTTTCGGCCAGCACCTGAATGCGTGAGGCGGCGGCCCGGACTTCCCCGGTCTTGCGATCCGTACTTTCCGGCGTGTCGAACACGTTCTGCACGATGCCGTTAAGCGTGAGCATGGCCATCGGTCAGCCCTCCACGGATTCAGCCGCCGCATGCGCTTCAGCTTCAGCCATAGCAGCAAAGCGCTCATGCACGCCTTCTGCTTCGATGATCGCGTTCGCCTTGTTCACGGCCTCGATGAAGGCCGCTTCGAGGAATCGACGCTTGCTGATGCCGAGCAGATCCACGACCTTGTCGATCTCATCCGACAGCCACGGATGAACCTTGGCGCAGACGTTCTTGACCGGCAATTCGCCGCTCACCATCGGGATGCAGCCATCCAAGATCGCATCCGTGAAATCAGCATTGCCGGACTGGTTGACCAAGCGCAGCGCGTGTTCGGTGACGAGGGAATCCAAAGGGGTACGCATTTTCCATTTCTCCATGTTTTGGAGCACTAGCTCCGACGAATGGAGCATACATCGTCGAAAATGGAAATGCACTATGGCTTGCAGGGCGCGGGGGGGCGTTTTCGTTATGCGTAACAAAAAAGCCGCGCTAGGCGGCTTTGGTTTGCGAGGGCTTAACCCTGCGGTACCGGGCGCGGCGCCGCGCCCTACACGCCAGCTCGCACCCCACCCTGCGGGCGGGTCCCCAGTCGCTGGCTTATCGCGTTATCAGCGTGAGCGAACTAGCGGGGCGCGATCCCTTGCGAGGCCAACGCCTCGCCCACGGCCAGCACGGCAGAGCGGATCATGTACGCCTCGTCATCATCGACCGCGCAGGCCCGCATCTCCGACCAGGTCACGCGCTTGACGAACTCCGCCAGCGCCCAGGCTTCATCCTCGGACAGTTCCAGCTCAACGACCATGCAGGCCTCCGTTTTCCGTTACGTAACGATTTTCAGATGAGGGCGACTCAGCCGTCGCCCTTCGCCCGCGCATACCGCTCAGGATCGATAGGAGGCCGCCAGTGCGGTTTTTTCGGGTCGGGTAAGGCATCCCTACGGGGTGAGGGCAAAACGCGCTTGGAGGCCCGCCTAACCGGATCAGGCGGCATGCTTCGCTCATGGGCTGGCCCATCCTCGCTGAAGCTGTAGCCCGCGCCCCGCACGAAGCGATAGAGCAACTCGACGTAGGGCAGGTCATCGAGGCCTTCATCGGTCAGATCCTCGGGGACATCGACGCCGCGGAACGCGCCGAACGAGGCAATCAGCCGCCGACCAGACAGCGTCTGGTAGCCGTGCCATGCGTCATCAAGCGACAGGTCCGCGAACTTGACCGCGTACTTGAAGACTTCAAGGAAGCCGTTCAGCACGTCGTCCTGGTCGTGGAAGGGACGCACATCGACCATGAACGAGTCGCCGGTGATCGCCTCCCACTCGGCGCGCAACTTGTACATGTCCGGCGCATCCTCGCAAAGCCAGACCGCATGTACGTGCGGATGCCATGCCCCGCTGCCCTGACCTCGCTTGAACTCGTAAGACCAGACCGCGCCAGCAGCCTTGCGCGCCTCGGACCACTGGCCCTTGCCGTGCCGGGTCTTGTGTAGACGTGTCAGGCTGCTATGCAGATGGGCGAACCGCTCGGACAGGTCAGGACCATCCTTGACGGTGAAGGTGACCAGGTAGGCCTTGAGGCGTGGGTTCTCGGCCTTGATGACGGCCAGACGATCCATGTACGCCTTGACCATGCGTGCACCCCGCCGAATCGCGCAAAGCGGACACAGCAGATGTTTGTGGCAGAACTTGGCGGCGTGCAACCGGACCTTGCCCACGGTGTAGTAGTCCCGGAACAGCAGGTAGTGCCCGCACAGCGCGAGATTGCGCCCGAGCTTGACTTCGCCCGCTTCGCTGAGATAATCGGCCATCTCGACCGCACGATGATGCGCCCGAGAGTAGCGGGTCAACCGACTGGGCAAGCCCGCAGCATCATCCCCCCCCTGTTTCGACTCTGCCCCCAAGCTCTCGTCGATCAGGGGGTTTTCTTTTTCTGGACGCATCCAGACCCCTTTTTTGTTGGTTGGTGGAGCTTACAGCACCCCGCAAAGCCGCGCCAGTACTAGCTCCCGCTAGATATCTACATGTATCAAGCAATAGGGGCCGTTCCGGCCCCTCCCCTGGCAC
>JARKPC010000245.1 GCA_029975435.1 Propionivibrio sp. | reverse complement strand
GGCCCCGTCCGCGGATCGCCCACGCCACCAAAGGCTTACGTCAGCGTCATTTCCGCTCCCGACAAAAGTCGAGAGTAAACCTGATTTCAGCAGGGTCCACAAGAGCAGGTCATAACCCGCTGAACGTAAACCAATTTTTGCCAGTGTCTACGACATCTGCGTATGCGATAGCCCTGACGATCGGGGGGACTATTCAAACTCGTTTCAGCGCCTATAATTCGACCCTTGATTTTTCAGTTCGGAGGAAAAGCCATGCTTTTTTCCAGAGTAGTGTTTGTCTCGTGCGCGATGGCGCTTTCCTTCTCGTTGCAGGCTGCTCCCGCGGCGAATACGGGCCCTGTGACCATCGAATTGTCGCATCAGCTCGACGAGGTGCAAGCCGAGCGTCTTGAGCCATTGGTCGAGAATTTCAACAAGCAGAACAAGGACGTCCAGGTGACGCTGGTGCGCCGGGTCGAAGGCGACGCGCCGCGGCAGATCAACCTCGTGACACGCGAGGAATATTCGCGATTCATGGCCAGCAAAGCCGATTTCAAGCCGCTGCATCAGGTCATGCGCGAGGCCAAGGTTTCGTTCGATACCTCCAAGCTCGCGCCCGAATTGCGCGACGGTCTGGTGGATTCCAAGGGGCAGTTGTTCGCCCTTCCGGTGGCCTTTTCGACTCCGGTGCTGTATATCAATAAGGACGCATTCAGGAAGGCCGGTCTCGATCCCGAGTCGCCGCCCAAGACCTGGGCCGACACGCAGGATGCGGCGGGCAAGCTGGTCGCCGCGGGAAGCCAGTGCCCGTACACGACGTCCTGGCCGGCATGGATCCTGATCGACAACATCAGCGCCTGGAACGGTGCCGATGTCAATGATGCCAAGGGCAACCTGGCATTCAACGGATTATTGCAGATCAAGCACGTGGCCATGATGGCCACTTGGTACAAGAGCAAGTATTTTTCCTATTTCGGTCGTCGCGACGAGGCGGACCGGCGGTTTGCCAACGGCGAATGCGGCATGCTCACCAGTTCGTCAGCGCTGTACGCCAAGCTCACGGAAAGCGGAAAATTCGATGTCGGGGTGTCCTCGTTGCCGTATCACGACGATGTGCGTGGCGCCCCGCAGAATACCCTTGCCGATGGAGCATCGCTCTGGGTGGCCGGAGGGTTGAAGCCGGCGGAAACCAAAGGTGTGGCCAAGTTCGTCAACTATGTGCTTGGGCCGGAAGTGCAGATCGGTCTGACCCTGGCCGGCGGTTTCCTGCCGATGACCAGTGTGGCGCGTACTGCCGCCGGCAGCAAGTTGATGAAGGCCGATCTTGACGGCTTGCACGTGGCCTACGAGCAACTCAAGGGCAAAACGTCCGTGCCGACGGTTCGCGTTTCCCAGATGGAGTCGGTGCGCCGGATCGTCGAGGAGGAACTGGAATCGGTCTGGGCCAACCGCAAGCCGGCCAAGGAAGCTCTGGACAATGCCGTGCAACGCGGGAACGCCGTGTTGCAGACGCTGATGGCCAAGGCCAGAATGGGCCGGTAGCCGGGAGGCGAGACTCGGGCGACGTGGGATCCCCGCCGCTGTGGCGGCGGGTTGTCCGCCAGGAAATGCGTCAGAACCCTCAAAGGAGATGAGAAAACCCGCTACGGCGGGTTTTTTTATTTCCACACAACTTTTTATAATCAATGTAGGGTGCAGCGACAGAAACACACCATCTGGCGAATGCGGGGGGGGCTCATGGGAAGCGAGCGAAAGAGTGATGTCGACAACGCCTTGTCTTCGGAAATCGCCATTGCCGTGGGGCGATCGGTCGACAAAATGTGCCGCGAGATTGCCGGGCGTGTTCAACGCGTCGATGGGTTAAAGGCGTCGTTGCTGCGTCTGCGGAGCTTGCTCGACGCTGCACATGGCGGCGGTCTCGAAGAGCGCAAGGCGTTTTCCCTCGTCTTTCTGACGCTCGGCGAGAATATGGCAATCATCGAGGCCGACGCGGCTTGTGCCGGGTTGCTTGGAGAGCCGGCAGAACGGCTGCTCGGTCGCCGCCTGACTTGTTTCATCATTCCCGACGAGCGCGAGCATTGGACCCGCGTTTTCAGTGACACCCTGGCGCACGAGGGAAGCCAGTCCGGCGAGCTTGCGCTTCAACTCGCTGACGGCTCGGTCATGGATGTTCGATTCACCAGCCGTTCCTGGCGAACACCCGAGGGGTATTCTGTGTTGCGGATGGCGCTTGCCGATGTGAGCGCCTGCAAGAGCGTCGGTTTGGAGCTGAGTCGCTGGCACGATGAGGACGAGGCGTGCCGGGTGATCTCCGCCGACAACTGGCTGCAAGGGATCATCGAACAGTCGCTGGCCGGGATCTATCTGATCCAGGAGGGGCGTTTTGCCTATGCCAACCAGGGATTCGCGGACATTTTCGGTTACGCCTCTCCGGCAGAGATCATCGGCAAGGTCTCGGTCGGCGAACTGATCGTTCCGGAAGAGCGGGCAAAGGTTGCGGAAAATATCCGCAGGCGCATGGAGGGCGAGGTGCCCGAGATGCGCTACAGCTTCACCGGGCTGCGCAAGGACGGGCAGCGCGTCGAGGTCGAGGTGCATGGGCGGCGGATGGAGTACGAGGGCAAGCCGGCGGTCATCGGGGTGATCCTCGATATCACCGAGCGCAAGCAGGCGGAGCAGCAACTGCGGATCGCTGCCGCCGCATTCGAGGCCCAGGAAGGCATGCTGGTCACCGATGCGGATCAGGTCATCCCGCGGGTGAACGAGGCGTTCTCTGCCATCACCGGCTATTCGGCCAGCGAGATCGTCGGGCAGAAGCCGAAGATCCTGAGTTCCGGACGGCACGACAAGGCCTACTTTTCCGAGATGTGGGAGAGTATCGTCAAGATCGGGGCGTGGCAGGGCGAGATCTGGAACAAGCGCAAGAACGGCACGATATTCCCGGAGTGGATTTCCATCACTTCGGTCAAGAACCCGGCCGGCGACGTGACGAATTACGTCGCCACCATCAACGACATCACCGAGCGCAAGGCCGCCGAATCGGAAATCGAATATCTGGCCTTCTATGATCAACTGACGCGGTTGCCCAACCGGAGGCTCCTGCTGGACCGCCTGCAGCAGGCGCTGGCCTCGAGCGCGCGCAGCGGGACGGAAGGGGCTTTGTTGTTCATCGATCTGGACAACTTCAAGGATCTGAACGATACGCTCGGGCACGACAAGGGCGATCTCCTGCTCAAGCTGGTTGCTGAACGCCTCAGCGCCTGCGTGCGCGAGGGCGATACGGTGGCCAGGCTCGGCGGCGACGAGTTCGTCATGATGATCGAGGGGCTCAGCAGTGTCCCGGAAGAAGCGGCCGCCCAGAGCAAGCTCATCGGCGAAAAGGTCCTCAAGTCGTTGAATCAACCTTATCCGCTTGCCGATCGTGAGCACCACAGTACGCCGAGCATCGGCGTGACGCTATTCAGCGACCAGAAGAACGATATCGACGAGTTGCTGAAGCGAGCCGATCTGGCCATGTACAAGGCCAAGCAGGCGGGGCGCAACACCTTGTGCTTCTTTGATCCGGACATGCAGGCAGCGGTGGCCGCCCGTACTGCGATGGAGTCGGATATGCGGGTGGGGTTGCGCGATGGGCAGTTCCTGGTGCATTACCAGCCGCAGGTCAATAACCTCGGCGAGCTGACTGGCGTTGAAGCGCTATTGCGCTGGCAACACCCGTCGCGTGGGCTGGTGCCGCCTGCGGAATTCATTCCGGTTGCCGAGTTGTCCGGGTTGATCCTGCCTCTCGGCGATTGGGTTCTCGAGACAGCCTGCCGCCAGATCGTTGCCTGGAACGGGAAAGCGGAGACCGCGGGCTTGTCGATGGCCATCAACGTCAGTGCGCGGCAGTTCCGCCACCCGGATTTTGTCAGCCATGTTCTCGAAGCGCTCGGGCGGACAGGTGCGAATCCCTCGCGTCTCAAACTCGAACTGACGGAAAGTCTGCTGCTCAGCGATGTTGAGGACGTCATCGCCAAGATGTCGGCGTTGAAGGAGCGCGGTGTCGGCTTTTCGCTTGATGATTTCGGCACGGGGTATTCGTCACTGGCCTATCTGAAGCGCCTGCCTTTGGATCAGTTGAAGATTGACCAGTCATTCATCAGCGATGTGGTTGCCAACAGCAACGATGCAGCGATTACCGGTGCCATCGTGGCGCTTGCGCACCAGCTCGGCCTGTCGGTTATCGCCGAGGGAGTGGAAACCGAAGCGCAGCGTGATTTTCTGATTCGTCACGGGTGCCACGCCTACCAGGGGTATCTGTTCGGGCGGCCGGTTTCCATCGAAGAACTGGACTGGATGCTGGAACTCGGTGCGATCTGTCCTGGCACCGGCGGGTAGGTGTTTCGGCCAGATGTGCCGGTGGCTTTCGGTGATAGAATCCACGATCCTTGAAATCCGCCCGCCTTAGGGGTCGAAACCGATGAAAAGCGCCGAAATCCGCGAGAAATTCCTCAAGTTCTTTGAGTCCAAGGGCCACCAGATCGTGGCTTCCAGTTCGCTCGTTCCGCACGACGATCCGACGCTGCTGTTCACCAACGCCGGGATGAACCAGTTCAAGGACGTGTTCCTCGGCTTCGACAAGCGTCCGTATTCCCGCGCAGCGACCTCGCAGAAATGCGTGCGCGCCGGCGGCAAGCACAACGATCTGGAAAACGTTGGCTACACGGCGCGCCACCACACCTTCTTCGAGATGCTCGGCAACTTCTCGTTCGGCGACTACTTCAAGCTGGACGCCATCAAGTATGCCTGGGAGTTGCTTACCGACGTGTTCAAGCTGCCGAAGGATCGTCTGTGGGTGACCGTGTACGCCGAGGACGACGAGGCCTACGACATCTGGCACAAGGTCATCGGCGTGCCG
>JARKPC010000241.1 GCA_029975435.1 Propionivibrio sp. | reverse complement strand
TGGCAGCGCGAAATCGTGCGCATCGTGCGCAAGATCGGCCAGTACTTCTACCCGCAGCGGCAGACCCAGGTAATGAACGAAGGCTGGGCCTGTTTCTGGCACTACACCCTGCTCAACACGCTCTACGATCAGGGAGGGCTGTTGTCGGATGGCTTCATGCTTGAATTCCTGCAGTCCCATACCAACGTCGTCTATCAGCCGCCGTACAACAGCAAGTATTACTCGGGAATCAATCCTTACGCCCTCGGGTTTGCCATGTGGCAGGACATCCGGCGCATCTGCGAGAACCCTACGGACGAAGACCGGGAATGGTTTCCGGAAATCGCCGGCTCCGACTGGCGCGAGACTTTCGAATTCGCCATGCAGAATTTCAAGGACGAGAGCTTCGTCGCACAGTACCTCTCGCCGCGCCTGATGCGCGAGTTCCGATTTTTCTCGGTGCTCGACGACGACACGCGGGAAAAGCTGCGCATCGAGGCCATCCACGACGACCCCGGATACCGGATCTTGCGCCGCCAGCTTGCACAGCAGTACGACCTCGGCAGCCGCGAACCGGACATCCAGGTGTGGAACGTCGACCTGCGCGGCGACCGGTCGCTGACCCTGCGCCATTTCGTGCATCAACGCCGGACGCTGCACGAGAGCTGCGACACGGTGCTGGAACATGTTGCCCGCCTGTGGGGATTCACCGTGCGCCTCGAGCGGCAGAATACCGACGGATCGATCGATGTGGTCAGCGAGAACCGCATCGACCGGCGCCTGCGCGTTTGATCGGGAAGGAATACCGCAAAAGAAGCGCAGCGTTTCCCTTTGAAGCCCTGACCGGCGGGACTGCTGACTACGCCGCGAAATTGTAGTAGTCTTGCGGCCCTTTCGACGTCCAATCAGGCTATTTTCATGACAACTGGACTTCGACGCACCCTCTTTCGTCGTTCCGAACTCGTCCGCATCCTGTCTGAAACCCACCCGGATATCCAAGGTCCGAAATACGATCTAGGGGAGCAACTCGGCCAATGGCTCGAGCTTCCGGATGCAATGATGCTGTTTTCCGTCCTCAGTGCCGAAGACGGTCGTCCGACCTCGTCCGCACAACAGGCAAACAGTGACCTGCCCGCCGAACTGATGCGCCTGCGCGGCACACTGAGCGACGCCATCAACAACGACGGAATGTTCCACCCTGCAGTTCCCTCAGGCCAGACTGCACCGCGCATCCCGTTTCCGATGCCATCGCCCAAGGCGACCGCCAGGAGCACGCCCGACTTTACCCCGTTCCACCGTTACTACCTCGCTCACCAACGAGAGATGAAAGCGGCCATCGGCAACCTGAGAGCCACCGCGCGCCAGATGCTGGCCGCTAAGTCGGGTGCTGGCCGGAAACTGGCCGGTCTTGACGCCACCTTCGAAAAATCGCTGGCCGCGCGCGAACACACGCTGTTGACCAACATCCCGATCCTGCTGGCCAGTTCCTTCGAACAGCGCTACGCCGAACACCGCGCCGCGATGCCCGGCGACGTGACTGAAAGCGGGGACGATCCATCGACCTGGACCCAGCCGGGAAGCTGGCTGGAAGCCTTCTGCAATGATATGAAGCGCGTGCTGCTTGCCGAACTGGAACTGCGCCTGAAGCCCGTCGCCGGGCTTATCGCCGCCTTGACCAGCGCTCCCCGTCACGCGACTGAATAGAACGAACCGAAACCGCATGAACCGAAATCCAAGCCTCTTCGCTTTCCTCCTTGGCCTGGCCGCCGCCATTTGGGTCGCCATCAGCTACGTCGGCGGCAGCACGCTGGCCCTCACCGTTTCCTGCATCATCACGGCGGTCTACATCGCCGGCGCGCTCGAGATGCGGCGCTTCCACGCCGATACGGTCACGTTGGCCGGGGCTCTCGCCAACATCCCGGACGGCATCGAGCATCTTGACGAATGGCTGCCGCAAGTGCCGGCCACGTTGCAAAACACGGTTCGCCTGCGCATCGAAGGCGAACGGGTCGCCCTGCCGGGGCCGGGCATCACGCCCTATCTCGTCGGTCTGCTGGTCCTGCTCGGCATGCTCGGAACCTTCCTTGGCATGGTCGTCACCTTGAATGGCGCGGTGCTGGCGCTGGAAAGCACGACCGACCTGCACACCATCCGTTCCGCCCTGGCCGCGCCGGTCAAGGGACTCGGCGTCGCCTTCGGCACCTCGGTCGCCGGTGTCGCCACGTCGGCCATGCTCGGCCTGATCTCCACGCTCGGCCGGCGCGACCGGCAGCGTGTCGGCCAGTTGCTCGACAGCCGGATTGCCGGCGTACTGCGCCGCTTCTCATTCGGCCACCAGCGCCAGGAAACCTTCAAGGCTCTGCAGACGCAAGCCCAGGCGCTTCCCGACCTGGTCGGCAAACTCGACGCCATGATGTCCCAGATGGCCGAGCAGAACCGCCAGCTCGGCGAACAACTGCTCGCCGGCCAGCAGCGCTTCCATGAAGAAGCCAAATTGAGCTACTCCGATCTCGCGCAGTCCGTCGATCAGTCGCTCAAGAACAGCCTGCGGGAAAGCACGACGGCGACGGCGGAAGCCGTCCGGCCGATCGTCACCGCGACCATGACAGCCATCGCCGACGAAACGCGCGGGCTGCACGACAAGCTGTTCTCGACCGTCGATGTACAGCTTGACGGCATCACCGAAAACTTGGCGCAAACCCTCGCCCGTCACGAACAGGCCACCGAAGCCCAGGGCCTGAGCCTGCAAACTGCGCTCGCTTCCTACGCCGACACCTTCGAGCAACGCTCCAGTGCGCTGCTCGCTTCGGTCGAAGCCAGCCAATCCCGCCTGCAGGCCGACGCCGGGCAACAACTCGCCGCCCTGACGGCGACGACGGCAACCAGCCAGCAGCAACTGGCCAGTGGGCTAACCGACCAGTTCGACGGCCTGACCTCCCGCCTCGATCTGGCCATCAGCCAAATCGCCCATACGTTCAGCGAACGCAGCGCCGCGCTGCTTGCCGACCTGCGCGGGGCGCAGGTGGCCTGGCAAAACCAATGGACTGCCGGCGAACAGTCGCGCCAGAGCCGCTTCACCGATGCGCTCACCGCTTTGGCGGGAGGACTCGAAGCGCAATGGCGGCAAGCCGGCGAGGCGACACTGGCGCAGCAAGCGCAGATCACGCAAACGCTCGGCGCCACGGCCCGCGACCTCGTTGCCGCCCATCAGCGCCAGGTGGAGACGACGATTGCCGAAGTCACCCGCCTGATGCAATCCGCCGCCGAAGCACCCAAGGCGGCGGCCGACGTAATCGGCCAACTGCGTCACGAACTCTCCGCGAGCATGGCGCGCGACAACAGCCTCCTCGAAGAGCGCAGCCGCATCATGGAAACGCTGGGCACCCTGCTCGACGCGATCAACCACGCCTCGACAGAACAGCGCAGCGCGATCGACGCGCTGGTCGCCTCGTCCGCCGAACTGCTCGAACGCGTGGGCGACCAGTTCGCCGCCAAGGTGGAAAGCGAAGCGGGCAAGCTTGCCGACATCGGCGCCAGCGTCGCCGGCGGCGCCCTCGAAGTCGCCAGCCTGGGCGACGCCTTCGGCCATGCAGTGCAGTTGTTCAGCGACTCCAACGAGAAGATGATGGCGGCGCTGCAACGCATCGAAGGCGGGCTCGCCAAGTCGCTCACGCGCAGCGACGAACAACTCGCCTACTACGTCGCGCAGGCGCGCGAGGTCATCGAACTCAGCATCCTGTCGCAGAAGAAGATGGTCGACGACCTTCAACGCGTCAGTCGAATCGAGGCGTAGCCATGGAAGACATCAACGCCGGCTTTGAGCACGGCGCGCACGAAAGCACGCCGGTGTGGGCGGTATTCGGCGACCTGATGTCCGGGCTGCTCGGCGCCTTCGTCCTTATTCTGGTTGGTGTGCTCGGCGTACAACTCGAACTTGCTACCACTCTCGAAGCCGAAATCCAGAAGCGCCAGCAGGAAGAGCGGCGCCGTGAAGCGCTCGAAAAAGCGCTGGCCGGCCCGCTCGCCTCCGGCCGCGTCACGCTCGACAACGGCAAGATCGGCATCAGCGGCAATGTGCTTTTCGCGCTCAATTCGGACCAGTTGCAGCCAGAGGGAAGACTACTTCTGAAGACGCTCGCCCCGCCGATCACGGCCTATCTCGGCGCCAGCGAACAACTGCTGATGGTCAGCGGTTTCACCGATGACATGCCGGTGCGCGGCAACAACCGGCAGTTCGCCGACAACTGGGAACTCTCGGCACAGCGCGCGCTGACCGTCACCCGCACGCTGATCGAGGAAGGCGTGCCGTCCTCTGCCCTGTTCGCCGCCGCTTTCGGATCGCAGCAGCCGGTGGCCGACAATGCCAACGCCGACGGGCGCGCCCGCAACCGCCGCGTCGAGATGGCACCGGTGCCCAAAGGCTCCACCAAGGACACCACGAAGGGCAAAGATGGAAAGGGTTGAGACAGCTGACGTTCAAGCTGTGCTCGATGCCCTGCGCTCAGGCGGCGCCGCCGAACGTAATCCGGTCCGCTTCGCCTATTTTGAGGCACTGGCGCGCCGGGCTGCCGCACAACCCGAGGCGGTTCGTCAGGCGCTCGCTGACAGGCTCAACGGGATAGCGCACGAACTCGCCACGCCAGCCACCACTCCACCGCTGGAACCTTCCATGGAACGTGCCGCGACTCCACTTTCCGCATTGCTGGCCGACATCTGCCAGTATGCCTGCGAGCAAGCGGCAGCAAATCCCTCCACAACGAACGCTAACTCTCTCTCCCACCTCCAGGCGGTGCCGGAACTCCGGTCCATCGCCTGTTTCCGCGAAACCTGGTCAAGACTCAGCACCGAACAGCAACTCGCCGAGACTCTCGCCTGTGCCCCCGAAAATGCGGGGCCATTGAACTCCCAGCACCTCGTCCTTCGTAGCCTGCAACTCATGCGCGATATCGCGCCAGACTATCTGCAAGGATTCATGTCCTACCTCGACACGCTGATCTGGTTGGAGCACGCCAGCCCGGCAAAGCCAACCGCCAAGGGAAGCGCGAAGAAACGGTAGGTTTCTCGGGGAAGCGTTCATTCTCGATCCTCGTGATCGTAGAATCACACAACCCATTGGCCTCGGAGAATCAGGCAAGAAATGCAACGGATCGGGCTATCGTTCACAGTGCGATCCCCGGAAAAATGTTCTCCTGGAACAATTGTCCATGAATGTCCGGAAATGACTTTACCCGTACGCAGAATATTGATCTGCCTCGCGACTCTTGTTGTGCTTCTGTCGCTGGGTGCGTGCGCCTATCTGCAGCATCCGAAATTCGGCGCCTATCCGGAAGGCGAGCGGCTGGAGCAGATCCAGCGCTCGCCCCACCATGTCGACGGAGAGTTTCGCAACCTCATCGATACGCCAAGGTTCAGCGACGGCAACAGCATGTTCTCCATTTTCGCCGGGGATTTGTTCAAGCGGTTCGAGAATCTGCGCCCGGCGCTGCCGATACCGACGGTGAAGACCGATCTCGAGGCGCTGGACACCCGGCAGGACACCATCGTCTGGCTCGGGCATTCCTCGTACTTCGTCGTGTTCGCGGGCAAGCGCATCCTCATCGACCCGGTATTCAGCCCGTTCGCCGCGCCGGTTTCGTTCTCGACCCGGGCGTTTGACGGAACCAGCCTCTACACGGCCGACGAGATGCCGGAGATCGATATCCTGCTGATCACCCACGATCACTGGGACCATCTGGATCACGCCACAGTCACGGCACTCGAAGGAAAGGTCCGCCAGGTGTTTGCGGCGCTCGGCGTCGGCGCCCATCTGGAGCGATGGGGTTACGCGCACAAAAAGGTGCGTGAAGCGGACTGGTACGAGAAGCTGGAATTCCCCTCCGATCTGGCCATCCATCTCGTGCCGGCGCGCCACTACTCCGGGCGCTGGCTGACCCGAAACAAGTCGCTATGGGGCGGCTTCGTGCTCGAATCGCCGACGCGGCGCATCCTGTTCAGCGGCGACACGGGATACGGCCCGCATTTCAAGGAGCTGGCGCAACGCTTCGGCGGCTTCGATCTGGCCGCGCTCGACATGGGCCAGTACGACCCACGCTGGCCCTACCTCCACATGACACCGGAAGAGGCCGCGCAGGCAGCAGTCGATTTGCAGGCCAAGGCGCTGCTGCCCGCGCACATTGGTCGATTCAACATCGCCCGGCACGCCTGGACTGAACCGTTCGAGCGCATCAGCACCGCGAGCGAAGGCAAGAGCTATCGACTGATAACGCCCTTGATCGGCGAACGCTTGAGCGTCGGCGACAACGGGCAGCGATTTGCTCGCTGGTGGCAGAACCCCGAGCGAGTCGCATCTGCTGGCACAGGAGAAAGCCAATGAAGCAGTTTTCAGCCTTTCGATTTGCCGCCCCGTTCATCCTGGCCACGGCCCTGATCGGCGCGGCTTCGCCGATCTCGGCGGCTGAGCCATCCCCATCGCAGCCCGAGACCAGAACCATGAAAATCCGACTGACAATCAACGACCAATCGACGACCGCCACCCTGGACGACAACGCCACGGCCCGCGACTTCTTCTCGATGCTGCCGCTGACCTTGACCTTGGAAGACTACGCATCAACCGAGAAGATCGCCTACCCGCCGAGAAAGCTCTCCACCCAGGGCGCTCCGGCCGGTGTCGACCCGGACGTCGGCGACATCACTTACTACGCGCCGTGGGGCAACCTGGCGCTCTTCTACAGGGATTTCGGCTACTCCAGCGGACTGATCCGGCTCGGGCGTTTCGACAACGGCGTTGGCATCATCCAGGCGAACGGAAAGCTGAAGATCACGATCGAAGCAGTCAACCCATAACCGGTCGGGCGTCAGCCGGTGAGTGACCCGCACCGCGCGCAACACGGCACACTTCCGGCGCGGTCAGTTGCCTGCGCCGAGTGGCGCGTCCAAGCTGTTCATGAAGGTCTTACTGAAGTCGGCCAGCCTTTCGCCGCTTACGCCCATCGCTTCGAAGAACGCCAGCGGCTTCGCGAAGCGCATGCCGACGTACAGTGCGCTGGCCTTCATCGGCGTGAGCACTTCGTCGATCGTGCTCTTCACCAGACCAACGTCCGAATAGGTGTGCTCCGAGGCACCAGCAGTGACGACGACCTGCATCTCCTTGCCCTTGAGCGCCGTTCCGTCCGGGCCAAACGCCCATCCGTATGCCCAGACCTGGTTCAAGTAGGCCTTCAGCATCGGCGTCAGGTTGAACCAGTGGATCGGAAAAAGATACACGACGCGGTCGACACCTTGGTGCGCTTTCTGTTCTGCCGCGACATCAAAACTGCTTGGCGCATTGCCGTAAAGCGTTTCCAGATTGCGTACTTCGACGTCGTCTCGCTGCTCCGCTGCAGTCTGCAGCGCTTTGATGGCGTTTGATTGCTCAGGATACGGGTGGGATACGATGACGAGGGTTTTCATGTGATTGTCCTTGTAGGTCGGGAGGGAATTTGCGGATTGGCGGATTATCAGGCGACGCCTTCGACGAAATAGGCACGGCTTTCCGCCGCCGCCAGACGATGACGGAGAATCGCCTGGTAGGCGGGTGAGTCATGCCAGGCGTGTGCGTGCTCGAGGCTGGGGAACCGCAAGACGACGATGCGTCCTATCGGGGCGTCTCCTTCGAGCGCCTTCGGTATGCCACCGGCAACGATCCGTTCGCCGCCGAATGGCTTGTAGGTTTGCTCAACGTTCGCCTGATAGGGCTTCATGCCCTCGGCGTCGGTGATCTTCACATCGATCACGAAATAGGCCGGGTTGCTCATGACAGTTCCTTCATTGACTGGGAGAGCGCCCGAGCGCAACGGCCGGGCGCGTGTTGCTGTTTCAGAGGGCGGCCTCATACACCTTGCGACTGAGATCCGGCGTAACGTCGCCGTGTTCGCCGAGGCGAACCATGCCGTGCGTTTCGAGGGCCTGGACCAGCGCGTCGACCGCCTCCGGCGCGACGCCATAGGCCGAGAGATGTGTCTTGACGCCGAGTTGCTCGAAGAAGTCCTGTGTCTTCCGGATCGCCTGATCAATCCGCTCGTCTTCACTGCCAGTAGTGAGTTGCCAGACGCGCTCGGCATATTGCAGCAGCTTGGCGCGCTTGCTTTCGCGACGAAGACGCAGCATCGGCGGCAGTACGATAGCCAGCGTCTGGGCGTGGTCTATGCCGTGCAACGCGGTGAGTTCGTGGCCGATCAGGTGGGTCGCCCAGTCCTGCGGCACACCGGCGGCAATGAGGCCATTAAGTGCCATGGCGGCCGTCCACATCAGGTTGGCGCGTGAATCGTAGTCGGCCGGTTCATGCACGACTCTCGGCCCGATCTCGATCAGGGTTTGCAACAGCCCTTCGGCGAGGCGGTCCTGCACGCGCGCATCGACCGGATAGGTCAGGTATTGCTCGACGACGTGCACGAAGGCATCGACGACGCCGTTGGCCAGTTGACGCGCCGGCAGCGTGTAGGTCTTGGTTGGATCGAGAATGGAGAACTGCGGGAAGACCCACGGTGAAGAAAAGAAGGCCTTGGTGTGTGTCTCCTTGCGCGTCACCACCGCCCCCGCATTCATCTCGGAGCCCGTGGCCGACAGGGTAAGCACCACACCCAGCGGCAAGGCGTTTTGCACCGCGCCGCCTAAGCTCTCGAGGATCTGCCAGGGATCGCCCTCGAAGCAGGCGGCCGCTGCAACGAACTTGGTTCCGTCGATCACCGAACCACCACCGACGGCAAGCAGGAAGTCGACGCGTTCGGCACGCGCCAGCGCGACCGCTTTCGTCAGCGTCTCGAAGGTCGGATTCGGCTCGATCCCGCCGAACTCGAAGCACGTGCGCCCTCCGAGTGCCGCGCGCACTTCGGCCAGGGTGCCGGTGCGCTCGGCACTCTGGCCGCCGTAGAGGATCAGGACGCGGGCGTCGGCCGGAACAAGCTTGTCGAGCGACGAGACGGTGTCCTTGCCGAAAACGATTCGGGTTGGATTCTGGAATTCGAAGTTGAGCATGGTCGCTATCCGTTGGAAGTTGAGGTGACGGCATTGTGCCGAACGCCATTCGCTACCGGAACGCCATATTCGGTTTATGATTAATCAACTTAAGGTTATTAATCCCCCCATCCACGATACGAGCCCTTCTCATGGATTCCTCCCAACGCGTTCGCGCCATTCTTTCCTTCGTTCATTCGGCGGACGCCGGCAGTTTCGCGGGCGCTGCACGGGCACTTGGCATTTCGTCGGCCGCCGTCAGCAAGAACATCGCTGGCCTGGAAAAGGCGCTCGGTGTGCGGCTGATGAACCGCACGACCCGGACCCTGAATCTGACCGAAGAAGGCGCCGCCTTCCTGCGCCAAGCCCGCATTGCGCTGGAGGCGCTGGATGCCGCCACGGACGCGGTCATTGCCCATCGGGCCACACCGGCGGGCAAGGTTCGAATTTCGACGAGCGTGGGGTTCGGCCGTGAGCAACTCGCCCCGGCTCTGCCGGGTTTGCTGGAGAAGTATCCGGAACTCGCAGTGGAGGTCGATTTCGACGATCGCGTTATCGATCTCGTGCAAGATGGTTACGACATGGCGCTGCGCGGCGGACGCATCGCCGACTCGTCGCTGGTGGCGCGCCCCATCTGTCAGTTCAACATGGTGCTCGTGGCGTCGCCCGAATACCTCGCTCGTTACGGCGTCCCGAAAGCGCCGGATGAGTTGGCGCGACACCGTTTGCTGATGCGGCGTTTTCTTGGCGGGCGCATGTCACTGTGGAATTTCAGGGCAGCCGACAGCAGCATCACGACCCTCGACTGCGAGAACGCGGTGATGACCCTCTCGTCGCCGGAAACGCTGGCACAATCCGCGCTCGCCGGGGCCGGCATCGCGGAAGTGGGCGTGCATCACGCATGGAGCCATCTGCGCACGGGACGACTCAAGGTGCTCCTGCTCGATTCGCACCATCCCGGCAGTTTTGAAATGACGCTCCAGTATCCGCATCGCGCGTTAATCGCCCCGCGCGTTCGCGTCACCGTCGAATATCTGCTGGAGACGTTTGCCCGGCTTGAGGAACTGCACGTTCCGCTTTCGGCGCTCAAGGAATACGAAGCCTGAGGTCAGAGGGAAACCGTCAAGCATTCGCAATGATTACGAGCGACCGTGCTTCAGTGTCCCAGGCTCGTTGAAAAGACGTTCATCACCACGACGCCCGCGGTGATCAGCCCGATACCGAGCAAGGCTGGCAGGTCGAGCTTCTGGTCGAACAAAAACCAGCCAACCAGGGTGATCAGCACGATGCCGATGCCCGACCAGATGGCATAGACCACGCCCATCGGGATAACGCGCAGCGTCAGTGCCAGACAATAGAACGCGATGCCGTAGCCGATGACCACGGCCACCGACGGCCAGAAGCGCGAAAAGCCGTCGCTCGATTTCAGCGCTGAAGTCGCGATGACTTCGCTGACGATTGCCGTCAGCAGGAAAAGCCAGTTCTTGAGCATGATTCCAATCCGTGGAGACCACCTGAAAGCGAATAGTCTCAGCTTCCAGGTGGCCTGCGCCAGTTACTTCAGATTCTTGCCGAAGAAATCCGCCATCTTGTCGAACGGGATCTTGTCCACTTGATCGTACAGATCGACGTGATTGGCGCCCTTGACGATCAGCAGTTCTTTGGGCTCGGCAGCGGCAGCATAGGCGGTCTCGCTGAAGTAGCGCGAATGCGCGTTCTCGCCATGAATCAACAACAGCGGGCGCGGCGAGATTTCCTTGATGTAGGTGAGGATAGGCATGTTCATGAACGACAGCGGCGTAGTCTGCGTCCAGGAATTGCCGGAGTTGACCGCACGCGGGTGGTAGCCGCGCGGCGTCATGTAGTAGTCGTGGTAGTCGACCATGAACTGCGCTTCGCCGCCCTTCAGTTTGTTGTAGGCCGGCTGGTAGGCCGGCGCGCCATTTTCCGCATCCTGCCAGCGTTGCCGGCTCAGTTGCTCCAGCGTTTGCGTACGCTGTTCGAGGGTCACGCTATCGTTGTAGCCCTTGGACATGACGCGGGTCATGTCGTACATGGTGCTGGCGACGACGGCCTTGATGCGCTTATCCACGGCCGTGGCATTCAAGGCCATGCCGCCCCAGCCGCAAATGCCGATGATCCCGATGCGCTCGCGGTCGACCGAAACGTGCAGGCCGAGGAAATCCACGGCCGCGCTGAAATCTTCGGTGTTGATGTCCGGCGAGGCGACATTACGCGGCTCGCCACCGCTCTCGCCGGTGTAGGACGCGTCGAAAGCAAGCGTGACGAAGCCACGCTCGGCCATGGTCTGCGCGTACAACCCGGAGGATTGCTCCTTCACCGCGCCGAAAGGACCGCCCACGGCCAGCGCGGGCAGGCGCTGGTTGCCGCGGTTTTTCGGCAGATACAGATCGCCCGCCAACGTGATGCCGTAGCGGTTCTTGAAGGTCACTTTCTGATGATCGACCTTGGTGCTTTTCGGGAAGGTCTTGTCCCATTCCTGGGTCAACTTCAAGGTCGTGCCCGCGGTTGAAGCGGGATTGGTCTGTGCCAGAACGGCGGGGGCGCCGACACACATCGCGGTACAGGCAACGATGGCGCCCTGGAGGAACTTCTTGCGGGAAAGCAGAGTACTCATATGGGTTTTCACCTGGGTGTGGATAGTGAGAGTCGGGGGATCACAGCGCATTCTTGAGAATGGCCGTCACCACTTCCGGGGTGTAGGTCTCGGCGATGCCAAAGACGCGTACGTTCTTCTGGACGTTTTCGACGATGGCCGGCAGGTCGGTTTCCTCGATGCCCAGTTGCGGCAGGCGCGTCGGCGTGCCGATCTTGTCGTACCACGCCTGCAGCGCCGCGATTCCCTGTTCCCCTCCGTCGACGCCGAACACGTTTTTGGCGAAGCGCTCGAACTGGGCCGGGTTGCGGTCGCGATACCACTTCATCCAGGCCAGTACGATCACCGACAGGCCGGCGCCGTGCGGCACGTTGAACAGCGCGGAGAGCGCATGCTCGATGGCGTGGTTGGGATAGCTAAAGCCAGCGGCTCCGGAAAAGGTCAGGCCGTTCAAGGCCAGGGTCGCGGCCCAGGCAAACTCGGCGCGTGCACCGTAGTCGGCCGGATCGGCGAGCAGCGCCTCGGTCGTCTCGATCACCGTGTTGATCAGCGATTCGACGAGTCGCGATTGCAGCTTCGGATGCACGGTCGCGGTGAAATATGCCTCGATCAGATGGGCGATGACATCCGAAGCCGAATAGACGAGATAGTCGCGCGACACGCCCTGCATCAATGCCGGATTGACGATCGACACCCGGGGAAACAGCGGCGCCGCCATGATGAAGAATTTTTCCCTGGTTTCGTCATTGGTGACCACCGCCCCCGCGTTCATTTCACTGCCCGTTGCGGCCAGCGTCAGGATGGAAAACACGGGCAGCGCCGATTCGACCGGTGCCTTGCCGACGAACAGATCCCAGACATCGCCGTCGTAACGGACGCCCGCGGCAATCGCCTTGGAACTGTCGAGTACCGACCCGCCACCCACGCTCAGGATGGCGTCGACCCGATGCGCCCGCGCCCGGGCAATGCCTTCGCGCACCTTCGAGACGAGGGGGTTGCTGACGATGCCGCCGCACTCGACGAGTTCGACGCCTTTCTCGGCGAGGCTCTTGCTCACGACATCGAAAAGCCCCTCGCGCTTGATGCGCTCGCTGCCATAGCAGAGCAGAACTCTCTTGATGCCATGCTCGGCCAGATGCTGGCCGATCAGTTGTTCCTTGCCGGTACCAAATTCGATCTTGGTGGGATTGAAGAAGGTGAAGTTTTCCATGGGGCTGTCCTCATTGAAGTCCGAGGAGCATTTTTCGCCATCCAGCCCGCTCATCGATATACCAATCCTGGACATTTCTTGCCTGATCCTCCACACCATGGGATTACTGGTTGGAATCAGCACTTCAAGCGGATATTCTTGGGCAAACGTTGCAAGGAGAATTGCCATGCCGAAACAAGAACAGGTTGAACACCATGAAGCCGGGACGCTCGACGCCTTGCGCGAGGCGATGGTTGAACGCATCGGGCGCCGGACTGTCGACAACTCGGACAGCCCGACTCCGATCGCGAACCTTGTGTTCTTCCGGCGCGAGATGCCGATGCCGCCGACGATTTGCCTGGTGGAGGCCAGCATCGTTCTCGTCGTCCAGGGCGAAAAGCAGATGCTGGTGGGCGGCGAAGCCTACCCTTACGACATCCATCGCTTCCTGATCACGTCGCTCGATCTTCCCGCCAATTCGCAGATTGTGTCGGCAAGCCCGGAGAAGCCGTGCCTGGGACTGGTTCTCAAGCTGGATCTGCGCATCATGGCGGAGTTGATCGCGCAGGGAGGCTTGCCATTGCCGACGGAACGTACAAATGACAGAAGCGTCGGTATCGGCACGGTCACACCGGTCTTGCTCGAGCCATTCAAGCGCCTGCTGGATTTGCTCAATGAGCCCGAAACGATTCCCGTGCTGGCACCGCTCATTGAGCGGGAAATCCACTATCGCCTGCTCAGAAGCGACCAGGCCGCGCGCCTGTGGCAGATCGCTTCAGTGGGCAGTCAGGGGCATCGCATCGCCAAGGCCATCGACTGGCTGAAAGCGAACTACACGGCCGCACTGCGCATCGATGACCTCGCCGCTCATGTGCAGATGAGCCCATCGAGCCTGCACCAGTACTTCCGCCAACTCACCGCCATGAGCCCCTTGCAGTACCAGAAGTGGTTGCGCCTGAATGAAGCGCGTCGCCTGATGCTCAATGAGCATCTGGACGCGGCGAGCGCCGCGTTCGAGGTCGGCTATGAGAGTCCGTCCCAATTCAGCCGAGAGTACGCCCGGCTTTTTGGCATGCCCCCAAGAAGGGACATCGAAGGGCTGCGCCGCAGCGCAGATCGAGCAGGGAACTCTCAAAGCACAGCATCTGCCCGACTTTCTGCCCAAATCTCACCAGGTGCAAAAGTCCATCCCGGTTAAGCCGCGAATCTGGACGTTTCTTCGAATCGGCGCCCGGTCTGACATCGAAGGGCTGCGCCAGCCAGCTACCTCTGGCCAGGCAAAGCCCATTTATCGATATCACCGACCATCAGCGCCTTTCGGCATCGCGGCAATATCCTTCGCCAGCGCAGTGCTCATCCGCAACAGTGCGCGGCGCAGGGCCGTGACCACTGCCTCGTGACTGGTTCCCGCCGTCGATTCGACGATCGCCGCGCGGCCAACTGTCGCCGTGTCGCTCCCCGCGCGGCGGATCGTCCACGCGGCGTCGAGTTGAACACTCTCACCGGCCACCGCGTCGATCCTCTCGATCATCACCTGCACGCGCAATTCCGGCTTGGCTCCGGCAAAGTCCTCGCGCAGCCAGATGGTCTGGTTGTCCAGAATTCGCGAGAGGTTGCGCGCCACGACCCGCGGAATTTCGGACCGCAGAGGGGCGGCCCAACGGTGAAATTCGCTCACGCTGACTTCGTTCGCCGATTTTGTCAGGACAAGCTGCGGCCGATCCCAGAGTTCAGGAATGCGCACAGCCACGATTTCGATGCGCCGCTTTTCCGCCGCGACCCCGTCGCTCTCGCCGGCATCGGCGCCAAGCGTGTAGAGCCTCGACGAGGGAGTCGTGCCGCAGCCGGCGACGAGAATGGTGGCGAGCATCAGAGCCCAAAAAACGATCTTCATGAATTATTCCTCCTTGGCCTTGCCCTGGATCAGGGCTTCCGGGTGTCTCGACTGGTACTCGAGGAGCGCGCGCGCTTCCGCCGCCGCCTTCGACACTTCGCGGAGGGTGTCGCGCAGATCCTGCTGCAGCATCGAATCGTCGGCAAGCTGCCGGTCCACCGTCTTCAACGTGGTGTCGACCGTCTTCAGCGTATTGTCGAGCGACTTGACTGTGGTCCGCACATCTTCGGAGATCTGTTCGAGCGGCAGCGACTCGAGTTTCTTGACCAGTTCGCCCACCAACTGGATCAGATCGGCAGCCTGTTGCTCGAATTTCACCAGAGATCCCGGAATGGTTGGCAGTATTGGCGGATCGCTATCCCATTTCACGGCCGCCTTGGGAGTTCCCTTGAAGTAGTCCAACGACACCAGAAGCTGGCCGGACACGAAGTTTCCGGTACGCAATTGCCCCCTCAATCCTCCGGCAACCAGCAAATCCATGCCCTCACGCACGGACACGGCTTTTCCCCGCTGCTTGACGTCGATCGAACGCAGCCGGTTCGGGAAGAGGTCGATGTCGACAATCATCAAGATTTGCCCCGTCTTCTGCTCGACAGAGGCACCGATCGAACTCACGCGCCCAATTTCGATGCCGCGGAAGTCGACCGGCGCGCCTTCCGACAACCCGCGCACCGACTCGTTGAACACCAGGCGCATGGGCACCACTTCAGTGTCTTCGAACTTCAACGCATCGGCCTTCTTCTCATATAGCCGGAAGCTGGTGTCCGGTTCCACAGGCTTCGCCTTGCTCGGATTGCCGCGTGTCTCGAAGGCGATGCCCCCTGAAAGAATCGCGTTCAGGGATTGTGATTCAACCCTGAAACCTTGGGCGCTGAATTCGACGTCGACACCGCTGGCCTCCCAGAAACGCGTTTCGGAATTGACGAAACGGTCATACGGCGCCTTGATGAAAATCTCGAAATTCAGACCGTGACCATCCTTTTCCATCTCGTAGCGCACGACTTGGCCGACGGCGACGCGCCGATAGTAGATCTGCGAACCGGAATCCAGCGAGCCGAGTTGTTCGGCACGCAACTGGAACGTGCGGCCGGGTTCAGTGAACTTCACCAGCGGGGGGCGATCCAGCCCATCGAAGCTTTGCCGCGCCTTGGCCGACTTGCCGATATCCATGCCGATGAAGGCGCCGGACAACAAGGTTCCCAATCCCTCGATGTTGGTGCCGCTGACCCGCGGCCGCTCGACCCAGAAGCGCGCGTCCTCTACCAGCAGAGGCTTCGCCGACTTGCTCATGCGAATGACCGCCTTGACCTTCTGCATATCGTCCGCCAGTTCCACGCGCTCAACGGCGCCGATCTCCACGTTCTTGTAGCGCACCTTGGTCTTGCCCGGTTCGATTCCGTCCGCGGTCTTGAACGTGATGGTGATATCGGGGCCGCGCTCGAGCACGGTTCGCACGACCAGTCCCACACCGACCAGAATGGCAATGATCGGCACCAGCCAGACCAGTGACCACCCTTTCTTTTTCGGTTCGGCGATTGCGTTTGGATAGTCGTCTTGGGGGGACTCGGATAGTTCAGCCACGTTTCTCTCCTGAATTACGGTTTTTCTCCAACGGATCCCAGATGAGCCGCGAATCAAACGACATGGCGGCGAACATCGTTACCACCACCACCGAGGCGAAGGCGATCGCGCCCGGCCCCGCCTCGATCGCCGCCAGCGACGAAAACTGCACCAGTTGCGCCAGCATGGCCACCACAAAGATATCGAGCATGGACCACTTGCCGACAAATTCCACCATGCGGTACAGGCGCGTGCGCTGCAGGGGTTCCCATGTGGTGCGTTTCTGTACGCTATAGGTGAGATAGGTCAGCGACAGCAGTTTGGCCAAGGGTACGAAAATGCTGGCGGTAAAGATGACGATCGCCAGGTCGTAGGCCCCCTCGTTCCAGAAATACGCCACCCCGCTCATGATCGTGTCGGCCTGCACGCCAAAAAGGGAACTGGTGATGGTGATCGGCAGCAGGTTGGCCGGGACGAACAGGACGTAACCGGCAATCAGCAGAGCCCAGGTACGCGTCAGGCTGTCTGTCTTGCGCAGATGGAGGGATGCTCCGCAACGAGGGCAATGCGAACCGCCCGGACCATGGCGCCAGTGGCTGAGCAGGCCGCACGCATGGCAGCAGACCAAGCCTCGCGACAAGGCGGTACGTCGAGTCCGTGGAGCGAACGATTTGTGCTCGGCAGGCGCTTCGGACACGGTGAAACCCGCCTTTTTCCTGGACAGGCGGGAATAGCGCTCCCAGACCGAATGGGTGTCATAGGAGGTGATCGACACGATCGAGGCCACCATCAGCCCGAGAAACGCCCACAAGCCTTCTCCCGGGGAAACCTGGGCCAGGTGTGAAAGCTTCACGACGGCGACGATGATGGCCAGCATGAACACATCGAACATCAGCCAGTGGTTGAGACTCGAAAGAACACGCATGAGCTGCACGAAATGCGGAACCAGCCGCCCTTGGCGCAGGGGATGCAGGATGGCTATCTGGAGCAGGAAGAGAAGTGCCGGCGCCACGATCAGCACTCCGATCACCAGGGCCGCCACGCCGAACTGCCCGGCACGCGAAAGGGCAATCGCTCCCGAAAAGAGCGAGGTTTGCGTTTGATGGCCACCCACCGAAAGATTCACGACCGGAAAGACGTTGGCGAGGACCAACAGAATCAACCCGGCCAGACTCCATGCTACCGCATGATCCAGGGGCTTGTCGGAATGGCGATAAAGCACGTGATTGCAGCGCCGGCAACGAAGCGTCGCCCCCGGAAGAGAGTCAACCACCCGCTGCACAAGGTCGCATTCGTGGCAGGCAATCAACGCGTGCCCGGCGTGGTTTTCTTGCTTTATCGACATGTCGCGGCGAGTGGTCAGCGCGGAGTCCTGTGTATTTTGAAAGTCTGCGATCTTTCATGCAAAGCCTGAAGACTCAGACAGCCCTTTGTCACAAGCGTCGTTTCGATGGGAGGCAGAAGCCAAATGCTTCTTCATCTGATGACGCCGGGCGCGAGTGACGGGGTTGATGCTACACGTATCCGGCATCACTTAAAAACAGAATGCAACGAATGGCCAAGGGAATGGCGCAAAAACGTTGCGCTGGTGTCACGTCGCGATCAAAAGACGATCAGCGCCGACCCGCGCGACGTGACTTGGATCCGATCAGGACTTCTTGAACGCCGCCGCATCGGGATCGACGATCCCCCAGTCTCCGTGTTCATACCAGTCGTCGCCGAGCAACTCGATCGGGTGCTGGGTACGATCGGAACCATTGCCACATCCTAGCGAATCAACCGGGCAATATTTGTCGCAGCCCCAACAAATCCGTTCCGGGTGCTTTGGATGCAAAGGGAATTTCTTGGCCATCGCTGGAAGTCAGTCCTTTCGACTCCGGCGCGCGGTCATGGCACGACTCAAGTCTTCAACATCCTGCGACGTCAGCAGCTTTCGTGACAACGAAAGGAGTTCCCGATTCTCCTTTTCAATGTGCCGCCGGTACACGGTTGTCATCAGGCACACCGATGCCGGATCCAGCATCGCGGCGGTTCCATCGGCAATCGGAATCAGCTGCTCGCGCATGGCCCCGACGGCGGACGCCATCTTTACGTGGTCGGCCAGCAGGTTGCTGACCAGAGCATCCACTGCCGCCCGGTCTTCAGTCCCGGCCCTGCTGACAAGCATGGGGAAGAGGTTCTGTTCTTCGTCCTCATGATGGTTCGGTCCCGCCATCTCGAAATAGCGAAGGATCGCCCTAGCCGCCTGGCGGGACTGCTCGTCCGCGCCATGGTCCGGGAGGTACGCTGCCAAGCGTTCCAGCGTCTTTAATTGCGCTTCGATTCGCTCATGGCACGCTTCAAGCATTTCAAGCGGTTCGTCGAGCGCGGGCGCGTGTGGCAGAAGGGAATCGGTCATGGATATGGTCCAGTATGGCTCAAATGGTCCGTTCCGCGTTAAGAAAAAGCACGTTGTTCTCCAGGTGAATGTGCTGCATCAAGTCTTCGCGCAGCCTGGCAAGGCCGGCGTACAGGGCATTCCACGTGTTGCAGGCATCCACGGGTGCATGGATGTCGTCGGTCAGCGCTTCCAGCCGTGCCAACGCTTCACCGTGCTGGTCATGTTCAAAACGCATCAACGAAATGGGCGACCGCGCCTCTCCGTCATTCGCCGCGAGCAGCATCGGAAACAGCACCTGCTCCTCCTTCATCATGTGACTGAGCAGTTCGTGGAACATTGCTTCGAGATGGTCCGCCAGCCCGGCCGGGCAATCCGCGCGTTCGCCGTGCACCTGTTCTACGCGGCGTGCCAGGCGGATCAGTTCGGGCAGATCCTCACGGTGCCGCTCATGATAACGCTGCAGGATATGTTCGATCAGCTCGCCGGAAGACGCCGAGCGCCAATCACGGTTGCGTGGATCGACGTTCTGTAGGGTTTCCAGTTCGGACAAAAGCGCTTCCGGATTCACCCCGCGCTTCTCGGCCGCTTCGCGCAGACTCTTGTGGCCGCCGCAGCAGAAGTCGAGTTTGTGCTGATGGAATATCCGGGTGGCGCCCGGCAATGCGCAGGCAAGTTGCCCGATCGGTTGTTCTAGCAGGCTCATGGTGGAAATCCTTTGGTTGAGTCAGTGACATCCGTACTAATGCAAACCGCGTGCCATCAGCTAATAAACTGATTTATAGAACAAACTTTGCAATACGGTTTTTTTTACCGTATTATTTAGCGGTATTTTTGACCTTTTAATGGTATTTCTTACCATGATCACATCACTGCTGTTGGCCGACCTGGCCACTGAATTGCCGCACACCGTTCGCCTCCAGCGCCTGGTGAATGCCATTCGCGCACATTTCGGCTGCGGAGCGGTCGGCTTGCTGAAACTCGAGGGCGACAGCCTGCGTCCTCTGGCCGTCGACGGGCTGGCCCAGGAAACGCTCGGGCGCCGTTTTGTCATCGCGCAACACCCGCGCCTGTCAGCCATCCTGGCCAGCCGCGCGCCGGTACACTTTCCGCCGGGCAGTTCGCTGCCCGACCCTTACGACGGTTTGCTCGACCACCATTTGGGCGAACCCTTGCCGGTGCATGATTGCATGGGCATCCGCCTGAACCAGGATGGAAAGAGCTGGGGGGCACTCACGCTCGACGCGCTCAGCGGCGACGTTTTCGGCCAATCCGCGCACCACGACCTGGCGCGCCTGGCGTTGATGGTCGAAACCGCCGTGCGGATGACCCGAATCGAAGAGGAAAACCGCCGTCTGCGCGCAGGGCGGCTCGATCAGGAAACGCCTTCCTCGCTCACCGGTCAACCGGGTGACGCGGAGATCATCGGACAAAGCCCGCAGTTGCTGGAATTGCTGAACGAACTCGATGTCGTGGCCGATTCCGAACTGCCCGTGTTGCTGCTGGGTGAGACGGGAGTCGGGAAGGAACTGTTTGCCCGCCATCTGCACCGCGCATCGCGTCGCGCCGACGGGCCGCTGGTGCAGGTCAATTGCGCCGCCCTGCCCGAATCGCTGGCCGAAAGCGAACTGTTCGGGCACGTCAAGGGGGCTTTTTCGGGCGCGCACGGCGAGCGCTCCGGTCGCATCGAGGCCGCCGAAGGCGGTACGCTGTTCCTCGACGAAGTCGGCGAACTGCCGCTCGCCGTCCAGGCCAAGCTGTTGCGCACTTTGCAGAACGGCGAGATTCAGCGTCTGGGCGCCGACCAGCCGCACACGGTCGACGTCAGGATCGTTGCCGCCACCAACCGACAACTGCCGGAACGTGTGCGCGAAGGGCATTTCCGGGCCGATCTCTATCATCGGCTTTCGGTCTACCCCGTGCAGATACCCCCGCTGCGCGATCGCGGCAACGATGTGCTGCTTCTGGCCGGCAGCTTCCTCGAACTCAACCGCACCCGCCTCGGCCTGCGCGGCCTGCGCCTGTCGCCGCAGGCCGAAACCGCCCTGTGCGCCTACCATTGGCCGGGGAATGTCCGTGAACTCGAACACGTCATCAGCCGCGCCGCCTTGCGCGCCATCAGCCGCGGCGCCGTACGTACCGACATCGTTACCCTGGAACCGGAACTGCTGGACCTCGACGTGCCGCTGATAGAGCCGTCATCTCCGGAGATCGCAGCGCCATCCGGCGAGCAGCCGGGAGCCGTGAACGTATCGCTAAAGACCGCACTCGAAGCCTACCAGCGCCAGCTCGTCAGGCAGGCGCTTGCAAGGTGTGACGGCAATTGGGCCGGCGCCGCACGCGTGCTCGGCATCGACGCCAGCAACCTGCACAAGCTGTCGCGCCGACTGGGCTTGAAAGGCTGAGGACATCCCGGCCAAGCTGCGTCGAAACAGCACAATCCACTCAGGTATTCTCCGCAAGATTCGGCGGAAAGTACGGGTATACATTGCTCTAACCCGATGCCATTATTCCTTTTGCATTCTCGTATTTTCGTGTCTCTGACCAAGTTTGGAGGACAGACCATGATTCAGACAAACGGAAGCGGCGAAACTGCAACTGACACAACCCCATCGGACACCAACCAGCCAAGCAGCTGGTTCGCGCGGCATCCCCAGAACGTCTCCGACGCCTCGCTCGCCGAGTTCGAGCAACTGATGGCTTTCATGGGATATCGGCCACTCGAGCCGGTCACTCAAGCCACCTCCGGAGCAACGGTCACCGCACGCGGTGGATGATTTCCGTTCAAGGCCAGCCGGAAGCGTACGGACATAGGCGTATACCCGTAGGCGCACACCCGTATGTACAAGACCAGAGCGCCTGTCTATCGTCCGTATTTGTGCTTCTGGCTGAATTTGGAGAACACGCCATGACCCAGGCAAACGAATACGCCAAGACTGTAATCACCATGACTCCGTCGGGTGTCAGCCAACAAGGCCGCAGCTGGTTCTCACGGCACACCCAAGAGGTCTCCGACGCCTCGCTGGCTCAATTCGAAAGACTGATGGCCGCCATGGGATACCGGCGCCTCGGTGCTACCGATCGCCGGGCAGCGTGAGCCGGCTCAACTCCGGCAAGGCCACCGCCACCCGCTCCGGGATGTAGTACCGCACCAGATCGCTCAGGCGCGTCCGCGCCGGGTTGATCTCGACCGTCGGGACGCCTGCACGAGCCGCACGCAGTACCGGCTCGGCAATATAGGGAAAAACGGCGGTCGTGCCGATGACGAACACCATGTCGAAACCGCGTGCGAGTTCGTCGTAAAGCCGGTTGAGGGCCGTTTCCGGGAGCATCTCGCCGAACAGCACGACGCGCGGACGCACGATTTCGCCGCATTGTTTGCACCGTGGCGGAACTCGGTCGTCGCGAGCGTCGGCCGGCGTTCCGCAGTGTGCGCAATAGCGCGCTTCCAGTGTGCCGTGGATCTCGATCACGTTTGAACTGCCGGCCTTGATATGCAGGCCGTCGATATTCTGCGTGAGAACAACCACCTCGCATTGCCGTTCCAGCCCGGCAATCGCCAAATGCGCGGCATTTGGCTGAACGCCGTGGCAATTGCGCTCGACCTGCGCCAGATATTTCCAGGTAATTTCCGGGCGGATCGACATGCACTCGCCGGATAGCGCATCCTCGATGGACAGGCCGTCTTCCGTAGCTTCATCGTTGTACAACCCGCCCACTCCGCGATAGGTCGGCAACCCGGAATCGGCCGATATCCCGGCCCCGGTGATGAAGAGGATCCGGCGTGCTTCACGCAGCCTTGCGGCTATTTCGCGATACGTTTCTTCCATGACTCACCCCTTGGAGATTCTCGCGAGCCCGGCATGCAAGCGCGGCCAGAGCAGGTTCATGGCCAGCCCCGTCATGACCAGTGCGGCGGAGACAAGTTTCCACGCGGGCAAAGCCTCCCCCAGCAGCAGGGCTGAGGCTCCCATCCCGAACACGGGCACCAGCAAGGCCATCGGCGTAATGGTTGCCGCCGGATGGCGCGCCAGCAACCAGCCCCAGGCGACATAGCCGAACAGCGTGTTGCCCCAGGATTGCCAGGCGACGGCCGCCCATGTCAGCGCGTCGGACTGGCGAATTCCCGCCAGGGCGGCTTCCCATCCTTCGACCGCCAGCGACAGGGCAAATAGCGGCGGAATGGCAAAGGCGCTGGACCAGACCACGTAGGCCAGCATGCTCTCCGGGCGCCCGTGCTTGGCGGCCATATTCCCGCCCGCCCAAGAGAACGAGGCCATCAGGACCAAGGCCAAGCCCAGCGGGGTGGTGGTTCCGTCGGTGTGCATCAGGATGTTCGCCACGCCCACCGTCGCCAGCAGCAGCGCCAGCCACTGGAACGGCCGCACACGTTCCCGATCCAGTTTCATCGACAGCCCGATGGTGAAGAACACCTGCGTCTGAATGACGAGCGAAGCGATGCCCGGGGAGATGTGGCCGTTCATGGCGATGTACAGCAGCCCGAACTGGCCCACGCCGATGAATATTCCGTACAGCGCCAGATTCCACCACTTTACGGCCGGACGCGGCAGGAAGAACATGGCCGGAATGAGCGCCAGGCTGAAGCGCAACGCGGCAAACAACAAAGGAGGCAACCCGCCAAGGGCAAACTTGATGACGACGAAGTTGGTTCCCCAGATGGTCACCACCGCCAGGGCGAGGAAGAAATGGGAAAGGGGAAGCGCAGCGTGCATGGCCTTACTCACTCCCTCCTGCGGGACGCGAGACGCCTGTCGCTTCGGTCATCATTGGCCGCTGATGTGTCATTCGCCGCTGATTTCCTGCCAGGCCGCTTCGATCGAGCGCAGAGCTTCGAGTCCACCGCACGGGAGGGACACTCCTTCCGCGCTTCCCAGACCCGGCTCGTCCGGATTGATGCGGATCAACCAGCCGCCAGCCGATTCGCTCGTCAGGCGCACGGTCGGGATGTTGGTGCCCGCGCCGGTCTCGATTACCAGCAGGCGTTCGACCTTGTGCAGCCAGTTCTGCAAGCGCCGGTGCTGCGCTTCGCTACGAGCTCCCAGCCAGCCCCAGTCGCCGAACATCAGGATATTCGGCCGGGCAATACCGCCGCAATGCGGACAGCGAGGAAAGTCCGACACAAGCCGGCAATTTTCCTCGTCAATCTGCGGATGAAAATCATCCGCCGGCCAGATTTCGCCGCTGCATCCATCCAGGCACTGCAGGTGGTGGATCGAACCGTGGCATTCGGCGATGCGGTTTCCGTCGAACCCGGCCCTGGCGAAATGCCCGTCGACGTTGCTGGTGAACACGAAGCAGCCTTCCGCCAGACGTTCGCCGATCCGGCGCAGGATGTGGAAACCGTCGTGCGGCACCGTGGCCCGGTAGAGATTCAGGCGATGCCCGTAAAACCCCCAGGCCAGCCCCGGATCGCTCTCGAATGCCGCCGGATTGGCAATGCGCTCAAAGGCGATGCGCGCCCGCCCGAGCGCCGGATAGGCCCGCCAGAACCCTTGCGGACCGCGATAATCCGGCAACCCGGAATCGACGCCCATGCCGGCGCCCGCGGTGACCAGCAAACCGTCCGCCTGAGCGATCAGTTCGGCGCAGCGCCGATAATCCCGCGCAAGACTCATCGTGCGGTCATTCCGCCGCCACAGCCTGCAATTCGTCCAGCCACGGGCGCCTTTCTTCCTCCGTCACGAAAGCCGCCGTGAAGCCGTTCCGTGCAAGCTCTACCAACTCCTCACGGGAGAGTTCCAGCGCATCGGCAGTCGCCAGGAAATTGGCGTTCATGTAGCCGCCGAAATACGCTGGATCGTCGGAATTGATCGTCACGCACAGGCCCGCCCGCAACAGGCGCGCCAGATTGTGCTCGCGCAGATCCTTCACCACGCAAAGCTTCAGGTTGGATAGCGGGCACACCGTCAGAGGCATGCCGCTTTGCGCCAGCCGCTGCATCAGCGCAGGATCCTCCTCGGAACGCACGCCATGGTCGATGCGCTCCACCTGCAGGACATCCAGCGCACCATGCACGTAGGCTGGCGGCCCCTCCTCCCCGGCATGCGCCACGACGCGGAATCCCAGTTCGCGCGCACGGGCGAACACCCTGGCGAATTTCTCCGGCGGATTGCCGACTTCTCCGGAATCCAGCCCGACGCCGATCCACAGGTCAGCGTACTCGGCGCGCAGCGGCAACGCCGCTTCGAGGGTGGCGAAGGCATCGTCCTCGGACAGGTGACGCAGGAAACAGAGGATCATGCGGCTGGAAAAACCTTGCTCCGCACGCGCCTGCCGCAAGGCACCGGCGATACCGGCAAACACGGTGGCCATGGGAACGCCCCGCACGGTATGCGTCTGCGGATCGAAGAAAAGTTCGGCGTGCCGCACGTTGTCGGCGAGTGCGCGCCGCACGTACGCCATCGTCAGGTCATGGAAATCCTGCTCGGTCTGAAGCACGGCGGCACCGGCGTAGTACAGATCGAGGAAGGACTGCAGATCAGTGAAGTTGTACGCAGCGCGAAGCTCGCCCACCGAGGCGTAGGGAAGCGAGACTCCGTTGCGCTGGGCAAGCGCAAACATCATCTCGGGCTCGAGCGAACCTTCGATGTGCAGGTGCAGTTCCGCCTTGGGCAGGCGGCGAATGAAGTCGTGCAATGAATGGGTCATGATCGTCCGAAAGAAAGGCTCAAGCGGGGGATTCTACCGCGTGCGGTCCCCCGGCATCGGCGAAGCGCCGGGCAATGTCCTGGAATTCTTCCTGCCGAGCAAGGAAGGCGTCGACGACATCCGGATCGAAGTGGCGCCCCTTGCCCTCGAGGATGATTTTCGCGGCCTCCTCGTGGCTCATCGGTTCCTTGTAGACGCGCCGGCAGATCAGCGCGTCGTAGACGTCCGCCAGCGCCATCAATCTGGCCGACAGTGGAATGGCCTCCCCGGACAGACCCTGCGGATAACCGGAGCCGTCCCACTTTTCCTGGTGGCAGTAGGCAATCTCCTTGGCCATCGTCAGAAACTCGACCTTCATGCCGAGTTGGTTTTCGGCCGACTGGATGGCATTGCGCCCGAGGGCGGCGTGCATCTTCATGATGCCGAATTCCTCGGCATCCAGGCGCCCATGCTTGAGAAGAATACGGTCGGGAATCCCCACCTTGCCGATATCGTGCAACGGGGCCGACTTGAACAGCATGGCAATGTAGTGGTCATCGAGCAGTGCGGCGTATTTCGGATTGTTGCGCATTTCTTCCGCCAGCGCCTTGACGTAGAACTGCGTGCGCCGGATATGGCTGCCCGTATCCGAATCGCGCGTCTCGGCCAGCGACGCCATGGCCAGGATGGTCACATCCTGGATAGCCATGATTTCCTTGGTGCGTTTGGCGACCTCGCCTTCGAGGTATTGCGCCTTGTCACGCAGGAAATCGGCGCTGGCTTTCAGCGCTAGGTGGTTCTTGACGCGAGCCAGGACGATCGGCGGGCTGATCGGCTTGGTGATGTAGTCCACCGCCCCCATTTCCAGCCCCTTCCTCTCGTCCTCCATCTCAGCCAGCGCGGTCAGGAAGATCACCGGGATGTCGCGGGTCGTCGTATCCTGCTTGAGACGGCGGCAGACCTCGTAGCCATCCATTCCCGGCATCATGATGTCGAGCAGAATCAGGTCAGGGCGCGGATCAGCCTGGGCGATCTTCAATGCCCGCTCGCCACTGTTCGCCACCTTGACGCGGTACAGGTCGCGCAGCAGTTCACTCATCAGCGACAAATTGTCCGGGGTGTCATCGACCACGAGCACCGTAGGCGCCACTGGCTTTTCTGCAACATCGGCATGAAGTTCCATCGCTTTTATCCAGAAAAAATCAAATCGTCATCATAAAAGTGCGACGCAGGATCTGACCATCACGCAAGCGCAATCCCCGTGCAAGGCAGTGGCCGGCAGCCGGGCCTGCGCGATAGCAAGCTCCAGGTCGGTTCCATCGCGATGCTTGCCCTTCACGCCGGATCGCCAGCACCCCGTGGTTTCCTCCGGAAGGCATTCGAGTTGACGCATCTCCGGAATCAGATCGGCCACGCCCAGCGCGAGCATCTCTTCATCGGCGTAACCGAAGAGCGAGTTGGCGGCCGGATTGGAAAGCAACACCCGCCCCGCGATGTCGATTACCAGGAGCCCGTCGGGGGCTCCGTCAATGACGCTGTGATACCAGTTTTCGATTTCCTTGCCGCTTTGCTGCAAGGCTTTGTATTCCTCGGCCTTGGTAAAGGCTTCGACCGACTTGTGGGCGGAAAGCCGCTCAGCCAGGAGTATTTCCAAGTTCATGCTCAATACTGGCAGCAAGCCCTCGACAAGCGGCCGGCCGACGTCAAACTGCTTATCCAGCGAAGCGATCTCGAGCACACCGATCAGCACCTGGTTGCTCTTGAGGGGAAACAGCATCAGACTGCCGGGCGCGGCGTCCCCGAGGCCGGACGACACTCGCCAGAAACCCGGAGGAACGTTTGAAAAAACGAGTGTTTGGCCGTTCCGGGCACACTGTCCAAGCAGGCCATCATCAATGCCAACCCTATCGGGAACCTCCCCGGTTCCGTAGCTTCCTGCCAGACACAGAGTACGCCGGTCATCGCCTACGCTATCGATGAAGTAAAGGGTGCCCTGATGTAGCGGCACCAGCCCCGCCAGTTGCCGGAAAAACAGCGCAGCCAGGGCGGCCGGATCGCGTGCCTGCTGCAAGCCGATGGTAATCTCGGACAGTTGCAGTTTCTGGCGTGCCGCCGCCGCCAGTTCCTCCGCCACGGTCTCGGCTTTGGCCACGGCATCGCGACGCGCCGCCTCGTAGTGAATGGCCCGCCGGAACAGTTCCATCAACGCCAGGGCCATCAGGGCGACCACCGCTCCGACGATGGCGCGCTGTCTCAGCGATACGGCAGCCCGCAGGTCGCCGAAGACCACCACGGCCCAGTCGCCGGACGGATCGTTCCAGCGCACCGGCGCCATGGCCCTGGCGTAGCGCTCGCCGCCGAACTCGACGACATTACGGCTCAGATCGAACGGCAGCATCTCCGGCGGCAATGCGCTGGGAATCGCGGCGCCGAACTGGCGCAGTCGACGCAGCGTATCCAGGCGGTCCGCGTCCAGCGGTTGGGCCAGCCGGAACAACCATTTCGCGTCCGTGGCGGCGAACACCACGCCGTCCGGCGACATCAAAAGCGCCGGGTGCCCGCCCACGCCGATCTGGTAATCGAGATAGTCGGCAGGAGTCTCCACGACCACCGCACCAATAAGCTCGCTCACTGGCGTGGTGCCGGCACGAACCGGGGCGGCAATGAACAGCTTGCGGTCGACCGTCTGCGTCGCGACAGCCGGGTAGACGATCAGGTTGCCCCGGATCGCCTGGTCCCAGTAGAGGCGATAGGAGACATTGGTTCCGGTCATCGAGGTGTATGGCGTTTCGTGTGCCACCACGTCGCCTAGGTTGTTGAAAACGAAAACCCCGTCGGCGTTGAGCAGCAGACGCAGCGCGCGCAAGCGGCGCAGAGCATCAGGGTCGTCCTGGCTGCGCTTGCCCAGCGCGACGTCCTTCAATTCCGACTCGTTGAGCCCGAGCAGAAGGGCCGACCCCATGGCCAGGCCATGCATGGTCTCGGTTTCAAGATTGCTGGCCGCAAACCAGGCCTGGTCATTGAACCGTTGGCGGTAATCCTCCTCCATGCTCCAGTGATATATCTCGCTGACGGCAAGCCCCAGGATGGAAGCCACCAGCAATGCCAGAAGATAGGATTCGCGGAGGCGGGTAAGACGGAGGAGCCACTCGAACAGGAATCGCATGTTCAGACCTCCAGTCCACGTGAAGAGGCCGCCGCCCTCAACGCTTCGAGAGCAACCTCGAAATCGAACTGGCGAACGGCCTGTTCGATCGCACGCCATCGCTCCGGAAAAGCCGACCGGAACATTTCCGCGTGCTCATCCCAAAACTCTGTGGCGACCGAATCGCCGTCGGCCAGCAGGCGGGAAAAGCGCGCCAGTTCGGTTTTCAGCGCCACCTCATCGAAATCCTGTCTGACGGTTTCCACCCCCGCCGCGGAAGGCGATTCCGGCGGCAACCAGGCGTTTATTGAGGTGACCAGGGCCTCCAATTGTGCCGCCGGCGCTGCCAGCAGACTTTCGATCACCTCGCGCGGCTGCCTGTTCCTGAGCGCCGACTCCAGCGCCGCAGCCTCGACCGGCAATGAAGTCGCACCGATGTTGCCCGCATTGCCCTTGAGAGTATGCGCCAGCCGCTCCGCGGCCGGCCAGTCGTCCTTGTCCAGCGCAACGGCGATCTCGCCGATGACCGAGCGCTGCCCCTCGACGAAACGGCGCAGCATGGAAACATACAGCGAATACTTGTCGTTGGCGTGGCGCAAGCCGAGCTCGGCATCCAGGCCGTCGATGTGACGCGGCAGTTCGCGAACTTGCTCTGCCGAGGGCATCGACGTCTCCGCGGGCAAACGCGCCGCCTGGAACGCCCCCGGCCGGATCCACTTGAGCAGCACGCGGGACAATTCGTCCGGATCGATGGGCTTGGCAACGTAGTCATTCATGCCCGCGGCCAGGCAACGTTCCCGGTCCTGTTCCATGGCGTTGGCCGTCATGGCCACCACAGGCAGTCCCGCAAGCCGTGGCAGCTTGCGAATCTCGCTGGTGGCGGAAAGACCGTCGAGCACCGGCATCTGCATGTCCATCAGTACTGCGGCATAGTAGTCGGCCGCGTGCTGTTGCAGCATATCCAGCGCAACCTGCCCGTTTTCCGCGACGTCGACCGCAAACCCGGCATCGCGAAGCAGTTCTACCGCGACCTCCTGATTCATCTCGTTGTCCTCGGCAAGCAATAGCCGCGCACCGGCAATCGCCGAGACATCGACGCCCCGCCCCGGCACCTCGGCTGTGGCGGTTTCGATTTCTTCCGGCAGCGCCCCGAGCGCGCGCACCGCAGCATCGAACAACACCGACGGATTGACCGGCTTGATCAGTACGTCATCGAAACCCGCCGCGCGGGCGCCGGCAATCACTTCCTCGCGGCCGTACGCGGTCACCATGATCAGGCGCGGAGGAGGAACCAGGCCGAGTTCGAGGATGTTCCGGCCGGCCTGCGTACCGTCGATCTCCGGCATCTGCCAATCGAGGAAAACCACATCGTAGGGACGCCCGGTTTCCGCCGCCAGGCGCACGGCATCGACAGCCCTCCGGCCGCTATTCACGGCATCGACCACGAAGCTCATTCCGGCAAGCATGCCGGTGAGCACCGTGCAGGCATGTTCGTTGTCATCGACCACGAGCATTCGCCGGCCACGCAGATCGGGCCGCGGGACCAGTTTGCGCTTGCGGCTCGTGCTCTTGCGCAGCCGCACCGTAAACCAGAAGGTCGAACCTTTGCCCAGCTCGGACTCGACCCCGACGTGCCCGCCCATCAGCTCGGCCAGATTCTTCGAGATAGCGAGTCCCAGCCCGGTGCCGCCGTATTTTCGCGTCGTCGAGGTATCGGCCTGGGTGAAGCTCTGGAACATCCTCTCTTTCTGCTCCGGCGCCAGCCCGATGCCGGTATCCCGAACCTCAAAGCGCAGGACGATGTCCTCCGACGTCTCCTCGGTCTTGGCCACCTTGATCGCGACTTCCCCGCGTTCGGTGAATTTGACGGCGTTGTTGCAATAGTTGATCAGGATCTGCCCCAGGCGCAACGGGTCGCCCACCAGGGTTTCCGGCACGTCGGACGCCACTTCGTTGATCAATTCCAGGCCCTTGGCCGACGCTTTTTCGGCAATCAGCACGGCCACATTGTCGAGCACCCGGCCCAGTTCGAAGTCGGTCGATTCGATCGTCAGCTTGCCGGCCTCGATCTTCGAAAAGTCCAGGATGTCGTTGATGATGCCCAGAAGAAGCTGGCCCGACTGCTGGATCTTGCGGATGTAATCGGCCTGACGCGGATTGAGTCCGGTCTTCAGTGCCAGGTGGGCCATACCGATGATGGCATTCATCGGGGTGCGGATTTCGTGGCTCATGTTGGCCAGGAAATCGCTCTTGGTGCGCGCGGCATCCTCGGCGATCTGCCGCGCTTCGCTCATGGCATCGGCAGTCGCGCGCTCGTCGGTGATGTCCTCGACGGTCCACACCACCCCGCGCGAAAGATCATTCGGGTCGATTGCCCGCCCGCTCAGACGCGACCAGAAGTTGGTGCCGTCCGCGCGCTGCATCTGCACTTCGTGACGCACCGAATCGCCTTGCCTGAGTCGATCGTAAACCTTGCCCATGTCGAAGGACGTCTGCTCGTCGGCATACCAGTCACGCGTGGATTGCCCGATCAGGCTCTCCGGCTGACGTCCGAAGATCCTGCCGAGCTGGGCATTGCATTTCTGCAGGATGCGGTCACGCATCACGGCGATGCCGCTGGAGACCGACTCGAAGATGGCATTCTGCTCGTCCAGCAGCGCGGCTACCGAATTACGCTGTTCCTCGATCGCCACGGTTTGCTCCTGCAACTGGGCCGCCTGCTCCTCCATGCGCTCGGCCTGCTGCTGTGTTTTTTCCAGCAGGCGTTGCGTCCTGACATTGCGTTCCAGTATCTGCAGGTTCATGCCGACCACCGGCATCAACCCCTCCAGCAGATCGCGTTCGCGCTTCTCGAACGGTTTGAAACAGGCCAGTTCCACGACCGCCAGCACACGCTGGCCGTTAAGCACCGGCAAGACCATGATGGCGCAGGGTGCCGCCTCGCCAAGGCTGGCGCGGATGCGCACATAGTCGGGCGGCGGCCGGGTGATGACGATCGGGGCCATTTCCAGGGCACACTGGCCAACCAGGCCTTCGCCCAGTCCGAAGGTCTGCGCCAGGCTTTTGCGTTCGTTGTAGGCGTAGTGGGCCAGCATGCGCAGCAGACGGCGATCTTCTTCGTAGATGTAGAAAACGCCGTGCCCGGCACCGACCAGAGGCGCGACCTTGGCGAGGAAATCCTGCGCCAGCTCGCTGAAACTGCCGGCCGCCTGCAGATGCGCTGCCACGCTCGCCTGCTGGGTCTTCACCCATTGCTCGTTAGCCATGTCTGCGCCGGCCTGACGATAGGCGGCAAAGGAGCGTGCCAGTTCTCCGATTTCGGTCGTATCGTCGAGATACCCCAGAGGCTTGGCATTCTTTTCATCGTTGAACGAACGAATCTGCGCGTTCAATTCCGCCAGAGGACGAAACACGCGCCGCCGGTAAAAAACGCCAAGAATGCCGATGGTCAGCAGCACGTTGAACGCCGTCAGGCCGAGACCGGTTCGCCAGGCCAGCCGCAGCCGTTCGCCCGCCACCACCGACTCGTCCTGCAGGCGCTTCGCCAGAAGATCCCGGAACTGTTCGACCGGCGCATATATGCCCTCGAGGGCGCGGCTGTATTCCTCGCCGAAGACAAGTTCGACGGCGCGCGCGCGGTTTCCGCGCCGTCCTTCCGCGAAAGCCTGCTCTTCGACCTCGATCAGTCGGTCGGAATTGCGCTTGGCCGTCTCAATCAGGGCAATCTCCTGAGATTGCAGACCCATGTTGCGCAACTCGGCTTCGGCCTTGTCACGGCTACGCGACACCCTGACCTCCTTCCAGTATTCCTTCTCATGGCGCGCATCGCCTGTCGCGGCAAACGCCCGAACACTGGCAGTCAGCTGCTTCGAGCCGTCGATGAGGATATCCGCCTGCCGGCCTGCCTGCTGCTGCCGCTGCATGGCAATCTGTTGTTCGTCGCGCAAGGCATCGAAGACGGCAAAGCTGCCCACGTTGAGCAGCATCAGCGCGACATAGGCGCAAACGACCAGGCGGTTGACCGACTGCAGCTTCATGATCCGTCTCCCGAGCCATTCGGTGCAGCCCGCTCTCCTGCGTCGCGCGGCGCCGCCTCGGTCATCCATGAGAGCAGCAGTCGCTGCCCGCCCTGCACTACCCACCGGGAATTGAGGACGACTGGAATCAGGACTCCGTCGCCCCGGCGAAAACGCGCGTCATGGTTGCGTATGACGCCTTTCTGCTTCAACTCCTCGACGAACGCGGCGCGTTCTTCGGGGTGCTCCCAGGATTCGGCCATCCGGTGCGTGTCGAAGTGATCCAGCGGCACATCGAGGATTTCCAGGAAGCGCCGGTTGCACCGTAACACCCGTCCATCCTCGGTCACGATGGCCGCGGCCGCGGGGCTGTCCTCCACGATCTGCCAGAGCAGGGCCTCGCTCTCCTTCATCGACTGTTCGGCCGCCCGGCGCCCTCCGATGTCGCGGAACACCACGACGACCCCGACGATCTCCTCCAGGCGATGCACCGCGGTCGTGGTGTATTCGACATGCACGGGTCGTCCATCCTTGTGCCAGAAGACTTCGTCGTCGACGGTGCGCGGCACCCCGTCGAGCGCGGTCAGGCTTATCGGAGAAGCCTCTGCGGGATAATCGCCGCCGTCGGGATATCGGGCATGCACCAGGGAGTGCATGTCCCGCCCGACCACTTCGTCTTCGTTGTACCCGAGCATTTCCAGCGCCGTGTGATTGACGAAACCGGTGCGTCCGTCGGCGTCCATTCCCCAGATGCCGTCAGCCACCGCGCCGAGGATCAGGCGGTGCCTCTCTTCATTCGCAGCGGTCTGCGCCAGCAGGTCGGACGTCCTTTCGGCGCGCAGGAGGATATCCAGGTTCAGCGCGATGATCGGTTCCAGATCGGCGAGCAGCAAGCGATCGTCTTCGGAAAATTCGCGCATGCCGGCAAGTTCCATGACGGCGAACAGCCGTCCGCCATATTGCACGGGGAACAGGACGATAACCGCCGGAACGGCATCGCCGAGGCCGGAACGTATGCGCATGTAGTCCGCGCCGGGATCGCGCACGACAATCAGGCGCCGGTCCCGGGCACACTGCCCGAGGAGTCCGGTGTGGGCAGCCGGCACGTTGCCCGTTCGCAGGTCTTCCACCCCGCCTTCCTCGCCGGCGTAACTGGCCGCCACGCTCAGCTGTCCCGGCGATTCATCCCACAGGCAGAACATGGCCTGCCCCAGCCCGAGGCGCGGTGCCAACTCGCAGAGCAGGGAGTAAGCCAGTTCATGGGGATTCTGCGCCTGCTGCATGCGCGCCGTGATGGCCGCCACCGTATTGCGCCGTTCCACCTGGTTTTCGGCTTCACCTCGTTTTTCTTCGAGACGGGCGAACAAACGGGTCAACATTAGCCGTACGGGCCTGGCCAGCAGTTGCCCGGCAAGCACGGACAGCAGACCGATGCCGGCGATCAACGCGGCCAGCCCCCACCCCCGCCGCGCGGAGAAGGCACTCGCGTCGGCCGCCGGCGTCAGCGCAATGACGCGCAACGGCTGGCGCCCCGCGGCAAACGTCGTGGTACTGGCCAGCCAGTCTTGCCCGTCCCCCGAATCTTCCGCGGAGACAATCAGTCTCCGCGCGCTTTCACCCTCGGTCGCGGCGCGCTGCCGCAAGGACAGTCGCAGGACGCTATCAAGCACGTGCAAGCCGAGTTTTGCAGGTTCCTGCAACAGGGACTGCCGGATCGTTTCCGGCGTGGCGAAGAGTGGATGCCGAGACAATCCCAGCAGCTTGTTGTCCGCGGTCAGCAGCGCCACCAGCCCGTTCTCGCCGACGGAATGCTGGGCAACCAACCGCGACAGCCCGACCAGATCAATGGAAAACGAGATGACCCACTGATGGCCGCGAACGTCATACCAGCGCACTGAAGCCGAAATCACCGCTTCTTCGTTGACTTGCAGGACGTGAGGCGCCATCCACACGGGCTGCAGTTCCGGCACCACCATTGCCCCCGTGTACCAGGGCCGCTGACGCGGATCCCAATCTTCCTTTTTCCACTCTTCACCCAGGCGGGTGCTCGCATCCTTCCAACGCAACCAGCGCTGCTGCGGGCCGAGCTTCTGCACGTCGGTCATGCGGTTGGCCCAACCTTCCGCCGTTCGCAGCAGCAGCATGGCGCGCCCTTCGTCGTTGGCAAGCTGTACTGCGCTGACCGGCCACTTGCCGATCAAGGGGATAAGCAGGCGATTGAACGTCGCCGGATCGCTTACGCCGAGCAAACCGTCCCGGCTCCATTCCTGGGTCGCCAGCAGGGCTTGCTCCACATCGGCGATCAGTTTTTCGACATGACTCTGCGTTTCACGCGCCGCCGCATGCACCCGCCACAAGGTATTCGCCTGCGCCTGCGGCCGAGCCTGCAGCAGATAGACTGCGGCGGCGAACGTTACGAGAGCCGAGAGCACGACCAATGGCCAGATCCAGCTGAGCCGGTTCAGCAAACGATGGATGCGCTCGACGCTGTGCAAACGTTCGTCGCCAGTTGCTCCTTTTCCAGCCATTTTGACCACGGGCAGTCCTCGATAAGGTCTGTTTCCAGATCCAGCGGCGAGTCTTCCAGAACGATCCGGATGAGCAGAAACGGGATCCAGTCACCAACGATTCTTTTCCCAGTATATGACCGCGAAATTCGATTTCCCAATCAGTCCGGAAGTTTCTCTTCCATGCCCTTCTCTTCCCGGATCGCCGCGCCGACACCCTCCGGATGCTTGCTATATAATCCGCCGGTTGCACCTGGGCAATCCGCCGCTGGCGGTAGTCTCTACAGCCAGCGGACAGATCAGGAAAACGGATGACGAAACGACTCAATTCTGCAGTGGCCCGCGTGGTCCTCAGTCTCTGCTGCTCTGGCGCATTGCTGTCGGGCTGTGCGAACCTCGCACCCACTGCGGAATCGTCGCCTTCGCCGTCACAATCCGAGACCCTTCCCAGCCTGCGCGTCGCAGACCAGCCGACAGCGCCAGACGCACGCGCGCGCGCGCCGCGCAACAACTGGCAACCCGTTCTCGATACCACGCTGCCCAAGGTCGAAATACCCGAGCAGCCGCGCCCCCCGCTCCCGATCGACCTGACAGGAGACCCTGACGACCTGTTTCAACGCATGCGCCAAGGTTTCGCGATGCCTGACCTGCACGACGACCTCGTGCTGTATCACCAGCAGTGGTACATGAACCGCCCGGACTACCTGCGCCGCATGGTTGACCGCAGCAGCCGTTACCTGCACTACATCGTCGAAGAGCTCGACAAACGGGGCATGCCGATGGAACTGGCGCTTCTGCCCATGGTGGAGAGCGCCTACAACCCCATGGCCTACTCCCGCTCCAAGGCATCCGGCCTGTGGCAGTTCATCCCGGCCACCGGAAAGCGCTACAACCTCGATCAGGACTGGTGGAAGGACGAACGGCGCGACATCGTCGCCTCGACTTCCGCCGCCCTGGAGTATCTGCAGTCAATCTATGAAATGCATGGAGACTGGCATCTGGCCCTGGCTTCCTACAATTGGGGCGAGGGAGCCGTCGGACGAGCCATCGGCAAAAACGTCGCACGTGGCTTGCCGACCGACTACCTGAGCCTGACCATGCCCAACGAGACAAGAAACTACGTCCCCAAACTGCAAGCCCTGAAAAACATCTTCCGCAATCCCTCCCTGCTGGCCGAACTGGACCTGCCGAAAGTCCCCAACCGCCCGTTCTTCGCCACGGTCACCACCGATTCGCACATCGACGTCAAGGTGGCGGCAAAATTGGCAGAGATGCCGGTGCATGAGTTCGTCGCTCTCAATCCGGCGCACAACCGCCCGGTCATAAAACCGGAAACGCCGCTGGTCATCCCCGCCGAAAAACTGGAAACCTTCGTCAGCAACCTGGAAGCTCACGAGGAAGACAACAAACCGCTTTCCGCGTGGCAAACCTATACGCTTCGCCCAGGCGACAAACTGGAAAAGATCGCCCCGCGCTTCGGCATGACCGTGGCCAACCTCAAGGCTGTCAATGGCATCAAGGGCAAGATTCCGCTCCCGCCGGGTCTGACGCTGCTGGTTGCCGGACAAGAAAACGGCAAGAGCCCAAGCATGGCTGCACTGCCGGAGCAACCACGACTCCCGGAAGCAGACCCCGAACCCCGCGGAAAAATAGTGATGCATTCGGTACGCAAGGGAGAAACGCTGGCTGAAATCGCCCGACGCTATGGAACAAGCGTCCCCGAACTCAAGCGAACCAACAATCTCAGAAGCGATGCAGTTCCTGCCGGAACCCGCCTCAAGGTGGCCATCACCAAGCCATCGGACGCAAAGACCAGGGTCGTCGTCGAGAAGACCAGCGGAACAAGCACGGTCTCGAAAGGCGCAACAGCCCCGACAGCCCGGGCCGCCCTGCAAAAGCCGGTCGCCCAACCGCCGAAAACCACCCGCTACATCGTCCGCCGCGGCGACACGGTATATTCGATAGCCCGCCAGTTCAAGGTCGCCATCGAAGACCTGCTGCGCTGGAATCGCCTGTCGTCCAATGCCCTTAGGCCCGGAACCGAGTTGACCATCCGGCTTGCGCAGAATCCGTGAACGCCGGCAAGACCCGATGACTGGTGATATCCGAAATTGACGTTGCGCCGAACGCCCCGATAATTCTGTCTATACTGGGATCACGGACCTTCGAATGACAGATGTCATCCGCAAGATTCGGGGTTGAATGCCCGCCGTCCTTGAGACGATCCGCCATGCGGGAACACAGAGCTTTCCTGCTCCCGTTGTGGCTCTTGTCAAGACAGGGAAGGAAGAAACGCCGAGGATGGAAAGAGGCGGAACCTCGGAAGATTGTTTGTTGTCCATTTGTACGTGCAAGTCCGATAAACAATGATCAACACAAGGAGGCACACACCATGGCAGTCAAGATTCTGATCAAACGCAAGATCAAGGATGAAAATCTGGATGCGCTGGATTTTCTTCTCAAGAAGCTGAGAGCGGCGACAGTGAGCCAGAAAGGCTACATCTCCGGAGAAACCTATCGGCGCTTCGATGAGGAGGGCCAGAGTCTGGTCATCAGCACCTGGCAAAATGTTGACGACTGGCGCAAGTGGTTCAACAGCGAAGAGAGAAGGGAAATCCAGAACCAGATCGACCTCCTTACGGATGAACCGACCGAGTACGAAGTATACATACCCTGAGAGGGATGACTCGGGCAGGCATCGTGCTTGAAGGCGATTCAGCAATTCAAAGCTGTCGAATTGCCGTGATGGTTCCTGCCCTGAATGCAAGATTTCGGCGCGAGTTGCTCTGCCAATCGCGCCGAAATTCTGACAACTGACAAACGAGAAGAACCGTCCCTGATGCTGCAGTCATCCGCACAGATGGCAGCGCACGCGGTGATCGGCGGATAAGGCAGTGTTTTCGGGGTAGCTGGTGCGGCATATGTCCATTGCACGCGGACAGCGCGGATGGAAATGACACCCCTGCGGCGGATTTGCGGGCGATGGTGTCTCTCCAGCGAGGCGGAGAATCTTTGGCCCGCTCTCTGCCCGTGGAACCGGAACAGCAGAAAGCAGTGCCTGCGTATAGGGATGTCGGGGCGAACGCAGCACTTCATCGACCAACCCGCGCTCGACAATACGCCCAAGGTACATTACCGCCACCTCGTGCGCCAAGTACTCCACGACGGCAAAATTGTGCGTGATGAACAGATAAGCCAAACCGAGTTCGTCCTGCAGCGACTTGAGCAGGTTGAGAATCTGCGCCTGTACCGAGACGTCGAGCGCCGACGTCGGCTCGTCGCAAACGATCAGTTCCGGCTGAACGGCCAGCGCCCGGGCGATGGCGATGCGCTGACGCTGCCCACCGGAGAACTCGTGCGGATAGCGCTGCGCGGCATCGGCCGCCAAGCCGACCTGTTGCAACAATGCGGTGGTCGCGTTTTCCTGTTCGCTGGTCCGTGGAACCACACGGAGCGAACTCATGCCCTCGGCGACGATCTCTCCGACCGACATCCTCGGATTGAGGGATGCGAACGGATCCTGGAAGATCATCTGCATGCGCCGGCGCAGCGGCCGTAATTCGCCGCGTGACAGCCTGGTCAGATCTTCTCCGTCCAGGAGCGCGCTTCCGGAAGTTGGCCTGATCAATTGCAGGATGGACTTGCCCACCGTGGTCTTGCCGCAACCCGATTCGCCGACCAGAGCCAGCGTTCGCCCGCGCCCGAGTTCGAGTGAAACGCCGTCGACGGCTTTGACATGCCCCACGGTGCGCTGCAGGAAACCGCGCCTGATCGGGAAGTGCACGCGCAGGTCGACAACCGTGAGCATGCCCGGAACCTCTTCGGCCACCCCGGCGGACGCCGCGGCCCGGGCCATTGTTTCTGCATTCCGGCTTTCGCCCTCATGACGGACTTCCGCCACCCAGTGGCAGCGCACCCGATGCCCGTTTCCCTGGTCAGTCCATGCCGGCGATTCGTTGCGGCAACGTTCCCACGCCTGCGGGCAGCGCTCGGCGAAGCGGCAGCCGGGCGGCATTGACAGCAGCGGAGGTACCTGCCCGGCAATCGTTTCCAGGCAAGCGTGGCGGCGCGTCATGTCGGGCAGTGCGGCAAACAGCTTCCGCGTGTAGGGATGAAGCGGCGTTACAAAGAAGCTTTCGCGTGGCGCTTCCTCGACGATCTCGCCGGCGTACATCACGCCGACACGGTGTGCCATCCGTGCGACGACACCGAGATCGTGCGTGATCAGCAACATACCCATGCCGCGCTCGGCCTGCAGCCGGCCAAGCAGGTCGAGAATCTGCGCCTGGATCGTCACATCGAGAGCCGTCGTCGGCTCGTCGGCAATCAGCAGGCGGGGATTTCCGGCCAGCGCGATGGCGATCATGACGCGCTGCTTCATGCCGCCGGAGAGTTGGAAGGGATATTCCGTCAGCCGCCGTTCGGCATCGGCAATGCCAACCGCCTTGAGCAATTCGAGCGCCTGTTGCTCGGCTTCCGCACCGGCCAGTTGCAGATGCTGCTCCAGCACCTCGCCGATCTGCCGACCAACCGTCAGCACCGGGTTGAGGCTGGTCGCCGGCTCCTGGAAAATCATCGCCATGCCGCCGCCGCGCACGTCGCGCATTTCGGCTTCCGGCAATTGCAGGAGATCGCGCCCGTCAAAACGCACCTCGCCGCTCAAAATGCGCCCCGCTGCCGGCAACAGGCGCAGCAGCGACAAGGCCGTTGCCGACTTGCCGCAGCCGGATTCACCGAGCAGCGCCAGCGTTTCGCCGGCGCCCAGTTCCAGATCCACGCCATCGACCGCCACCAGCACCCGACTATTTGCGCCGGCTCCGCTGGCGAAGCCCATGCGCAAGTTGCGTACGCTGAGAACCTCGTCCCTGTCTTTATTCATGATGCCCCCGCCAAACGAGGATCGAAGGCGTCGCGCATGGCATCCGCCAACAGGTTGGCGGCCAGGACCAGAGCGAACATGAACGCAAAGGCGGAAATAAGCGACCACCACACCATCGGTTCGCGCGCCAGTTCCATGCGTGCGTTGTTGATCATCGTTCCGAAGCTGATCATCGTCGGATCGACGCCGATGCCGATGTAGGAAAGCACTGCCTCGGCCAGGACCAGCCCGGAAAAATCCATCACCAGCGCGATGATCACGATGTGCATCAGGTTGGGCAGGATGTGGCGCAACAGGATGCGCAGATCGGCGACGCCGAAAGCCTGCGCTGCCTGGATGTATTCGAGCTCGCGCAGTTTCAGCGTCTCACCGCGCAGCAGGCGACACAGGCCGGTCCAGCTGGTCAGACCGAGGATGAAGCATAGCGACAGCAAGCGCAGGTCGGCCCGTTCCGCGGCTGTGGCGAACCATTGCGGGTGAGTATCGATGATCACCTGCATCATCAGCACTGCAGCGGCGATCAGCAGCACGCCTGGGATCGAGCTCAACGTCGTGTAGAGATACTGGATCACGTCATCCACCCAGCCGCGGAAGTAGCCTGCGAGGATGCCGAGCATAATGGCCACAGGCAGCGTCACCAGCGTCGTCACCAGCCCGATGACCAGCGCCGTGCGCACGCTCTTGAGTATCTGGTAGAAGACGTCCTGCCCCACCTTGTCGGTGCCGAAAACGTGGTAGTCGACGCACAGCGCCAATACCGGCAGCCAGACCAGCAGCAGGAAGCCGAGCGTTAGCAGCACGGCGTTCCAGGCAAATTCCGTCTCGCCCTTCCAGAGGCGGTTCCACGCCTGCCGCGCAAGAACACCCTGCCGACGAGCCAACAAGCACGCGCTCCCCAACGATGCAATGCCCAGAACGGCCAAGGCCAGCGCCTCCGCGGCCAGCACCCTTTGCAGCACATCGGCATCGCGTTTCTCCTCGGCTTCGCCTAAATGCGCTCCGCCGAATTTAAGGCGCGGGAAATCGCGCGTCGTACTCACGCGGCCATCGGCCTCGCGCACTTCGACGGACTCCTTGGCATAGGCACGCGTGGCCAGGGGTCCTGAATAGGTTTTCTCATTGCGGGTGCGCAGCGGTGAAGCCATGGCGTCGAGTACCGACAGCACCTCGATGGCATAAGCCACAGGTTGACCGGGATCGCGATTCTCCAGGCGCGGCCGGTAGTGCAGGGAATCGAGCAAACCAATCAGCACAAAGACGACGAGCACCGTGGCCGAAGCCATTCCCGGCCGGCTGCGCCCCACGCGCCGCCAGGCCGCGCGCAGCGGCAGATTACGCCACGACAGCGCGCCCAACACTAATCCAGCGAGCACCAGCAGCCAGACCAGCACGTCGGACCACAGCAGCACGGGAAGAACATCCATGAACGTCATCGGTCGAACCTTATCCTTGGATCGACAACAGTGTAGGAAATGTCGGTCAGGATCAGCCCGAGGATGTAGAGCACCGACCCGATGAAAACCATCGCCCGCACCACGGCGAAATCCTGCGCGTTGATGGCGTCGATGGTGTAGCTGCCCAGTCCCGGAATGCCGAAAAACGATTCAGTGAGCAGTGAACCCATGAACAGCAGCGGGATGACAACGACGACTCCGGTCAGGATCGGGATCAGTGCGTTGCGCAGCACATGGCGGAAAAGCACGGTGATCTCCGATAGCCCTTTGGCCCGCGCCGTGCGCACATAGTCCTTGCCGATTTCCTCCAGGAAGATGGTACGGTACCAGCGTGTCGACGAACCGATGCCGGAAATGACGCCGATCGCCACCGGCAGGATCAGGAACTTCCATGCATCGAGCCCGGCGGCATAGCCCGATATCGGCACCAGCCGCCACAACTTGCTGATCAGGTATTGTCCGCCAATGATGTAGAACAGGCCGGAGATCGACATCATCGCCACGCACAGCACGACGCCCCAGAAATCCAGATAGGTCGCACGAAAGAAGGCCAGCAGCAAGGCGAAGCTCACGGTCACGAACAACCCCAGGACAAAAGTCGGCAGCGCGATGGCCAGCGACGGCCCCATGCGTAAGGCGATTTCCCGAGTGATGTCGCGCCCGTCCTCGGCGCGCCCGAAATCGCCGACGAACATGCGCGCCGATTTGGTGAAGAAAATCGTGTCGGTCAGCATGGCAGCGCCCGACGCCTTGCCATTGACGAACAGCGGCTTGTCATAACCGCGCTCGGTCTTCCACTTCTCGATAGCCTCCGGCGTCACGCGCTTCACCCCCAACTGCATGCGCGCCATGTCGTCCGGCGTATTGACGATGAAAAACAGCGCGAAGGTGATGAGATTGACGCCGATCAGGATCGGGATCGCGTAGAGGAGACGGCGTGCAATGTAGGCAAGCATGCGTGGATGTCTCCTCTACCGCCAATTCCGCGCCGTGCCGCGTTCGCGGCGGCGATAGGCGAGTACCGCCGGCACGGCTACCGACGCCAGCACCGCCCCAATCAGGACTAACGGCCACACCACCGGCGCATTCCATTCGTGCCGTAGTCTGGCACGTTCGGCCACATCGATGCGCTGGTATTTGAGGATGTTGTTGGCCACGTCGTTCGGCTTACGGTTGTGCAGCCAGGCATGCGCCAGGGTGTAACTCTTCGAATGGAAGCCAAAGACCCACGGCGCGTCCTCCTGCAGGATACGATTCATTCGGTTGATGATCTCCGCCCGCTGCGGCGTATTGTCCATGTCCTTCATCTCGACGAACAGCCGGTCGTACTCCGGATTGACATAGTTCGAGGAATTCTCGCCGCCCGACGCCACTTTGCCTTCGGGTCCGGCAAGCAGGAAAAAGAAATTCTCCGGATCCGGATAATCGGCGTTCCAGCCAAAGAAATAGATCTGCACAGCACCCTTGCGGATCTTTTCCTGAAAGCGATTGAAATCGGTCGATCGCACGACGAGCTGGATGTCGAGTTTGGCAAACTGCCGCGTCAGCCAGTCGAGCGTCGACTTGTCGCCCATGCCCCCACTGGTCGTATCGAGGTTGAGCACCAGAGGCTCTCCGGTCCTGGCGTCACGACCATTCGGCCAGCCAGCCTCGGCCAACAGCTTCTTGGCTACCGCGATCGGCTTGCGCTCGGCCTTGCCGTCCTTCCAGTCGTAGACGACGGGGTTGATGCCCGCCTCTCCTTCCGCATGGCCGAAAATTCCCGGCGGCAGCGGGTTCATGGCTGCAATGCCCCGCCCGTTCAGGAAGATCGAAATGAACTCCTCCTGGTCTATGGCAATCGACAGCGCCTGGCGCAACTTGCGCGCCCGTGCCTCACTCACGCCGTCCCTGCCGCCGACTACCGGATCGAGGAAATTGAAACCCATGTAGAAAGTCGATGCGCGTACCCGGGTCAGCAAGCGGATTCCCTTCGCCTGCATTTCCTCGGAAATCTGCACCCCCCCACCCACGTCGAAGCGCACCGCCTGGTCGAAACTGTCGGACGAGATGCCGGAGGCGTCGTAATACCCCTGCAGGAATTTATTCCAGTATGGGACGCTTTCCTTTTCCCGAGTGAAAACCGCTTTGTCGATCAACGGCAGCGGCTTGCCGCAATCAGCCAGCAGCCCGGCAGCGCGGTCGCCCTCCTCGCCCTCGCAGGGGTAGGTTTCACCGTGAAAATTCGGGTTGCGCGCGAGAACCATGCGACTGTTCGGATTGTTTTCAACCAGCATGAAGGGACCGGTCCCGACCGGATACCAGTCGAGGGTCAGGTTCTTTTCCGCCATGCCCGGCTGACTGTAGAAGCGGTCGGCCTCACGCGGCACGGGGGCGAAAAAGGGCATCGCCAGCCAATAGCGGAACTGCGGGTACTTGCCGATGAGCTTGATACGGTACGTATGGCGGTCGACGCGTTCCACGCCTTCGAGCGGATAGCGGTCCAGGTCGATCCAGGCGCCGTCCGGCAATTTGCCGATTTCTCGCTGCAACGTCTCGCCAAGTTCCTTCAACCCGACGATATGCGCCGCCATCGTCCCGTAGATCGGCGAATGCAGGCGCGGATGCGCCAGTCGCTTGATCTGGTAAATGTAGTCGTCGGCCGTCAGTTCGCGCGTGCCGGTTCTGGCAAAGTCACCAAGCGTCTCGATCCCGGCAAGCTTCGACGGTTCAAGATCGGTGTAGACCGGTCTGCCTTCACCATCCACGGCAAACGCGGGATGCGGCTGGTAGCGAATGCCGGGGCGAATGCGGATCTCGTAAACGCTGTGGGCAATCGTTCCCTGCGGCGCATCGGCCGGCAATGGCGTGCCTGCGGCATCGAAATACGCGGGTTCCGGAACCTCCGCCGCAGCCCCCGGAACAAGGACGTATGGCCGCTTCAGGTAATGGTACTGAAGCGGCGGCTCGTAAATCTGCGCCGTAAAAACGCTCTCGTCCTCGGCATAGGAGCGCGCCGGATCGAGGTGTTTTGGCCGTTCGGTGAAGGCCGAATAGAGGATATTCTGGCCACGCTCTCTGGCCGGATAAGGATCGTTCTGCTCGTTCCCACAGGCGGCGAGCAACAGGAGCGGCAACAGGATGGCAGCGCGAAAACCAAGCATGGAGCGAAGTGTAACGCAGGCCAGCCAGGATTTCCGATTGAAGCAAATCAAGAATCCATGCCCGAAAAAGGGAAAAATTCCCCTATAATGCCGTGTCGGGCCGTTTCCCGGCCAGTACTCCAATTCCATCATCATTCAGTTACGGGAGAATTCATGGGATTCCTTGCCGACAGGCGCATCCTGATCACCGGTTTGTTGTCGAAGCACTCGATTGCCTACGGTATCGCCAAGGCTTGCCATCGTGAAGGCGCCAAACTGGCCTTTACCTTTCAAAACGAACGTTTCCAGGAACGCGTCAGCAAATTTGCCGCCGAATTCGACAGCACACTGGTATTCCCCTGCGATGTCGCCGAGGATGAACAGATCGACAAGCTCTTTGCCGATTTGGCAACGCACTGGGAAGGACTCGAAGGGCTGGTCCATTCAATAGGCTACGCACCGAGGGAAGCGATCGAAGGCGACTTTCTGGAGGGCATTTCACGCGAATCGTTCCGCATCGCCCACGACATTTCTTCCTACAGTTACCCTGCGCTGGCCAAGGCAGCCCGGCCTCTGCTGCTGAAGGGCAACAACGCGGCCCTGCTGGCACTGACCTACCTCGGCGCCGAGCGTACGATGCCGAACTACAACACCATGGGCCTCGCCAAGGCCAGTCTGGAAGCGGCGACGCGCTATCTGGCCTTCTGTCTCGGTCCGCAGGGCATCCGCGCCAACGCCGTTTCGGCCGGCCCAATCAAGACGCTTGCCGCCTCGGGGATCGGCGACTTCGGCAAGCTGCTCGCCTACAATTCGCACCATGCGCCGCTGCGTCGCAACGTGACCATCGAGGAAGTGGGCAACGCCGCAGCTTTCCTGCTCTCCGACCTGGCCAGCGGCATCACCGGCGAAATCATGTACGTTGACGGCGGGCTGAACACCACGGCATTGGGCAATACCGACCCGCTGCCCCAGTAATCCTTCTGGCAAGAAGACAAAACGACAACGCCGGCTGAGGAAACTCAGCCGGCGTTGTCGTGTCTGGACTCAGGAAAAGAAACTACCGATTACTGGCGCTCTCTCGGCTCGAGCGCCGCCTTGTTGACGTCGATCTTATAGCGTGCACGCAGGCTCGACAGATAGGCCGACAAATCTTCCTGTGCGACGATCGACCCGTACTCGGCGCGAAGCGCCTTGAGTTGGTTTTCATCGATCTTCTCCGGCTGGCTGACCTTGGTGATCTTGTAAAGCGCATAGACATTGCCCACGCTGACCCCAACATAAGCCGGCAGTTTCTGCACATCGGCCTTGAAGATCGCCTGCAGGGCAGCGGGCGGAAGTTGCAGTTGCCGAGCCTGCAACCGTGACGCGCTGCGCGTGGCGGACCAAGCGATCTTGTCTTCGCCCTTGATCAACTCAGCTAACCGGGCTTCACCCGCCGCCTTGGCCTGTGCCTGCGCCTCCTGCGCCTTCAGGTATTTCTCGATGTCGCCCTTGACCGATTCGAAAGGACGCGTGGAGGCAGCAACGTGCTCCGCGACACGCGCGGCAATCAGCGTGTTCGGAGCCACCTCGACCGCTTCCGTGTTCCGTTTGTTCTTGACGGAATCTTCCGAGAAAAGGGCCGTCACCACTTTTTCATTTCCCAGCGGACCCAATGCTGCCAGCGTCTGCGGATCGGCATTTTTCTGCAGCCAGCCACTCTGCTGAATCTTCAATTTGAACTTGTCGACAACCGGTTGCAGGCTATCGGACTGCTCATAAACCATATTGTTGAAACTTTCCGCCGCTTCGGCGAACTTGCGGGTAGCTGCCTGCCGCTTCAGTTCCCCTTCGATTTCGGCACGAACTTCGGTCAGCGGGCGCTGCTTCGCCGCCTTGATCCCTGTAACCTTGATGATGTGATAGCCGAAGTCGGATTCGACCAGTCCGGAAATCTCGCCCTCCTTCTGCCCGAATACGGCATCCTCGAACGGTTTGACCATCATGCCGCGACCGAAAAACCCGAGATCGCCACCCTTTTGCGCCGAACCGGGATCCTGGGAATACTGCTTGGCCAGATCCGCGAATCTGGCCGGGGCCTTCTGGAGTTCCTTCAACACTTCCTCCGCCTTGGCCTTGGCTTTTTCCTTCCCGGTATCCCCGTTGGTCTGGATGAGAATGTGACTGGCCCGCCGTTCCTCGGCCTGCTGGTAACGGTCCTGATGCCCCTCGAACCAGGCCTTGATCTCGGTATCGCTCACCGTCACCTGTGGCAGCAACGCGTCAAGGGACAGAACGACGTACTCGGCCTTGACCTGTTCCGGGATTTCAAAGCGGCTCTTGTTCTCGTCGTAGAACTTTTGCACGGCTGCCGTTTCGATCTTGATCTTGTCCGCGAATTGGTCGGACGCAATCCTGAACTCGCTGAACTGGCGTTCCTCAGACTGCAGGCGCAACATCGCCTCGGCTTGCGTCGATGACACAAAGGCCGACGAACCGATCGTCCCGACCAGTTGCTGCAAGGTCAGATCCTGGCGCACCCTCGCCTCGAATTGCGGTTGCGACATCCCTTGCGAGCGCAATACAGACTCATAGCGCGACATCGAGAACTTGCCGTTTTCCTGAAGGGCCGGAACATTACTGATGAAATCGCGCAGCGCCTCGTCGCTCATCATCAGGCGATTCTTGGCCGCCTCCTGCAGCAGGAGCCGTTGATCGATCAGCGAATTGAGAATACCCAGTCGCACTTCCGGCAGATTCATCATTTCCGGCTTGAACGAAGCCCCCATGGACTGGCGCATCTGGTCCTGCCGCTCACGCAAGGCCTGCTCAAACTGCGGGATACTGATCTTCGAGTCTCCCACGCTGGCCAGATCCCTGCCGGCTCCGCTATTCCTGATGTAGGAATCGATCCCCCAGAAGGCAAAAGGCAGGGTAATCAATCCCAGGAAAATCTGAACAATTCGCTTGTTGTTGCGTACGGCGTCAAACATGATGAATGTCCGCTAGATCAATTAAAGTCGATGCAATAACAAAAAAGGCGAACTTGCGTTCGCCTTTCGATAATGGCGGAGTGGACGGGACTCGAACCCGCGACCCCCGGCGTGACAGGCCGGTATTCTAACCAACTGAACTACCACTCCATATTTCACAGTCTTGCCATACAAACCGTATGATTCTGTTCTTCTTCTGGTGGGTGCTGACGGGCTCGAACCGCCGACATCCAGCTTGTAAGGCTAGCGCTCTACCAACTGAGCTAAGCACCCATACCGCGCCGAAGCACAAAAACGATTATTGTACCGAATCCCTGAGGTTTTTTCCAGGCCGGAACTTCGGCACCTTCGCTGCCTTGATCTTGATCGACGCGCCAGTCTGCGGATTGCGGCCGGTGCGCGCAGCCCGCTTACCGACATAAAAAGTTCCAAAACCAACCAGCGAAACCGAACCGCCCTTCTTTAGCGCCGTTTTCACGGCCGCTATCGTGGCATCCACAGCACGGCCGGCCGCGGCCTTGGAAATATCCGCTGAACTGGCAATTTGATCAATCAATTCAGATTTATTCACGTTGACCCCTCGTTATAAAGTTGAAGTACAGGAAGCCCTGCAAACGCCCTTATAGCAAGGCAAAAATCCTTGTGTCAAGCGAAAACCCGGTGATTTCCCTGATCCGCAAAAAAGACAAAAGCATGCCGGAAAACCGCTTCCGGCATGCTTTGATTACGAATCAATGAGTAACGATGGATTGTGCAGACCCATTCTCGGATGCAGCACCCACCGCAGGCGTTGCATTTTCTTCTGGCAGAGCTTCCGGCATGCGCTCCAGCGCCAGTTCGAGGACCTTGTCGATCCACTTGACCGGAATGATTTCGAGCTTGTTCTTGATGTTTTCCGGTATCTCGGCGAGGTCGCGAACGTTCTCTTCGGGAATCAGCACGCGCTGCAGCCCGCCACGCACGGCGGCCAGCAACTTCTCCTTGAGCCCACCGATCGGCAGGACTTCACCGCGCAAGGTGATCTCGCCGGTCATGGCCACGTCGCAACGCACCGGAATGCCAGTCAGCACGGATACGATCGCCGTGCACAGCCCGATGCCCGCCGAAGGGCCATCCTTTGGGATAGCGCCTTCCGGCAAGTGAATGTGAATGTCGTTCTTCTGATAGAAGTCATCGACGATGCCGAGAGAGCGCGAACGCTTCCGTACGACCGAAAGCGCGGCCTGCACTGATTCCTGCATGACCTCGCCGAGTTTTCCGGTCGTGATCGTCTTGCCCTTGCCGGGAAGCACGACCGATTCGATGGTCAGCAACTCGCCACCCACCTCGGTCCACGCCAAACCGGTCACCTGCCCGACCTGGTTCTCGCGCTCGGCAACGCCGAAGTTGTAGCGCCGCACCCCGAGGAACTTGTCGAGATTGCGGGACGATACCGCAATCCGTTTCTGGCTCTTCTTGAGCAGCAGGGTCTTGACCACCTTGCGGCAGATCTTGGAAATTTCGCGTTCCAGGCTACGCACCCCGGCTTCGCGGGTGTAATAGCGCACGATGTCGCGCAAGGCGCTTTCCGCCACCGTCAGTTCGGTCTTCTTCAGGCCGTTCGACTTCATCTGCTTGGGCAGCAGGTAGCGGTGCGCGATGTTGATCTTCTCGTCCTCGGTGTAGCCGGACAGGCGAATCACTTCCATGCGGTCGAGCAACGGCGCCGGAATGTTCATCGTATTGGCCGTAGCCACGAACATCACTTCGGAGAGGTCATACTCGACCTCGACGTAGTGATCGACGAAGGTCGAATTCTGTTCCGGATCAAGCACTTCCAGCAGGGCGGAACTCGGGTCTCCGCGGAAGTCCTGGCCCATCTTGTCGACTTCGTCAAGCAGGAACAGCGGATTCTTCACACCGACCTTGGTCATGTTCTGCAGGATCTTGCCCGGCATCGAACCAATGTAGGTGCGGCGGTGACCGCGAATCTCGGCCTCGTCGCGCACGCCGCCAAGGCTCATGCGCACGAACTTGCGACCGGTCGCCGTGGCGATCGACTGCCCCAGCGAAGTCTTGCCAACGCCGGGAGGCCCGACTAGGCAGAGAATCGGCGCCTTGAGCCGGTCAACGCGCTGTTGCACGGCCAGGTATTCGATGATGCGTTCCTTGACCTTTTCCAGCCCCCAGTGGTCCTTGTCGAGGGTCTTCTCAGCGGCGGAAAGATCCCGGCTGATGCGCGTCTTCTTGCGCCATGGCAGGCTGATCAGCGTTTCGATGAAGTTGCGCACGACAGTCGCTTCCGCCGACATCGGCGACATCAGCTTGAGCTTCTTCAATTCGGACTGCACCTTGGCCATGCCTTCCTTGCTCATGCCGGCATCCTTGGCCTTCTTTTCGAGTTCCTCGAAATCGGCCCCATCCTCGCCTTCGCCTAGCTCCTTCTGGATGGCCTTGACCTGTTCGTTGAGGTAGTACTCGCGCTGGCTCTTCTCCATCTGGCGCTTGACGCGGCCGCGGATGCGCTTTTCGACCTGCAGAATGTCGATCTCGGTTTCCAGTTGCGAGAGCAGCCGCTCAATACGCGAACGGATGTCGAACATCTCCAGCACTTCCTGCTTCTGCTCGAGTTTGAGCGGAAGGTGCGCGGCGATCGTATCGGCCAGACGCCCGGCTTCTTCGATGCCGGCGATCGAGGTCAGAATTTCGGGCGGAATCTTCTTGTTCAGCTTCACGTACTGGTCGAACTGCGCGATCACCGCCCGGCGCAACGCTTCAACCTCATGATCGACGCCTTCCTCGACATCCGCCGCACTCGCCTGGGCAACGAACATGCCGTCGCGGGTTTCGATTCCACCGATGTGCGCCCGGCGTGTCCCTTCGACGAGCACCTTGACCGTCCCGTCGGGCAATTTGAGCATCTGCAGGATATTGGCCACGCAACCGATGCCGTAGAGATCCTCAGCCTCGGGCTCATCCTTGACGGCTGATTTCTGTGCCACCAACAGGATGCCCTTGCCGGACTCCATGGCCACTTCGAGCGCCTTGATCGACTTGGGCCGCCCGACGAACAGCGGAATCACCATGTGCGGGAAGACCACCACATCGCGCAGTGGCAGCAGCGGCAGTTCGACGGTCTCGTCGGAGGGGGAAAAATTCGTGGTCATTACTTGGGCTCTTAAGATGTGAATGCCCCCTCAACTTGGGGGCACAAGAACGTATTTCAAGCCGCAGGCCACGGCAACGGCAGCGGAACTCAGTTGGAGCCGGAAACCTTCGGCTGATCCGCGTAGATCAGGATCGGCTTGGCGTCGGATGCGATCATGTTCTCGTCGATCACGACTTTTGAGACATTCTCCATTCCCGGAAGTTCGTACATCGTATCCAGCAGCACCGACTCAAGAATGGACCGCAGGCCGCGCGCCCCCGTCTTGCGCTCCAATGCCCGCTTGGCAATCGCCGTCATCGCGGCGGGGCGGATCTCCAGATCGACATTTTCCATCGAGAACAGCTTCTGATACTGCTTGACCAGCGCATTCTTCGGTTCGATCAGGATCTGCACCAAGGCCTCGGTAGACAGTTCTTCCAGCGTGGCGATGACCGGCAAGCGACCGATCAATTCCGGAATCAGGCCGAACTTGATCAGATCCTCGGGTTCCACCGTACGCAGGACTTCACCGATGGCTTTCTTGTCGTCCTTGCTCTTCACTTCTGCGCCGAACCCCATGCCTCCGGGTTCGGAGCGGTTGCGGATGACCTTTTCCAGTCCATCAAAAGCGCCGCCACAAATGAAAAGGATATTGGTCGTATCCACCTGCACGAAGTCCTGGTTCGGATGCTTGCGCCCGCCTTGCGGAGGCACCGACGCCACGGTGCCTTCGATCAGCTTCAGCAGCGCCTGCTGTACGCCCTCGCCGGAAACGTCACGGGTAATCGACGGGTTGTCCGACTTGCGCGAAATCTTGTCGATTTCGTCGATGTAGACAATGCCCTGCTGCGCCTTCTCGATATCGTAATCGCACTTCTGCAACAACTTCTGGATGATGTTCTCGACATCCTCGCCGACGTAACCGGCCTCGGTCAACGTGGTGGCGTCAGCCATCACGAACGGCACGTTGAGCATGCGCGCCAGGGTCTGCGCGAGCAAAGTCTTGCCCGACCCGGTCGGACCGATGAGCAGAATGTTGCTCTTGGCGAGTTCGACGTCGTCGCTCGTCTTGCCGTGGTGGCGCAGCCGCTTGTAGTGGTTGTATACGGCCACGGCCAGGATGCGCTTGGCCTGTTCCTGCCCGATCACATACTGGTCGAGCAGCGCCGATATCTCCTTCGGCGTCGGCAGATCGCTCTTTGCCGCCTTGCCATCCTTGTCGGAAGAAAGCTCATCCCGAACGATGTCGTTGCACAGATCGATGCACTCGTCGCAGATGAATACCGACGGGCCGGCGATCAGCTTCTTGACCTCATGCTGGCTCTTGCCGCAAAACGAACAGTACAGCAGCTTCTCGCCGCCACCTTTTTTTTCCGCCATCTTGGCTTACCTCATTCCTTGGTTCAGTCAGATTGCGAAGCAACAACCCAAAACATCAACCTGCATCGCGACTGAGCAATACCTTGTCGATCAGTCCGTATTCTGCCGCTTCCTGCGCCGAGAGGAAATTGTCGCGGTCCGTATCGCGCTCGATCCGTTCGACCGGCTGCCCGGTATGGTGTGCCATGATTTCGTTGAGCTTGGACCGCAACGACAGGATTTCCTTGGCATGGATGGCGATGTCCGACGCCTGCCCCTGGAAACCGCCCATCGGCTGGTGGATCATCACACGCGAGTTCGGCAGGGCGAAACGCTTGCCCTTGGCCCCGGCCGTCAGCAGGAAAGCGCCCATAGAACAGGCCTGCCCCAGGCACAGCGTAGACACGTCCGGCTTGACAAATTGCATCGTGTCATAGATCGACAGCCCGGCAGAGACCGAGCCGCCCGGCGAGTTGATGTAAAAATGGATGTCCTTGTCGGGATTCTCTGCTTCGAGGAAGAGAAGCTGCGCAACGACCAGATTGGCCGTCGCATCATTGACCGGGCCGACCAGAAAGATGACGCGCTCTTTCAGCAAGCGGGAATAGATGTCATACGCCCGTTCGCCGCGACCGCTCTGCTCGATGACCATTGGCACCATGCCCAGCGCCTGCGGATCCCAGCGACCTTCCGTTCCCATACGATCAAAATTCATTCCAGCTCCTCTCCTTCGGGATAATTCCCCTATCAGCCCCGATGCCCCATCAGTTCGTCGAAAGCGATGGCCTTGTCGAGAACCTTGGCGCTCGACAGCGCCCATTCTACGACATTGTCCTCGATAACCACGCCTTCGATCTCGGCCAGACGCTGCGGCTGGGCGTAGTACCAGCGGATGACTTCTTCCGGATGCTCGTAGCTCTGCGCCGCATCCTCGACGACCGACTTGATCTGCTCGGGCTTGGCATGCAGCTCCTTGGTCTTGACGATCTCGGACAACACCAGCCCGAGGCTGACGCGGCGCTTGGCCTGATCAAGGAACCACTCGCGCTGCATCGGGAAGTCTTTCATCTTCTTGCCGCTGCGCTGTTCCATATCCTGCCGCGCATTCTGCATCAGCTGGTCGATCTCGATTTCGACCAGCGCGTTCGGAACGTCGATAGGATTGGTCTTGAGCAGCGCATCCATCACCTGGTTCTTGACGCGGCTCTTCAGGCGGCTCTTCACTTCGCGCTTGAGGTTGGTTTCGATTTCGTTGCGCATCTTCTGCGTATCGCCATCGGCAATGCCCAGCGACTTGGCGAATTCGGCATCGATCTCCGGCAGGATCGCCTCGCTCACCTGCTTGACCGTGATATCGAACGTTACTGCCTGACCCGCCAGATCCTTGGCATGGTAGTCGGCCGGGAAGGTCATCTCGAAGGTCTTCGACTCGCCCGCCTTGAGGCCGGTAGCGGCATTCTCGAAATCGGCCAGCATGGCCCCTTCGCCAATCACGAACGGATAATCCTTGGCCTCGCCGCCCTGGAACGGCTCGCCGCCCTTCTTGCCGAGGAAGTCCACAGTCACGCGATCGCCCGTGGCCGCCGCGCGGTCGACCGGCTCATAGCGGACACGCTGCTTGCGCAGAACATTCAAGGTGTTTTCCAGTTCGGTTGCACCGACTTCAAGGACCGGACGCTCAATTTCCACTTCCTTCAGATCGGCAACCTTGACTTCGGGATAAACCTCGAACGTTGCGGTGAATTCGAGCTGGGTTTCGCTCTCGGTCTTCTTCGGTTCGATCTTCGGGGTTCCGGCAACTCGCATCTGCTGTGCCTTCACTGCTTCCTTGAACGCCTTTTCCAGAGCCTCGTTCAGAGCTTCCATATGGGCTTCGTACCCATATTGCTGCTTGATGATGTTGGCCGGCACCTTGCCCGGGCGAAAACCCGGCATCTTGACGTTCTTGCCCAGCCGCTTCAGGCGCTGATCAATTTCCTTGTCGAGGTCGGCGATGACTACCGACAGTTCCAGAGTGCGTTCGAGTGCGCTGGGCTGCGGTGCGGCTTCGGCATTGGTGGTTGTCGCGTTGGTTTCCATTAAGAAGATTCCTTAAAGTCTCTGAAAATTTTGGCTGAGAAAAACGTGCGTAAAATCGTCCGCACAGGGTATGGGTTGAAAAATATGGTGCGAGAGAAGGGACTCGAACCCCCACGCCTTGCGGCGCTGGAACCTAAATCCAGTGCGTCTACCAATTCCGCCACTCTCGCGCTAATCGGCCATTCTACCCGAGAACAACCTATACTGTCAGCCGCCCGAAACCTGTCGCCGCTTCCCGGCATATCGTCGCAATGCCCGTCGAACACTACGAAAACTTCCCCGTCGCCTCGTTCCTGTTGCCCGCAAAACTCCGCCGCCCGGTCGAGGCCATCTACCGTTTCGCGCGCGGTGCGGATGACATTGCCGATGAGGGCTCGGCCGGCAATGAAGAACGCCTGCAGGGACTGGCCCGGTACAGCGCCGAGTTGGACCGCATCGAACGCGGGCAACGCCCGGATTCCCCGGAATTTGGCGAGTTGGCGGCGGTCATTAGGGAATGGCGACTGCCGCTTCAGCTTTTTCGCGATCTGCTCGACGCCTTCGCCCAGGACGTGGTGCAGAAGCGCTATGCAGACTACCCGGAGCTACTCGACTACTGCCGGCGCTCGGCCAACCCCGTCGGCCGCCTGCTGCTGCACCTTTTCGACCGCGCCAGCGACGACAATTTGCGCCGCTCCGACTGCATCTGCTCGGCGCTGCAACTGATCAACTTCTGGCAGGACATTGTCGTCGACTGGGCCAAGGATCGCGTCTACCTGCCGCAAGAGGATCTCGTCCGCTTCGGGATTTCCGAAAGCCAGATCGCCGAGCGGCGCTGTACGCCGGAGTGGACCGCGCTGCTCGACTTCCAGATTGAACGTTCGCGGACCCTGATGCTGTCGGGCGCACCGCTCGTCCACGAGTTGCCCGGCCGGCTCGGCTGGGAAATCCGCCTGACCGTGCAGGGCGGGTTGCGCATCCTGGAGCGCATCCAACACGTACGCGGCGACATATTCCGGCAACGCCCGATGCTCGGCCCCGTTGATTGGCTGCGCATGGGCGGACGTGCCCTGTTTATGTAAGAATCGCGGGCTACCACTCCATGAAACGCCACATCACCCCAGACGAGTACTGCCAGCAGAAAGCCGCATCGAGCGGTTCGAGCTTCTACTACAGCTTCCTGTTCCTGCCTCCGGACCGGCGGCGGGCCAGCACCCCACTCTACGCCTTCTGCCGCGAGGTCGACGACGTCGTCGACGAATGCAGCGACCCGCAACTCGCTGCCAGCAAACTCGTATGGTGGCGGCAGGAACTCGACCGCCTGTACGCCGGCCAGCCGCAGCATCCCGTCACGCAGGCGCTGCAACGCGTGTTGCCCGAATTCAGCCTGCCGCAGGAGCAACTGCTGGAAATTATCGACGGTATGGAGATGGACCTGCAGCAGACGCGCTATCTCGACTTCAAGGCACTTTCCCTCTATTGCTACCGGGTGGCCAGCGTCGTCGGCCTGCTCGCCGCCGAAATCTTCGGCTACACCGACCGCCAGACGCAGAAATACGCCCACGATCTGGGCATGGCTTTCCAGTTGACCAATATCATCCGCGACGTCGGGGAGGACGCCCGGCGCGGGCGCGTGTATCTGCCCATCGACGAATTGCAGCGCTTCGACGTGCCGGTCGCCGACATTCTCAATTCCCGCTATTCGGACAATTTCCGCAAGCTGATGGAATTCCAGATCGAGCGTGCAGAGCATTACTACACCCAGGCCATGGCGCAGCTTCCGCCCATCGACCGCAAGACACAGCGACCGGGGCTGGTCATGGCGGCGATCTACCGCACCCTGCTCGACGAAATCAAGCGCGACGGGTGCCAGGTGCTCAGCCAGCGCACCTCGCTGACCCCGCTGCGCAAGCTGTGGATCGCCTGGCGGACGTGGATCAAGGGGTGACCCGGCGCGTTGCCATCGTTGGTGGGGGCTGGGCCGGGCTCGCCTGCGGGGTGGAACTGACCGCTGCAGGCGTTCGGACCTGCCTGTTTGAAGCTGCGAAACAACTGGGTGGCCGGGCACGCCGCGTCGATACGCATGGCCACACGCTGGACAACGGCCAGCATATCCTGATCGGAGCCTACCGCGAAACACTGCGCCTCATGCGCCTGGCGGGAACCGATCCCGAGAGCGTGCTCCAACGCCTGCCGCTCGAATTGAAGTATCCCGGCAACGGCTTCCGCCTGCGATTGCCACGGATTCCTGCGCCGCTGAACCTGGTCATCGGGCTCACGACTGCAAGAGGTTGCTCGGCGGGAGAAAAGATTGCCGCTGCAAAGTTCATGCGTTCGCTGCAGACAAGGAAGTATCGCCTGGCCGAGGACATCTCCGTCGCCGAACTGCTCGACCAACAACGCCAGACTGGCAGCCTCCGCCGCTTCATGTGGGAGCCGCTGTGCCTGGCCGCACTCAACACTCCGCCGGAAAGGGCTTCGGCGCAGGTATTCGCCAACGTCCTGCGCGACAGCCTCGGCGGCGAACGCCCCGACACCGATCTGCTGTTGCCGAATGCCGATCTCAACGCGGTATTCCCCGATGCCGCCGCCCGTTTCATCTCCGGGCACGGAGGAACGATAAGGCTGTCCGAGCGCGTGGAACATATCGAACAGCCGTTGCACATCGCCGGTGAAGCCTTCGATGACATCGTGATTGCTACCGCCCCGCAACACGCCATCGTCCTGCTGCAAGACCATCCACAAACGGCCGCCATCGCCGGAATGCTCGGCGACTACCGGTACGAACCAATCGGCACGGTCTATCTCGGCTACCCGGCAGGAGTTCGCCTTCCTCTTCCGATGCTCGGTATGGATGTCGATTCGCCCGACCGTCTTGGTCAATGGGTATTTGACAGGGGCCAGCTCGGCGACGCCGAGGGCGTCATGGGCTGCGTGCTCAGCGCCGAAGGCGCGTGGGACGAACGCGACAGCGATGCGCTTGCAGCAACACTGCATGCCGAGTTGCAGGAAACGCTCGGACGCCCGCTACCCCAACCGTTATGGCACAAGGTCATCCGCGAACGCCGCGCCACGTTTTCCTGCCAACCGGGGCTCCCCCGCCCGGAATCAAGGACGCCGCGGCATGGCCTGTGGCTGGCCGGCGACTATGTCTGCGCCGACTACCCGGCGACACTCGAAGGCGCGATTCGAAGCGGAGTCGCGGCGGCCCGGGCAATTCTCGGACGGCATTAGGCTCCGCGGCTCACGTATTGTTCGGCGCGGATCAGGTCCTGATGGCGATATAGCCGGTGACCAGGATCATTACCAGGAACCCCGCGCAGATCGCCCAACCTTCACGGGTGCGCGGAACGCCGAAGTGCATGAAGTCGCCGAGGAACCCCCGACGGTTGAGAAAACTCTTCGACGTGTCGCGCATGCGGAACCACTTGCTCTTGCGTTCCGGACCGATGACCAGCGAGGTCACCGCCACGACAACCAGCCACGACAGTAACGTAAGACCAACCCTCGCATCGATATCCAAAACCACGTCTCCTTACCGATCGATCCGATCGATAGCTCAATTAGAAGCATGCCGGCCGTCCGCGACGACCCGAAAAGTCCCCAGCAAGGAACCCGGAAGCCGGGCGATATTACGCTGGGGCTGGACAGCTGTCCAACGTCCGAATGACCTTACGCAGCCGCCGAGACAATGTCGCGCACCACATCCGGCGTGATTGCACCCTTCTCGCCCAACTTGGCCATGCCGTGCTTGTCGATACCGGCCGCAATCAGCTCCGGAGCCTCCTGATCGGAGACACCGGCCTCGCTGAGACGTACCGGCACACCGAGGCTGCGGAACAGATTTTCGATCGCGTCGACGGTACGCTGCGCCAAACCGACATCCGGCGCCAGATCGAAAACGGCACGCCCCATCTGCGCCAGCTTGACCTTCTTGTTGTCGAGCTGGTTGCGCAGTAGCGACGGCAAAACGATGGCCAGCGTGCGGGCATGGTCGAGACCATAGGCAGCGGTCAGTTCGTGACCGATCATGTGCGTTGCCCAGTCCTGCGGCACGCCGGCGCCGATCAGCCCGTTGAGCGCCTGATTGGCCGTCCACATGAAGTTGGCGCGCCAAGCATCGTTGTCGCGTTGCTTGAACTGGAGCGCCAGATTGACCAGATTACGCAGCAGCGTCTCGGCGAATCCATCCTGCACCCATCCCTGAACCGGATAGGTCAGGTACTGCTCGCAGACGTGCACGAAGGCATCGACGAGGCCATTGGCGACCTGCCGCTCGGGCAGTGACTTGATCACATCCGGATCGAGCACGGCAAATCGCGGAAACACGGCGTTGGACGAAAAAACCAGTTTTTCCCTGGTCGACTTGCGCGTAATGACCGCGCCGCCATTCGATTCCGAACCTGTCGCCGGCAGGGTCAGGACGGCACCGAGCGGCAAAGCCTGCTTGACGCGATGCTTGCCGAGCAGGATGTCCCACCCGTCGCCGTCGTAGCACGCCGCCGCGGCCACGTACTTGCTGCCGTCGATGACCGAGCCGCCGCCGACGGCAAGAATATAGTCGAGTTCTTCCTTGCGGATCAGCGCCACGGCCTGATCCAGCGTTTCCACCGTCGGGTTCGGCTCGACACCGGAGAATTCCATCCATTTGTGCCCGGACAGGGCAGCGGCAACCTGATCATAGACGCCGTTGCTTTTGATCGAGCCGCCGCCGTAGATCACCAGCACTTTCTTCGCCGGATCGATGGCCTTGGCGATCGCCGAAATCATTCCCTGGCCAAAGTGGATAACAGTCGGGTTGGAATACGTAAATTTCATCAATGGGGCTCCAATTAGACGGACAGGTCAGACAACTTCTTCAATGGTACCGGCATGCATGCGCAACCGGCGCCCGCAGCGCGCAGCGATTTCCTCGTCGTGAGTGACGAGGATCAGCGTCGTCCCGCGCTCCGCGTTGATGGCGAACATTAGTTCGATGATCTGGTGGCCAGTCGCCGCATCGAGGTTCCCGGTCGGTTCGTCAGCCAGGATCAGCGTCGGTTTCGGCGCGAACGCCCTGGCCAGAGCTACGCGTTGCTGTTCGCCCCCGGACAGGTGCTTTGGGTAGTGACGCAGGCGGTGCGACAGGCCGACCCGTTCCAGCCAGAATTGCGCTTCGGAGTTGGCATTCGACATTCCAGCGAGTTCGAGCGGCAACATCACGTTTTCGATGGCATTGAGCGAGGGCAGCAACTGGAACGACTGGAATACGAACCCGAGCAGGCGCCCACGCAGCACGGCGCGAGCATCCTCATCGAGATCGTTCAGCAACTCGCCGGACAGCGTCACTGATCCGCTGCTCGGCAGGTCCAGCCCGGCCAGCAGACCGAGCAACGTCGATTTTCCGGAGCCGGATGCGCCAACGATGGCTACCGTTTCGCCGGCAGCCACGGAGAATGAATTCTCGTGCAGAATAACCAGCGGCTCGCCACCGTTATCGACGCTCTTGGTCAGGCCGCTGACTTCCACCACTTTTGTTTCTGGCACACTCATGTTCCGATTGTCTTCCTTTCGTTCCCTGCTGTTCACCGGCCTCTTGCTGGCCGCGCCGACCGTAATGGCCGCACGCACCATTCTTGTGTTCGGTGACTCGCTCTCGGCAGGCTACGGGATCCGGCAGGACGCCGCCTGGCCCAGCCTGCTGGCCAAGCGGCTGCAGGAGAGGAAGCTCGATTATAGCGTCGTCAATGCCAGCATCTCAGGAGAAACCACCAACGGCGGCCGGGCTCGCCTGGAGGACGCTCTCAACAAGCACTCCCCCAGCATCGTCATAATCGCGCTCGGCTCGAATGACGGACTGCGCGGTCTGCCCGTCGCCACCATGCGCGAAAACCTGCTGAGCATGTCCGCGATGGCGCAAAAGCGGAAAGCCCGCGTGCTCATCGTCGGCCAGCGCCTTCCGCCCAACTACGGTCCTTACGCGGACCAGTTTCACCAGGCTTTTGGCGAAGTCGCCAAGGCCGGCAAAACGGCGTTCGTCGAATTCCTGCTCGAGGGGGTCGCACTGACTCCCGAATTGTTCCAGCCGGACAACCTGCACCCCACCGCTGCGGCTCAACCGCGCCTGCTCGACAATGTCTGGCGCGGACTGGAGCCATTGCTGAAATAGAACGACCCGTCTCCGCGTAGCAGCAGCATCAAAGAGATCGGCCGGGCATCTCTGCCAGGCCGATCCGTCTTGCTCCGACATCAGTGGCGACACAATCGCCCGCCCAAATGCCGGCTCACTCGAAGTGCACGTCGTAAGGATACGGATTCTGCTGCTCAGTGGCCTCGCGAAAGACCTTCAGTTCGGCAAAATTGACCTTCTTGTTCCACAACAGGCTCATGCCTTCGCGTTGCTCGCTTTCCCACTCCGGGTGCTTGGCACGCATTTCCAGCTGGAATTTCTCGAATTCCGACTGGTAAATCGCCATCAAACCCCCTCCTTTCAGTGAAAACAGGCGTTCAGTGAAACGCAATCGGCTTCGCCACGCCGGCGCAATAATCGTCGAGCAGCGAGTCAATCGATTCGATGTCGCGTTCGTCCTCGGGAATATTGTCGATAGCTTCGCGCAACCCGATGGCCACCGAGCCCTGGACGAACAGTGAACGCCTTCCCAGCTTGTCCACCAGTTCAAAGGCCGCCCGGACGGGATAGGCCACAATGGCGTAATGCTCGCTGTTATAGACTATGTTCATCTCGACTCCTTTCTCCGTTGCACGACAAGGCCTGACTCGTTGGTTCCATCGACAGGCGCCAGGCATTCATCCCTTTCGGGAAGGAAGATGAGTCCGCTTCTTCACATTTCAAGCAAAAGCAAATACGTCCTATAACTACAGACTGGCAGAGATCCGGCAAAGTTCAAGCATTCTCGGGAAGCGCCGGCTTTCACATCGCGTGCCCGCGCCAGCCGCGGGTTATCGGTCGAATTTTCAGTCCCGGCCAAACGTCACACGGACATCGCCGATAATATTGGCGTCCGGGCCGAAGCCACGTTCGATCAGCACTCCCGCCCCGTCGCGATGGCACAGCAGCAACGTCGACGCCCGGGTTCCGTAATCCGGCGAGCGGACGAATACGGCCGACAGGCGCCGCTCCCAATCCAGCGAAACACCCGTTGCCGGCAAGGCCTCATCGGGAACAATCTCGTCGTCGGCGAGGAGATCGAAAAAAGGCCGTTCGACAGGCAGGTGTTCGAGCGCCTTCGCGAAACGGGCTTTGGCAGTCGTCAGCTTGGGCCACGGCGTATCCAGCAGATGGTTCGAGACGCCGTAGATGCCGGCCGGCAGAACGCGCGGCGGGCCGTCGCGGTTGGAGCAATAGCAAAGTGTCTCGGCGTCGGCGACCAGCAGATTGAAACCGGAAAACGCCGCGTCCGTAATGCTCGCGGAGAAATCCCTGGGCGACATCGTTCCGGTCAGGAAATCGCGCGTAAGACACCCGCGCGATTGCAGCCCTTTGGGTTTCCCCGGCTCCCGCACATTGGTCACCGCGGCGAAACGTCCCGTTTCCGTAACCCCGAGCCAGGTTCCTCCGGCTTCCAAATCCCGCCCGGCAACAACGTAAGGAACTTCCCGCCACCGGGCGGCGGCCGCCGTCGGGCGAGCATGGAATTCGTCCCGATTGGCGGCAACGACCAGCGGATAATCCGGATGAATCTGCCAGGCAACGAGAATCAGGCACATGGATGGCACGAAGAGGAATGCATGCCCGGCAGGCTACCCCATCGCCCCACGCTGTTCAATTGTCCCCGCAGCAGGCGCTGGAACAATCCTGCAACGTCCGGGTCAGAGAGAAGCACATCAACGGAGAGAACGCCTTGACCCGCCTCCTGTTGCTCGTTTTCCTGTGTTCACTCGGCCTTGGCGCCCGTGCCCAACCGGCGGCCTCCGAATCCGCCTTGCCGCTTTTCGACGCCCACCTGCATTACAACTGGGAGCCGTCGCCGCGGGTACCGCTCGATCAGGCCCTGGAACTCTTCAAGCGTACCGGAGTACGCGGCATTCTGGCTAACAGCCGGCCGAATGCGGGCACCCACGCGTTGTACGCCAAGCGTTCCGAAGCGCTCCAGGTCGTTCCCTTCCTGCGTCCGTACCGGGTTCGCGCAGATGTCACGAACTGGTTCAACAACCCGGAGACCATGACGCTGATCCGCGACGAGTTCCAGCACGGCTATTTCGCCGGAATCGGCGAGTTCCACCTGCACGGCGATGAAACCCGCAGCCCGGTCGTAGCCGACATGGTACGTTTCGCCCGGGAACACCGGATGATGCTGCACGCCCACAGCGATGTCCCGGCGCTGGACATTCTGTTCAGACTTTACCCCGAGGCGCGCATCATCTGGGCGCACACCGGGTTTTCGTTGCCGGCTGACGAGGTAGACCGCATGTTGCGCACCTACCCCGGGTTAATCGCCGAGCTGTCCTACCGAAGCGGAATTACCGACAGCTCGGGAGCAATCTCCGGCGACTGGAGGCGGTTGTTTGAAAGCCACCCGGACCGTTTCCTGCTCGGTTCCGACACCTGGATCGACGAGCGCTGGGATTCCTACGCACGAATAATGGGCGGTTACCGTCCCTGGCTCGCGCAACTGCCGCCTGAAGTTGCGCGGCAGATTGCCTGGGGCAACGCAGCGCGCCTGTTCCGCCTGAAGCCCTGACGGCCGGAGTCCCGGCGCATCAATCCGGCCCGAAGCTGTATTCTCAACTCGCGGCGACATCATCCGACGAGCTTCACACGCTCGCGCATGCTTTCGATTGACACTATTGTCAGCAGGGTCTAAATTCACCCGACTTGTCAGTCGGTGACCCGGCATGAAACAGGCTTTCTTTCATCTTCCCCCGGAAAAGCAGGAAACCATCCTTGCCGCAGCGCTGGCCGAGTTCGGCGCGAACGACTACGCCGCCGCTTCACTGGACCGTATCGTCGCCGCAGCCGGAATCTCCAAAGGCGGCCTGTACGAATACATTGCTTCCAAGGAAGAACTGTACCTTTACTGCATGGAGCGGACATGGAGCGATCTGTACCGCCATATCCGCGAGCAGATCGTCCTGGCGGAAACGCCCCTGCCGGCCGACATCCTTGAACGCTTCCTGAGCGTATCCCGGATCGCCATCGAATGGTATCTGGTCAATCGCCCGATGCTCGGCCTGCTGGTGCGTATTGCCCGCCTGCCGCGGGATGAACTGGCGCTCAAGGCCCAAGCCGTATTCGAGACCCACTTTGCTGAGGTGTTTTCCGGCCTCGATGTATCCCGACTCGGTCATCCGCTCGAGCAGTTGATCGATCTGATCCAGTGGCTGCTGGCCAAGACGCGCAAGGATGTGCTCATGGAAATGGAGGCGGGACGTTCGCCCGAAGAAGTGCGCCGCGCCTATCTCGACGAGTGGGCCTTCTTCTGTTCGGTGTTGGCCAGAGGCATTTATCGTCGGCAAGAGTCCGGCAACGCAGGGTAGGGAAAAAATTTTTAAAAACGACCGACTCGCCAGTCGGTCACTTTCTGGGGGGGCGCCATGTTGGGTTTGGGGGATTGGGGAGTCGGTCTGGCATTCGTGCTGACGCTGGGGTCGGCGGCCTTGTGTGCCGTCTACGGTTTCTTGAACTGGAACAAACCGGCTCCGGCCGAAGAGGCGCGTGAAATCGCCGAGGAGGAAGCCTGGGAGATGGCCGAGCTGGTTGAAATGGGCGAGACGACCAAGACGCTAGGAGAAAGACAATGAATGCGACCGTGGCCGTTACAACCCTGTTCTACCTTACGATCACCGCTGCCCTGGGATATCTGGGCTACCGCCAGACCGCCAGCGCCAAGGACTATCTGCTGGCCGGCCGCAAAGTGCACCCGGTAATCATGGCCGTTTCCTACGGCTCGACGTTCATCTCGACCGCCGCCATCGTCGGTTTCGGCGGCGCGGCAGCCGTGTTCGGCATGGGCATCCTGTGGCTGACCGTGCTCAACATCTTCCTCGGCATCTTCATTGCATTCATCGTCTTCGGCAAACGCACGCGCGGCATGGGACACAAGCTCGATGCCCACACGTTCCCCGAATTTCTCGGCAAACGCTTCGACTCGACCTTCCTGCAAGTGGCGGCCGCCGCCGTCATCTTCATCGCGATGCCGCTCTATGCCGGCGCGGTCATGCTGGGCGGCGTGAGCTTCCTGACCGTGGCGCTTGGACTCACGCAGAACATGGCGCTGCTGACCATCGTGCTGATCGTCGGCCTGTACGTCATGTTCGGCGGAATGAAAGGCGTGCTGTACACCGACGCTTTCCAGGGCGGGATCATGGTCGTCGGCATGGCCATTCTGGTGTGGTTCGCTTACAGCGGCCTGGGTGGTGTCGTCACCGCCCACGAACAGCTGACCGCCATGGCCGACAAGGTTCCGGCAGCACTCACCGGCAAGGGGCACCGCGGCTGGACAGCCATGCCCGAGCTGTTCTCTCCGTTGTGGTGGACGCTGATCTCGACCGTGGTGCTGGGGGTGGGCATCGGCGTGCTGGCGCAGCCGCAGCTGGTGGTACGCTTCATGACCGTCAAGAGCGACCGAGAACTCAATCGCGGCGTGGTGATCGGGGGACTCTTCATCATGCTGATGACCGGCGTGGCCTTCGTCGTAGGCGCCTTGTCGAACGTTTATTTCTTCAGTTCCGCGGGCAAGATCGCCGTGGCCGCCGCGGGATCACCGGACAACGTCATCCCGCTGTTCATCAAGCAGAATCTCCCCGAGTGGTTCACCGCCGTCTTCATGATCACCCTGCTCTCGGCAGCGATGTCGACCATGAGCTCGCAGTTCCACACCATGGGCTCGGCAATCGGCCACGACATCCTGGAAAAGGGCCTGGGGCGGAAATCGGCGCGGCCGGTACGCGTGGTGCGCATCGCCATGCTCGCCGGCATTCTGATCACCACGCTGACGGCGCATTACCTCCCGGCATTCTTCAAGTCCGGGGCCACGATCATCGTGAACGGCACTGCGCTGTTCTTCGGCCTTTGCGCCGGGGCCTTCCTCGCGATCTATGCACTCGGCCTCTTCTGGAAGGGAATCACCCGAGCCGGCGCGGTCAGCGGTTTCATCAGCGGCCTGTTGGTCAGTTTGTTCGTGCTCTTCTTCGTGTTCGAGAAGGTGGCCAAGCCGCTGGGGCTGTGCGAAGCGTTATTCGGGGTGCCCACCCTGGGCGCCGGAACGCCGCTCGGCAACATCGACCCGCTGATCTTCGCCGTGCCGGTTTCGCTGCTCTTTGCGGTGGTCGTCAGCCTGTTCACGCCGAGGCTCGGAGATGCCCATCTGGCGGCGTGTTTCCCGGACTGACTTCGATGTGCGGGAGCCTTCGGGCTCCCGTTTCACTCTGACACGGGTTTGACTGAACCGTATCGGTCGGGGATAGTACCTGTCCTGCCATCAGGGTCATCAGCGCGCACCATCCTTCATCGCACCGAGGTTGTCATGTACTGGGAACATTCGCTGGAAACGCTCGACCGCAACAGCCTTGAGAATCTGCAACTCGAACGCCTGACGAACTCGCTGCAGTTGGCCGTCCGCTCTTCGCATTACGGGAGATGCCCCGCGATCGGGCGCCTGCTTGATTCCGGCATCATATCGATCGAGCAGATCCGCGACCTGCCCTTCACCACCAAGGACGATCTGCGGCGCGATTTCCCATGGGGCTTTCTCGCGGCGGACAAGAAGGATGTCGTCCGCCTGCACAGTTCCAGCGGCACGACGGGCAACCCGACCGTGGTCTATCACAACCGGCACGACCTCGACAGCTGGGCGAACCTGATGGCCCGCTCGCTCTACGCCGCCGGGGTGCGCGAGACGGATGTCTTCCAGAATATCTGCGGCTACGGCCTGTTCACCGGCGGACTCGGCTTCCAGTACGGCATCGAGAGGCTCGGCTGCCTGAGTATCCCGGCCGGGGCCGGCAACAGCCCGCGCCAGATCAAGTTGATGCGCGACTTCGGCACGACCGTTGCGCACGCCATCCCGAGCTATCTCGGGCGGCTGTTCGATGTGTTCAAGGAAGAAGGTCTCGATCCGCGCGAGGACACCCACCTTCACACGCTAGTCATCGGCGCCGAGCCGCACACCGAAGAGCACCGCCGCCGCATCGAGGAGATGTTCGGTGTCCGGGCATTCAACTCCTTCGGGCTCTCCGAAATGAACGGCCCCGGCGTGGCCTTCGAATGCACCGAACAGAACGGGCTGCACGTCTGGGAAGACGCCTTCGTGGTCGAAATCATTGATCCGGACACTCTCGAGCCGGTCCCGGACGGCGAAATCGGCGAACTGGTCATGACCACGCTCGACCGGCAGGCCATGCCGGTGATCCGCTTCCGCACGCGCGACCTGACGCGCATCCTTCCCGGCCCCTGCCCCTGCGGACGCACCCATCGACGCCTGGACCGCATTTCCGGCCGCTCGGACGACATGTTCATCATCAAGGGCTGCAATGTCTTCCCGATGCAGGTCGAGGGCATCCTGATGAAGCTGCCGGAAGTCGGCGATGACTACCGCATCATCCTCCGGACGATCGACGACCAGGATGAAATGATCGTCGAAGTCGAAGTCAAGAAGGAGTGGTTCCGCGGCGACCTGACCTTGCTCGATCGCCTGCAGAAACGCATCACCCACCTGGTCCGCGACGAGGTTCTGGTGCGCCCGCTGATCAGGCTGGTCGAGCCGGGATCGATTCCCAAGGCGGAAGGGAAAGCCGTGCGGGTTCTCGACCAACGCAGGAAATGAACACATCAGGAGTTCGAAAATGACCTATCAGGTATCGGTATTCCTCGAAAACCGTCTGGGCCGACTGGAAAAGGTCACGGCCGTGCTGCGCGAAGCGGAAATCAACATCCGCTCGATCCACCTCAACCATACGGCGAACGATTGGGGAATCCTTAATCTCGTCGTATCTAGGCCCGAACTGGCTTGCGAAAAACTCAACGCGAGCGGCATGTCGGCGGCGCTGCGCGAGATCGTGGTGCTCAAGATGGACGACAAGCCGGGCGGACTCGACGTCTTGCTCAAAGCCATCGCCGGTGCGGGCGTCAATTTCACCAACGCCTACGGTCGCATCGTCAATGAAGGCGGCAGCGCGTTCTTCATGGTCGATGTCCAGGACATTCCCGAGGCCAGATCACGATTGGCCAGTTCCGGTCTCGAAATCATCGAGGACACACAGGTTTACGGACCGTAGCCGTCTCTTTCGCTGCGGTTTCCGGCAGAACCGAGACTGCCTTTACAGCAAGCGCAGCGCGCCACCGCCGGATCACGCGCGCTTGCCGAATTCGCTTTTCGCCACCGTCCATTCGCCGAGCCGTTCGCTCAGGGACAGGCCCAGTCCCGGCCGGTTCGGCACGATCATATGGCCGTCCCGGATTTCCAGCCGTTCGTTGAAAGCCGGCTCAAGCCATTCGAAATGCTCGACCCACGCGGCATGCGGATAGGCAGCCGCCAGTTGCAGGTGAATTTCCATCACGAAATGCGGGGCCAGCACCAGACCGGCGTCCTCCGCCATCGCCGCCACTTTCAGAAACGGCGTGATTCCGCCGACGCGCGGGGCATCGTGCATCACTAGGTCAATCGCGCCACGCTTGATGTAGGCGGCGACTTCACCGGCACTACTCAGCATCTCCCCAGTGCCAACGGGAGTGACCAACTGGGCCGCCAGCGCCGCGTGCCCTTCGATATCGTAGGCATCCAGCGGCTCTTCGAGCCATTCCAGATTGAACTGTTCCATGGCCATGCCCATGCGCAGCGCGGTGGTGCGATCCCATTGCTGGTTGACGTCCACCATCAACGGCACCTGATCGCCGATATGCTTGCGCACCGCCGCGACGCGCGCCAGGTCAGTTGCGCGGTCCGGGTGGCCGACTTTCATCTTGATGCCTCCCATGCCGCGTTCCAGGGACTGCGTGGATTTTTCCAGGACCTCCTCGACCGACGCTTGCAAATAGCCGCCCGAGGTGTTGTAGCACTTCACCCGATCCCGATGCGCGCCGAGCAGCTTGGCCAGCGACAAACCCGCACGCCTGGCTTTCAGATCCCACAGTGCAGTATCGAGGGCGGCAATGGCCTGCACCGCCACACCGCTGCGTCCGACCGATGCGCTCGCCCACGCCAGCTTGCCCCACAGGCGGCCGATATCGTTCGGGTCTTCGCCGACCAGTAACGGGGCCACTTCCGACGCATGCGCAAACTGCGCCGGGCCGCCGGTGCGCAGGGTATAGGTAAAACCTAGCCCGGTATGACCACCCGCCGTTTCAACTTCGGCAAACAGAAGCGCCACGTCCTTCAGCGCGGCCTGACGGCCAGTGAGCACCTTGGCATCGCTCACCGGGGTTTTGAGCGGCAGATTCACTGAGGCAAGCCTGATCCAGCCGATGCGGTCCTGCGAGGAAGAAGCCGTTGTGGTCAATGCAATCATCGAAATCGACTCCATTCAGGTTGAGCGAGACCCACGCGTACCAGTTTGCATATTGGCCGCGTCAGCACCACACGTCTACCTGATCGAGGCAATCACTGATCGAATCTTGACCGTTGCACCGCGTAATCGCCCCCAGCAAGGAGGCGGTGTTGACGCGCACGACCGTCACGCACCGCCCGGCCGAGCTTACCCCTTCTCGAACCGCATCACGCCGCCTGCACACGACACACGGATCGTGTCGCCCGCGGCAAACAGCCCTTCCAGAATCGCCTTGGCCAGCGGGTTCTCTATCTGCGCCTGGATGGCCCGCTTCAACGGCCGGGCGCCGAATACCGGATCGAAGCCGGCACTGGCGACCTCGGACAAGGCGCTGTCGTCCGGCTCCAGCGTCATCTCCAATTGCGCCAGGCGCTTTTCCAGGTAGCCGAGCTGGATGCGTGCGATCGACTTGATGTGCTTTTCGTCGAGCGCGTGGAAGACGACTACCTCGTCGATGCGGTTGATGAACTCCGGCCGGAAGTAAGCCTTGACCTCGCCCATCACCGCCAGCTTGATCAGCTGATAGTCGTCGCCGGCCATCTGCTGGATCATCTGGCTGCCGAGGTTGGAAGTCATCACCACGACGGTGTTCTTGAAATCCACGGTGCGGCCCTGCCCGTCGGTCATGCGCCCGTCGTCGAGCACCTGCAGCAGCACGTTGAACACGTCCGGGTGCGCCTTCTCGACCTCGTCGAGCAGGATCACGCTGTAGGGCTTGCGGCGCACGGCTTCGGTCAGATAGCCGCCTTCCTCGTAGCCGACATAGCCGGGAGGCGCGCCGATCAGGCGGGCGACCGAGTGTTTCTCCATGAACTCGCTCATGTCGATGCGGATCAGGTGTTCCTCCGAATCGAACAGGAAGGCGGCCAGCGCCTTGCACAGCTCGGTCTTGCCGACGCCGGTCGGCCCGAGGAACAGGAAGGAACCGTAGGGCCGGTTCGGGTCGGCGAGGCCCGCGCGCGAGCGGCGGATCGCGTCGGAGACGAGACGCACCGCCTCGTCCTGCCCGACGACGCGCTGGTGGATGCGCTCCTCCATCGCCAGCAATTTCTCGCGCTCGCCCTGCATCATCTTGGACACCGGGATGCCGGTCGCACGCGAGACGACCTCGGCGATTTCCTCCACGCCGACCTCGTTGCGCAAGAGCTGGTTTTTCTTCGCGCCGTCGCCGGACTTTTCCGCGGCCTTCAATTGCGCTTCGAGTTGCGGCAGCCGGCCGTACTGCAGCTCGGCGAGCTTGTCGTACTGGCCCTTGCGCTGGAACTCCGCCATCTGCGCCTTGAGCTTGTCGATTTCCTCCTTGATCGACGCGCTGCCCTGCACCTGCGCCTTCTCGGCCTTCCAGATTTCTTCAAGGTCGTTGTATTCGCGTCCCAACTTGGCCAGTTCGTCCTCGATCAGCTGCAGGCGCTTCATCGACGCCTCGTCCTTCTCCTTCTTCACCGCCTCGCGCTCGATCTTGAGCTGGATCATGCGCCGGTCGAGCTTGTCCATGACCTCGGGCTTGGAGTCGATTTCCATCTTGATGCGCGCCGCCGCCTCCTCGATCCGGTCGATTGCCTTGTCCGGCAGGAAGCGGTCGGTGATGTAGCGGTGCGAGAGTTCCGCCGCGGCGACGATCGCCGGGTCGGTGATATCGACGCCATGGTGCAGTTCGTAACGCTCCTGCAGGCCGCGCAGGATGGCGATGGTGGCTTCGACGCTCGGCTCGTCGACCAGCACCTTCTGGAAGCGGCGTTCCAGCGCGGCATCCTTCTCGACGTACTTGCGGTACTCGTCGAGCGTCGTCGCGCCGACGCAGTGCAGCTCGCCGCGCGCCAGCGCGGGCTTAAGCATGTTGCCGGCGTCGATGGCCCCCTCGGCCTTGCCCGCGCCGACCATGGTATGCAGTTCGTCGATGAAGACGATGATCTGGCCTTCTTCCTGGGCGATCTCCTTCAACACGGCCTTCAGACGCTCCTCGAACTCGCCACGGTACTTGGCACCAGCCAGCAGCGCGGCCATGTCAAGGCTCAGCACCTTCTTGCCCTTCAGCGTTTCCGGCACCTCGTCATTGACGATGCGCTGCGCCAGCCCCTCGACGATCGCCGTCTTGCCGACGCCGGGTTCGCCGATCAGCACCGGGTTGTTCTTGGTGCGCCGCTGCAGGATCTGGATCGCGCGGCGGATTTCGTCGTCGCGGCCAATCACCGGGTCGAGCTTGCCCTGGCGGGCGCGTTCGGTCATGTCGATGCAGTACTTCTTGAGTGCCTCGCGCTGCCCTTCGGCCTCCTGCGAATCCACGCCCTGCCCCCCGCGCACGGCGGCGATGGCCTGCTCCAGCGCCTTGCGGTTCAGACCATGCTGTTTCGCCAAGCGCCCCGCCTCGCCCTTGTCGTCGCATACGGCGAGCAGGAACATCTCGCTGGCAATGAACTGGTCGCCGCGCTTCTGCGCTTCCTTGTCGGTGAGGTTGAGCAGGTTGACCAGATCGCGGCCGATCTGCACTTCCCCGCCGTGCCCTTCGACCCTGGGCAAGCGGTCGATCGCCTGATCGAGCGCCGTCTTCAGCGCCTGTACGTTGGTCCCGGCCTGCGCCAGCAGGGACGACGTCGAACCGTCCTCCTGCTGCAGCAACGCCAGCAGCAGGTGCAGCGGTTCGATCATCTGGTTGTCGTGGCCGACGGCCAGGCTCTGGGCATCCGCCAGCGCCTGCTGGAACTTGGTGGTCAATTTGTCTTGTCGCATGGCGAACTTCCTTGGTGAAGTATCCGAATGACGACGAAATGGGGGAGGGGACGGCGCTTTTCAAGGGCCATCGCACGTCGGATGGCATCTCGCCCCCTGAAAACGCTTATGCTGCCCATCACGATTCCTGATTTGCGCGATATCGGCAAGCCGCTTCATACTGTCGTCCGGTGCCGCCTCGCCTGGACAGGCACGAAGGGACGGAATAGATTGAAAAAGCGATCGACGTTTTTCCGACAATCAGATAACGACAAGGGGTCCAAGATGAAAAACACTCTCCGCATTATTGCAGCAACTGTGGCCGTAGGCTTTGGCGCTGGCGGCGCCCAGGCGGCCGACCAGGTCAACATCATATGTTCGGTGCAGGCCGAGTGGTGCAACATGATCGGTACCGTCTATGCCCGCACGACCGGCACAAAGATCAACGTGACGATGAAGGGCTCCGGCGAGGCGCTCGCGCAACTCATCGCCGAGAAGGACAACCCCAAGACCGACATCTGGTTCGGCGGCACCGGTGATCCGCACCTGCAGGCCGCGGAACAAGGACTCTCGCTGGAATACAAGTCGCCCAGCCTGCCGCAACTGCATCCGTGGGCGCAACAACAGGCGGAACAAGCCAAGTACAAGACGGTCGGCATCTATTCCGGCCCGCTCGGCTTCGGCTACAACCCGGAACTGCTGGCCAAGAAAAAACTGCCCGTGCCGAAATCCTGGGCCGATCTGCTCAAGCCCGAATACAAGGGCGACATTCAGGTCGCCAACCCGGCTTCCAGCGGCACGGCCTACACGATGGTCGCCACGCTGGTGCAACTGATGGGTGAGGACAAGGCCTTCGAGTACCTGAAAGCCTTGCACCGCAACGTCGGCCAGTACACCCGTTCCGGCACCGGCCCGATCAAGGCCGTGGCTCGGGGCGAAACCGCCGTCTCGATCAGCTTCGTACACGATGCGCCGGGCGAGAAGATGGCCGGCTTCCCGGTCGAGACCGTCACTCCCAGCGAAGGCACGGGTGCGGAAATCGGCTCGATGAGCATCATCAAGGGCGCGCGCAATCTCGAAGCCGCCAAGAAGTTCTACGAATGGGCCCTGACCCCGGCCGCGCAGGAAATGGCGGCGGCGGCCAAGCAGTTCCAGTTGCCGTCGAACAAGAACGCCAAGGTCGACCCGCGCGTTCCTGACTTCAAGTCGATCAAGTTCATCAACTACGATTACGCCAAGTACGGCGCCAGCGCCGA